>NZ_WWIR01000530.1 GCF_009863025.1 Streptomyces sp. SID4985 | reverse complement strand
GCGCGGACCGGCCGGGCGGCCGGGACGGCGCGGTCGGCGTGGGCCGGTGCGGCGCCGGTGGCCTTCTCCCGTTCCCGGGAGGTGAGCCGGTCGAGAAGCCGCCGGGCCTCGGTCAGCTTCGTGGTGACGGTCTTCTTCTGCCGCTTCAGCTCCGCCTGGCGGCTCCGCAGCGACTTCAGCTCGACGCGGGCGGCACCGCGCAGCCGCTCGATCTCGCGCAGCTGGGTGCGTACCCGGGTGACGGCACCGGCCTGCTGGTCGCCGACGCGCTCGGCGAGCGCGGCTCCGTCCAGGTACCGGTCGGGGTCGCTGGAGAGGGCGAGCTGCCAGGTCGGGGCGATGGTGCCGTCGCGGTACTGCGCGGCCGCGTAGGTGCCGAGCGCGTCGCGGGCGGTGTTCAGCCGGGCCTGCTCGCGGGCGGTCTCGTCGTACAGCGAGTTGAGCCGCCGCTGTGCCGCGTCCGCCTTCTCCTTGGCGCCGTTGTACTTCTCGGTGGCGCTCTCCGCCTCCCGGTACAGCGTGTCCACTCTGGTCCTGACCTGCGCCGGGGTGAGCTGGGGCTCGGCGTGTCCGACTCCCTCGAAGGCCGTCGCGGTCGCCGCCCCCGCGAGGGCGAGGGTCGCGGCCGTGCGGGCGGTGTTGCCACCCAGCGAGCGATGTCGGGGCCTCCGGTGCGTTGCCACCTGGACCGTCACGTCCTTCCCTGGACTCGTACGGCCGAGGACCCGTACGACTCGAGCGGCCGGTGTCCGGCTGCCGCCCGCACAGGGGAGACGGGCAGCCGCCGGACGTTCCTCGGCGGTGGTGTCCGGCTGCCGCCCCTGGTCCGGGCGGCGTGGGGAGCCGGTCACCTGGGGGAGGACGCTAGGCGGGTGTGTGACAGCTTGGTAACGGGTGTGCTGAATTGTCCGCGACAGTCCTTATCGAGACCGATTACGACCGGGTCGCCTAAGTGGAAGCGTCGCCTTCGCGCGGGCTGGTGACCGATGAGCGCATTGCGGACACGTGAGGCAGGAGAGGTGCTACGGCGCGCCCCCGCTAGGCTCCTGAACATGGACGTACTCATCCATCTCTTCGTCGGCCTGCACATCATCGGCATCGCCGCGCTGCTCGGCGGTTTCCTCACCCAGATGAAGGCGATGGGCCGGGGCACCGCCCGCTTCGTCCCGGGCATGCTGCACGGCGCGTTCACCATGCTGGTCACCGGCGTGATCCTGGTCGGCCTCAACGAGGCGCAGGGCCACCACGTCAACTCCATCAAGATCGGCATCAAGCTGGCCCTGCTGATCGTGATCCTCGGCCTGGTCTACGTGAAGCGTGACGAGGAGACGGTCGACAAGGGCTCCTTCGCCCTGGTCGGCGCGCTGACCACGGCGAACATCTTCATCGCCGTGCTGTGGACGTGACCCCGGACGCCTCGGGACCGCCGTCCTGACCCCGGGCTCCGGACCGCGCCGCGAGCACCGCGCCCGCGGCGGCCGCGAGCCACACCGCGAACGACACCCACACCAGCACCCGGCCCGGCACCCGCAGCCAGCCGATGCCCACGGCGGCCGCGACCGCGAGGGTCGTCGCCCCCGTCATCCCCATCGAGAAGACCGTCGCCCAGCGCCCGAGGCCGTACCGCGGACGCGGGCGCGCCAGTTCCGCCACCAGCAGGACGGCGTACCAGGCCAGGTCGAGGACGAGCAGGGCGACCGTCACATCGCGCAGGACGCCGCTGTCGTCCACATTCCACAGGTACAGCCGCGAGCTGTCGGCGGAGATCAGCCGGGCCCCGGCCAGCGCCGAGACGGACAGCGCGCCGCCCGCGATCCAGTGGTCGCCGGGGCCCCGTGTCAGCTCGCGCGGGTCGAAGCGCGGCAGGGCGAGGCCGTAGAGCAGCAGGCCCACCCCGAACAGCACCAGTGCGGTGTGGGCGAGCCACGCCACCGCCTCGGTTCCGGCGAGCGTGGCCGCCAGTACCGCGAGCGCCTGTGTGGCCACACAACACAGGAACACCGCTCCGGGCATGCGATGCCCCCAGTGCCGTACGACGACGTAGAGCAGCACCGGCCAGCACAGTGCGGCCAGGGCCAGCAGCGCCTCGGCCAGGACGGGCGCGTCGAGCAGCGCGAAGCGGGTGCCGAGCATGGCCGTCGCGGCCACGGCGGTGAGCGCGACCGGGGTACGGGCCTCGGTCAGCCACCGCTCCCGCTGCCGGGCCAGCCGTACGGCGAAGTCGGCGCCCAGTGCGAGCCAGCCGACACAGGCCAGGGCCAGGAAGATCAGGGACACCGTCTCGGCGCCGGCCAGACGCAGGCCGATCGAGACGACGGCGGTCGCCATCACGGCGGTACCCGCCGCCGGAGGACGTTCCCACCACCACGCGCGCAGACCTGGGATGCCGGACATGTCCCGATGCTAGGGAGCCGCGCCGCCCCGGCCCGCAGGGCACGCGCGCGGGGGGCTCGAAAGGACGCGCGCCCCCGCCCGGCCCTCGGGGTGTGCTCGCCGACGGCGTGGGCCGCATCACCCCCGGCCTCCCCCGCCAGGCCACCGGCCGCTGCGACCAGGCCATACACCGCCCCACCGAGATCAACTCCCCGGAATTCCGAACGGGTTCCCCGGGTGGCGACCGGTTGTCGGTGGGGCGCCCTAGACTCGTAGAGCGATGAGCAGCCTCTTTGACGACAGCTTCCTGGCGGACCTCCAGGCCCCGCACGGCCACGAGGAACAGCCCCCACCGCCCGAGGACGAACACGCTCCGGAGCCGCTTCCGGACGATCTGTTCGGCGGGAAGTTCGACCTGCCGCCGGACCGCGACGCGCACTACCGCGACGGCGCCCCGCGCCCCGCGATCGACGCGGCGGCCCTCCTGGACGGGCTGAACGAGAACCAGCGTGCCGCGGTCGTGCACGCGGGCTCCCCGCTGCTCATCGTCGCGGGCGCCGGGTCCGGCAAGACGCGCGTGCTCACCCACCGCATCGCCCACCTCCTGGCCGAGCGCCATGTGCACCCGGGCCAGATCCTCGCGATCACCTTCACCAACAAGGCCGCGGGCGAGATGAAGGAGCGCGTCGAGCAGCTCGTCGGACCGCGCGCGAACGCGATGTGGGTCATGACCTTCCACAGCGCCTGCGTCCGCATCCTGCGCCGCGAGTCGAAGAAGCTGGGCTTCACCTCGTCGTTCTCGATCTACGACGCGGCGGACAGCAAGCGGCTGATGGCCCTGGTCTGCCGCGACCTGGACCTCGACCCCAAGCGCTACCCGCCCAAGTCCTTCAGCGCCAAGATCAGCAACCTCAAGAACGAACTGATCGACGAGGAGGACTTCGCCGCCCAGGCCACCGACGGCTTCGAGAAGACCCTCGCCCAGGCCTACGCGCTCTACCAGTCCCGGCTGCGCGAGGCCAACGCGCTCGACTTCGACGACCTGATCATGACCACGGTCAACCTGCTGCGTGCCTTCCCGGACGTGGCCGAGCACTACCGCCGCCGCTTCCGGCACGTCATGGTCGACGAGTACCAGGACACCAACCACGCGCAGTACGCCCTGGTCCGCGAGCTGGTCGGCACCGGTGCGCACGATGAGGACGTGCCGCCGAGCGAGGCCGACCTGCCGCCCGCCGAGCTGTGCGTCGTGGGTGACGCGGACCAGTCGATCTACGCCTTCCGCGGCGCGACCATCCGCAACATCCTCCAGTTCGAGGAGGACTACCCGAACGCGACGACGATCCTGCTGGAGCAGAACTACCGCTCCACGCAGACCATCCTCTCCGCCGCCAACGCGGTCATCGAGCGCAACGAGTCGCGCCGCCCGAAGAACCTGTGGACCAACGCGGGCCAGGGCGCGGGCATCGTCGGCTATGTCGCGGACACCGAGCACGACGAGGCCCAGTTCGTCGCCGAGGAGATAGACCGTCTCACCGACGCGGGCGACGCCAAGGCCGGGGACGTCGCGGTGTTCTACCGCACCAACGCCCAGTCCCGTGTCTTCGAGGAGATCTTCATCCGCGTCGGCCTGCCCTACAAGGTCGTCGGCGGTGTCCGCTTCTACGAGCGCAAGGAGGTCCGGGACGTCCTGGCCTACCTGCGCGTCCTCGCCAACCCCGAGGACTCGGTGCCGATGCGCCGCATCCTCAACGTGCCCAAGCGGGGCATCGGCGAGCGTGCCGAGGCGATGATCGACGCCCTCGCCCAGCGCGAGAAGATCAGCTTCCCGCAGGCGCTGAAGCGGGTGGACGAGGCGTACGGCATGGCATCGCGCTCCACCAACGCGGTCAAGCGGTTCAACGCGCTGATGGAGGACCTGCACACGATCGTCGAGTCCGGCGCCGGACCGGCCACCGTCCTGGAGGCCGTCCTCGAACGCACCGGATACCTCGCCGAGTTGCAGGCGTCCACCGACCCGCAGGACGAGACCCGCATCGAGAACCTCCAGGAACTCGCCGCCGTGGCCCTGGAGTTCGAGCAGGAGCGCGAGGAGAGCGAGGACCAGGGCACCCTGGCCGACTTCCTGGAGAAGGTCGCCCTCGTCGCGGACTCCGACCAGATCCCGGACGATGAGGACGGCGACGGCGTCATCACGCTGATGACCCTGCACACCGCCAAGGGCCTGGAGTTCCCGGTCGTCTTCCTCACCGGAATGGAAGACGGCGTGTTCCCGCACATGCGCGCCCTCGGCCAGGCCAAGGAGCTGGAGGAGGAGCGGCGCCTGGCGTACGTCGGCATCACGCGCGCCCGAGAGCGGCTGTACCTCACCCGCGCCTCGATGCGCAGCGCCTGGGGCCAGCCCTCGTACAACCCGCCGTCCCGCTTCCTGGACGAGATCCCGGCCACCCACATGGAGTGGAAGCGGACGGGTGCGGCGGCCGCGCCGCCGTCCTCCCGGGCGGGTTCGATCGCGTCCTCGCTCTCCTCGTCCCGCTCGCGTTCGTCGGCGGCGGGCGCGTCCGGGTTCGCCACGCGGCGGGCCTCGGAGAAGCCGGTGGTGTCGCTGACGGTCGGAGACCGGGTCACGCACGACCAGTTCGGGCTCGGCACGGTCGTCGCGGTGGCCGGTGCGGGGGACAAGGCGCAGGCCACGATCGACTTCGGCGGCGGCAACGCCAAGCGGCTGCTGCTGAGGTACGCCCCGGTCGAGAAGCTGTAGCCGGGCGGGAAGCCGCAGACCAGACCGCAGACGAGTGAGCCCCCGCCTTCGAGGCGGGGGCTCGTTCTTCGATTTCGGAGACGATCAGGTCGGGTCGAGCCCGTGGCTGCGCAGCCACGGCAGCGGGTCGATCGCCGCGCCGCCGCCCGGACGCACCTCGAAGTGCAGGTGCGGACCGGTGGAGTTGCCCGAGTTGCCGGAGAAGGCGACCGGGTCGCCGGCCTTGACGGCCGTACCGCTGGCGACGCGGTAGCTGGACAGGTGGCAGTACCAGGTCTCGGTGCCGTCCTTGGCCGTGATGATCATCATGTTGCCGTAGGCGCTGTTCCACTTGGTGGAGACGACGCCGTCGGTGGCCGCCATCACGCTCGTGCCGTAGGCGACGGGGAAGTCGATGCCGGTGTGGACGGACATCCAGTTCACGCCCGCCTGGCCGTAGTAGGCGCTGAGACCCTTCTGGGCCACCGGGAGCAGGAACTTGGGGCGCAGCCGCTCCTTGAGCGCGGCCTCGGCGGCGGCCTTCCGCTTCTCCTCCGCCTTCTGCGCCTTGAGGTCGATGCGCTCCTGGGTACGGCTCGCCCGGTCGGTGAAGTCGTCGACCCCGGCGGAGAGCGTCTTGAGCTGGCTGTCCAGTTCGCTGTTGGCGACGGACGGCTGCACCGTGTGCGCGTCCGAGGCGGTGGCGCTGGTCTCCTGGGCGTCGTCGGTGAGGTTGCCCACCGAGGCGGCGGCGATCCCGGCCACGCCCATCACACAGACCGAGGGCACCGCGACCGTCAGCAGGGCCGAGCGCTTGGCGGGCGAACGGCGCCGGGAGCGGTTCGCGGCGCGGCCGCCCGCACGGGGTGCCGGTACGGTCTCCTCCTGGTCCTCCAGGAGGTCGGGCACGACGGGGAGTTCGCCGGTGGAGTCCGGCTCCTCCTCGGGCGGCGCCGTCTCGCCGAACTCCTCGATCGCGGCGGCGTCGCCGTAGGGGGAGTGCGGGTCGTCGTCCAGATGCTCGAAGGCGGCCGGCTGGTCGTACGACGCGTGGTCCTGCGCCTCGTACGGCACCGCGTCCTGCGGGTCGTACGGCGCCGGATGCTCTTGGTGCTCCTGGTGGCCGGAGGCCGCGCCGTCGGAGTTCCACTGCGTGGCGTCGTAGGCGCCGGTGTCATAGGTCTGGGCGTTCCAGTCCCACTGCTGGGCCTGGTCGTGGCCCGCCGCGCCGTCGGTCTGGAGCCACGCGTTCGCGTCCCACTGTCCGCTGACGTCGTGCCCGGTGGCCTGCGCGGGGACCTGCCAGGCGGTGGTCTCGTAGGCGCCCGTGTCGGCGACGGCGTGGTGCTGGGTGGCGTACGGGTCGTGCTCGTAGCCGGTCTGCCAGGCGGTGGTGTCGTACCCGCCGGTCTGCGCGCCGCCCGTCTGGACGCCGTAGTACGCGTCGAAGGCTCCGGTCTGGCCCGTGCCCACCGCGAAACCAGTGGCGTCGTAGCCGCTGTAGGTGGTGAGGTCGTCGTACGGGACTTCCGGTGCTCCGTACGGCGCGTAGTGCGCGGTGGAGGCGTCGGAAGCCGGGGCCGGGGAGGTCATGGTCCCCGACGGGTGACGGTCGTTCACCAACTTCTCTTTCGCCTCGACAACAGGGGCTGCCAGAGCAGTGCGGCGACTGTACCCGGCGGTACACGGGCGCCACAATCTTCGGCCGGTTTCGCGGCGACGGGAAACGGGCATTCAGCCGTGTTTCGGGGGTCGCGGACGCGAGTTTGGCTTTGTGTTCGAAGAGTGTTCGATGGTGAGTGACGTTGTGTCACCTGTGCGCGGGCTGTGTCGCGGGTGTTTCGAGTGCCGGTGAGGGTGGCCCGGTGCGGGGTCGGTCGGCGTGTCGCGTGTTCACAGGGCGGTCAGCCACTCCGTGTACCAGGCGTGGAAGCCGGGGTGTGAGGGGACGAATCCGGCCCAGTCCGGGTCGAAGAGCCAGATCTCCCCGGTGTGCGGGCCGTTCAGGACGAGCCGGAGGAACATTCCGCAGCCCAGTTCGGCCAGCAGGAGAGTTCCCCTGGTCGGCGTGGAGTACCCGGTCCCGATCCGGCCGGGCGCGGGCTCCGTGAGCGGGAACGGCGCGGCGAGACGCCCCGGCTGCCGGTCCTCCGCCCACTCGCCGTCCACCGCCCAGTCGTCTACGGCTTCGGGGCGGGGAGTGGTCAGGGGCAGCAGACCGTGGGCCGGACCGGCGGGGCCGTCGCCCACCTCCGCGACGAAGGCGCGGTACTCCGGCGGCAGTGCGATGCCGTGGGTGGTCTCGAAGGACCGGATCTCCTGCTCGGGAAGCGGGGGCCTGAGTTCGTAACGGTGCGTGTTCGCCCCGAAGCGTTCCCCGGACCGGTCGCGTGCCGCCGCCTCTCGCAGCCGTGTCCGTACGGCGGCTCCGTCCCAGGTCTCCATGGCGGTGACCGTAACAATGCGGGTGTTCTGCCGCCCGGGCGTTTCTTGGGTCGCCGGGTCAGGCCACCGTGAGGCCGCCCGACTGGCGCTTCGTCGCGGACTCGGTGTCCAGGGCGTCCCGTATCCCGGCGGCCACGGCGGGGTGGACGGGGAGGGCGAGGTGGCCGATGCCCGTGACGCGGACGTTGACGGCGTCCAGGTCGGGGTGCTCGACGCAGGCCGCCTCCAGGGGGTCCATCACGGAGTCCAGGTCGCTCCAGAAACTCACGAACCGCGTGCGGCAGCCGGGCGCCGGGCGAGCCAGCTCCTCGATGACGGCGGAGTCCGGGCGCATCTGCCGGACGATGGGGTGCGCGTTGGCCAGCGGTATCGCGCGGGTACCGGCGTGCGGGGTGCCGAGGGTGACGAGGGTGCGGACCCGCAGGTCACCGCCGAGGCACTGCACGTAGTAACGCGCGATCAGGCCGCCCAGGCTGTGGCCCACGATGTCGATCCGCCGACTGCCGGTGCGCTCGCAGATCTCCTCCACATGGCGGGCGAGCAGCTCGGCGGCCGTGCGGATGTCGCAGGTCAGCGGCGAGTAATTGAGCGATTCGACGCGCTGGCGGCCGTGCTGCGCGAGGCTGCGGCGCAGGAGGACGAACACCGAGCGGTTGTCGATGAAGCCGTGCAGCAGGATGACCGGCGGGCCCTGCGGGACGGGAAGCCGGGCCGCGCCGTCCGGCGGCGGGAGGGCCGCCTGGCGCCGCTCCTGGGTGAGTCCGGTCGGGTACAGCAGCACGTGTCCCGCCAGGATCGCGGCTTCGAGCGCGGTGGCTTTGAGCAGCGTGACGGACAGAGAGGCCAGTCTGCCGGGCCAGAAGCGGCGGCAGATCGGGAGGAAGAGCGGAAATACTCCGGTGACCTTCATTGGCCGACCTCCTGTCGGCGCGCGGAAGGCGTCTCTGTCTTCCATGCGCCCTCATGTCCCATCATGTGATTTCCCCCTCCCCGCCGGTCGTAAAACTGCCGGTTGCGGGATCCTGGGGATAACGTTCGTTCACTTCGCGACGGTGGCGGAACGTGCCAGAGATGCGGTACTTGTCGGTATGACGGAAGCGGCCGCTTCCGGTGGCTCGATGGAGGCAGTGATGGGTGTGGCAGCCGGTCCGATCCGCGTGGTGGTGGCCAAGCCGGGGCTCGACGGCCATGATCGCGGGGCCAAGGTGATCGCTCGCGCGCTGCGCGACGCCGGTATGGAGGTCATCTACACCGGTCTCCACCAGACGCCGGAGCAGATCGTCACCACCGCGATCCAGGAGGACGCCGACGCCATCGGCCTGTCGATCCTCTCGGGCGCCCACAACACGCTCTTCGCCGCCGTCATCGACCTCCTCAAGGAGCGCGACGCCGAGGACATCCTCGTCTTCGGCGGCGGCATCATCCCGGAGGAGGACATCGCCCCGCTGCGCGAGAAGGGCGTCGCGGCGATCTTCACGCCGGGTGCGACGACCGGGGCGATCGTGGAGTGGGTGCGGGAGAACGTACGGCAGCCCGCGGCTTCCGGCGGCTGACACCCCCTTCTCCCCTTACTCGGGCGCATTCGGGCTACTCAGGCGTTTTCGGGTATCAGCTCCTCCGCCATCGCCGTGCGCAGCCGCAGGGTGGTGGCGAGCCGCTGGAACGCCTCCGCCCAGTAGCCTCCCGCGCCCGGCCGGCCGTCCTCGCGTTCCTCGGGGCGGGCCAGCAGGGCCTCCAGGCGGGCGGTCTCCGACGGGTCGAGGCAGCGTTCGGCCAGGCCCATCACACCGCTGAAGCTCCATGGGTAACTGCCCGCGTCCCGCGCGATGTCGAGCGCGTCCACCACCGCCCCACCGAGCGGCGGCGCCCACGGCACCGCGCAGGCGCCGAGCAGCTGGAACGCCTCCGACAGACCGTGCCGGGCGATGAACCCGGCCACCCACTCGGCGCGTTCGGCCGCCCCCAGCGTGGCCAGCAGTCGCGTCCGGTCCGCGAGGGACACGGCACCGGGACCACCGGCCTCCGGCGCGGCGGGCGCCCCGAGCAGCACCGTCGCCCACTCCGCATCCCGCTGCCGCACCGCCGCCCGGCACCAGGCCGCGTGCAGCTCTTCCTGCCAGCCGTCGGCGACGGGCAGCGCCACGATCCCCTCCGGCGTACGGCCACCGAGCCGCGCGGACCACACCCCGAGCGGGGCCGCCTCCACCAACTGGCCCAGCCACCAGGACCGTTCACCCCGTCCCTTGGGGGCCCTGGCCGCCACGCCGTCCCGCTCCATGCCCGCGTCGCAGACGTGCGGCGCCTCCACGGCGACGGTGGGCTCCGCGCCCGTGTGGTCGAGGGCCACGCAGGTCAGGGCGCGCTCCGCCATCCGCGCGGCGAGTGCGGAGCCGGGGAGGGACGACAGCAACTCGGCCGCTATGGCGCGCACGTTGCGGCTACGGTCGGCCAACGCCCGCTCCAGGAACGGTTCGTCGTCCGTCGACAGATTCGCGCGCAAGGAGTCGACGAACATCAGGCGGTCCTCGGCGCGCTCCGTCGGCCAGGTGGATTCGAGCAACTCCCTTGCCTCCGAGGGGGCGTGGGACCGTACGGCCGTCAGTACGGCGACCCGCTCGGCGAACAGGCCCTCCTGCCAGAGCTCTCGTACGGCCTGGCCGTCCCCGGGGCTGGGTAGGGCCGAGCCCCCGGGAGCCGCGCGGCGGGCGAACCGCCAGTCCGGGTTCAGGCGGGCCAGCCACAGGGCTCTCGGGCCCGCGAACTCCAGTGCCGCCGGGCGCAGATCGGTCCTGCCCCGGGCCGCGTCGAGCAGGGCGGGCAGGAGGTGCGGGGGCGGCGCGTAGCCGTGCGCGTTGGCCGCCGCGAGCCACTGGGGGAGGAGCTCGGTGAGGTCGGGGGCGCTGCCGCGCCGGGTACCCGCGCCGGAACGGTCGGCGAGGAGGGCCGTGA
>NZ_WWIR01000055.1 GCF_009863025.1 Streptomyces sp. SID4985 | reverse complement strand
GGCGGCACGCCGCCGCACCCGCGCCTGCGCCACCGACGGGGTGCGGGCGCTGCGGGCCGCCGCGCTGCGGCTGCACTACCGGGTCCAGCTGCGGCTGCCGCTGCGCGAGTACGACGCGGTGTTCGCCGACTGCGGGGGCACCGGGGGCGGCGACCCGGCCGCGCTCGCGGAGGCGCTGCGGACCCACGCCCCGCACATCCGCACCGCGTGGATCGCGCACCCCGGGCAGCCCCGCCCCGGCGGGACACGGCCGCTGCGGGCCGGGTCCGCCGCCTGCTGGAGCGCGCTGGCCCGCTCCAAGTACCTGATCAGCAACGGGGTGTTCGCCCCCGGCGTGCGCAAGCGCCCGGGGCAGGTCTTCCTCCGGACCGGCGACACCCCGTGGACCACCGCCGCTCCCGAAGCACCCTCGCACGACCTGTGGGACTACACCCTCTCCCCCGCCCCGCACACCGCCCCGCCCGCCGAGCATGCACACCCGGCCCCCGGCACGGCGTTGGCGTACGGCCGCCCGCGCAACGACCTTCTCCAACAGGCCACTTCGGCCGACGTGACCCGGCTGCGCACGGCGCTGGGCATCCCAGAGGGCACCGTCGCGATCCTCTACGCGCCCGCGCGCCGGGACCATCCGTACACCCGGCGGCCCGTCCTCGACCTGGAGCGGCTGGCCCGTGAGCTGGGGCCGCGCTTCGTCGTGCTGGTCCGCGCCGGGCGGGCACCGGTGCTCTGGCGGCGCGAGATCCCGGGCGTCCTGGACGTGTCCGCGCATCCGAGCGCGGCCGAGGTGTGCCTCGCGGCGGACGCGCTGCTCACCGACGGCGCGCCGCTGATGTACGACTACGCGGGCCTGGACCGGCCGATCGTCGTGCACGCCGGGGACGGCTTCCCCGGCGCCCCGGGCGCGGTCGCCCGGGGCGAGGACGAGGTGATCGGCCTGTTCGTCTCGGGCCGCTGGCGCGACCCCGGCACGGCCGGGCCAAGGACGGCGTTCCGGGAGCGGTTCTGCCCGCTGGACGACGGCCGGGCCGCCGAGCGGATCGTGCGGCACGTGCTGCTCGGCCGGGCGGACGGACTGCCCGAGGTGATCCCGGTCGTCGACCGGCGCCCGGTGCCCTCCGCCGCCGCGCGCGCCCTCGCGCCGCCGGTCCCGGTGCCGGAACCCTCCGGGCCAGGCCCCGTCACCGACGGCCACTGAACACCGTTGGATCTCCCGGGAGTTCCCATGCCCCGCTCCACGACGCGGCCCACCCCGAGCCGGCCGTCCACCTGGCGCCCCGCGGGCCGCC
>NZ_WWIR01000529.1 GCF_009863025.1 Streptomyces sp. SID4985 | reverse complement strand
GTTTCGGTGGTCATAGCGTGAGGGAAACGCCCGGTTACATTCCGAACCCGGAAGCTAAGCCTCACAGCGCCGATGGTACTGCAGGGGGGACCCTGTGGGAGAGTAGGACGCCGCCGAACAAATTTTAGGGAAAACCCCCGCACCGATTGGTGCGGGGGTTTTCTGCGTTCCGGACCCTTTTTGTTTCGGGGCCTTTTTCAGAAAGCGATGTCCGCCGTTTTCACGACGTCGGCTTCGCGGCCCGGTGCGTTGTGGAACTTCCAGTACAGGTTGGTGTGGGCGATGACCAGATCCGGGGTCGGGGCGCCGTACTGGCTCAGGTCCTCCGTGGTGTGGGCGTCGGCGACCAGCGTCGTGTCGTACCCGCGGACGATCGCGCCGTGCAGGGTCGAGCGGATGCAGATGTCTGTGGAGGCGCCGGTGACGATCACATGGCCCACCCGGAGGCCGGCGAGGACCGACTCCAGGTCGGTGTCGTCGAAGGAGTCCCCGTAGAGCTTGTGGATCAGGGGCTCGTCGTCGCGGCGCTTCAGCTCGGGGACGTACTCCCACTCCTTGCTGTCCTTCGGGAGACCGGCGTCGGAGTGCTGGACCCAGATCACTGGTACGTCGGCCGTGCGGGCCTTCTCGATCAGGGTGTTGATGTTCGCGATCACGCCGTCGCGGTCGTGGGAGCCGTTTACCACGCCGTTCTGGACGTCGATGACGAGGACGGCCGTCTGAGGCCGGTCGGAGAGTGTGGTCATGGGGGCACCCTAGGACGGACCACTGACAACTCGCGGGCAAGCTGGGGTAATTCGCTGGGAGGGATCGGGGAGCCGGTACTAGCGTGAAGCGCATGAGCACTGTGGATGTCGCTGGATATGTGGTCCGGGGGATACGCGCCGACGAGTGGGAGCGGGTGAAGGGGCTGCGGCTCGACGCGCTGCGGGATCCCGTGGCTCCGCTCGCCTTCCTGGACACGTACGAGAGTGCCGTCGCCAAGGAGGACCGGTTCTGGCAGGACCGGGCCGAGATGGCGGCGGAAGGGGCCATCAGGGGGCGGCAGTTCGTCGCCGAGGCGGCCGACGGGAGCTGGGTCGGGTCGGTGACCGTGCTCATGGAGCAGCCGGGCACGATGGACTGGTCGGGGCATCCGGTCGAGCGGCGGCAGGGGCATGTCGTCGGGGTGTTCCTGCGGGACGGGCACCGGGGCAACGGACTGATCCAGGCCCTGCTGGAGGCCGGTGTGGCGTGGGCGTGGGAGCAGGAGGCCGAGCGGGTGCGGCTGTTCGTGCACGAGGAGAACGAGCGGGCGCAGAAGGCCTACCTGAAGGCCGGGTTCGGGCCCACCGGGCTGGTCCTGTCCTTCTCCAAGGACGAGGAGGCCCACGAGCTGGAGTTCGCCCTAGACCGTTAGTTCCTCGTGCGGCCAGCGGGCCCTGGCCTGTTCGCGGGAGCGGAGCAGCGCCCGGGTGTCGAGGCCCTGGGCGATGCCGGTGGCGAGCAGGGCGGGGAGCTGGGGGACGGGGGCGACGGCCGCCACGTCCTCGAGGACCAGGGTGAGTGGTGGGTCGAGCCGACCGGAGGATGACCGTTCGGCCATGCGCCGGCCGTGCTCGACCACGCTGGAGACGAGGGCCGTCAGCAGGGGCATCGCGCCCGGGCTGGTCCGGGGGTCCTCGATGGTTTCACCGACCACATAGAGCGTGCCCCCTTCGTGGACGAAGGAATCCAGGGCGAGCGTGTCGGTTCGGTGAGGGGTGCAGGACTCGCGGACGTTGACCGTGGTGAGCGCGGAGAGCGCACGGCCGGTCAGTTCCTGGGCGATGTCCCGGCGGTCGGGGTGCGCGGTGAGCGCGGCCTCCAGTTCGCCCGCGGCGCCGGGCGCGGCCTTGGGATGGGTGCGCAGGACGCGTACCGCGTCCTGGATCTGGGTGCCCTGGGCCCACCGGTGGACGTGGCGGACCGTGCGGCCGTCCAGCGCGGCGGCGTGCAGACAGCTGCGCAGCAGGGTGACGGCGGTGTCCGCGACCGCCTGGTCGATCTTCGCCGAGGGGCGTACGGGGGCCAGGAGGGCCGTCGCGCGCTCCAGTGCCGTCGCCTTGTCCTCGCAGCCCGCCGTGGGGGACCAGTGGAGACGGGCCGGGGTGTCGCAGCGGTGGGTGGGGTCGTAGAGGAGCGTCGGGCCGAGCTTGGCGCGGGCGTCCTTGGTGTCCGCCCACAGCGCCGGGTCGGAGGTGACGACCACGGCGGCTCCGGGGGCGTCCTGGAGGGCCTGGAGGGCCGCCGCGTGGCGTTCCTGGGGGCTGCCGTAGAAGACGGGGCTCAGGGCCGGGAGCGGGGCTGCGGGGGGCGCCACGGGGGCTTCCGGGAGCGGCGGGGCGGGCTGTGGGGGCTCCGGGCGCGGTACGGGGACCGGGGCGGGTGCGGGGATCTCGTGGGCCGGGGCGGGGGCCTCGTACGGCTGGGCGGGGACCTCGTGCGTCGGCGGGGCGGGTGTCTCGGTGGCCCTTCGGGTTCTGCCCGCGCGCCAGCGGGCGAAGGTGCCGAGTACGAAGACCGCGAGGACGAAGAGGATCATCAGCTGGCCGATGAACAGGCCCCAGAACAGCCCCCAGCCGGGGAGTTGTCCTGGCGGGGTGCCGGGCCAGGCGCCCGCGATGTCGTGGGGGTCGCCGATGAGGTGGCGCATGGCGAGCGGGGTGCGGGTGAAGGCGAGCGGGTCGGGCCAGGCGCCCCTGGAGAAGAGGGCGCCGAGGCCCGTCGCCGTCCACACCAGCAGGGTCATGCCGAGGAGGAAGGCGAGCAGGCCCAGGAGCAGGCCGTCGGGGACGCCGCCCCGGGCCTGTGCCCCCGCGTCCCGGCCGCCTCGGTCGTCCGCTCTCACGCGTGCTCCCCCGCCCTTTCCGCCGACGCCACCGCCGGTTGTTCTACGCGACCGTCGACTCGGAGTCGCCCAGGTGCTGTTCCACGAAGGCGGCCGCCCGTCGCTCGGCCTCCAGTTCGGCGGCGAACAGCGCGTCGTCGGCCGACATCTCGCTGGAGGACTCGGTCATCGCGCGGTCGGTGAAGACCAGGGGGCGTTCGGTCTCGGTGATCAGGTGTTTGACCACCTGGACGTTGCCGTTGACGTCCCAGACGGCGATGCCGGGGGTGAGCGTCGGGATGATCTCGACGGCCCAGCGGGGCAGTCCGATGACCCGCCCGGTGGCCCGTGCCTCGTCGGCCTTCTGGGCGTAGATCGTCCGGGTGGAGGCCATCTTGAGGATCGCGGCGGCCTCCTTGGCGGCGGCGCCGTCTACCACGTCGGAGAGGTGGTGGACGACCGCGACGAAGGAGAGGCCGAGGCGGCGGCCGAACTTCAGCAGCCGCTGGAACAGCTGGGCCACGAACGGGCTGTTGATGATGTGCCACGCCTCTTCGACCAGGAAGATGCGCTTCTTGCGGTCGGGCCTGATCCAGGTGTGCTCCAGCCACACGCCGACGATCGCCATGAGGATCGGCATGGCGATGGAGTTGCGGTCGATGTGGGAGAGGTCGAAGACGATCAGCGGGGCGTCCAGGTCGATGCCGACCGTGGTCGGGCCGTCGAACATGCCGCGCAGGTCGCCGTCCACCAGGCGGTCGATGACCAGGGCGACGTCCAGGCCCCAGGCGCGTACGTCGTCCAGGGCGACGTTCATCGCCTCGGCCGACTCCGGCTCGGGGTGGCGCAGTTGCTCGACGATGTCCATGAGGACCGGCTGGCGGTCGACGACGGTCTCGTTGACGTAGGAGTGGGCGACCTTGAGGGCGAAGCCCGCGCGTTCGTCCAGGCCGTGGCCCATGGCGACCTCGATGATCGTGCGGAGCAGCGCGAGCTGGCCCGTGGTGGTGATCGCGGGGTCGAGCGGGTTGAGGCGGATGCCGTGGTTGAGGGCGGCGGTCGGGTCGAGCCGGATGGGGGTTATCCCCAGCTCCTCCGCGATGAGGTTCCATTCGCCGACGCCGTCCTCGCCCTGGGCGTCCAGGACGACGACCTGGCGGTCCCGGAAGCGGAGCTGGCGCAGGACGTATGTCTTCTCCAGCGCCGACTTGCCGTTGCCGGACTCGCCGAGGACGAGCCAGTGCGGGGCGGGGAGCTGCTGGCCGTAGAGCTGGAAGGGGTCGTAGATGTACCCCTTCCCGGAGTAGACCTCGCGGCCGATGATGACGCCCGAGTCACCGAGGCCGGGGGCCGCGGTGGGCAGGTAGACCGCCTGGGCCTGGCCGGTGGAGGTGCGCACCGGGAGGCGGGTGGTCTCGACCTTCCCGAACAGGAAGGACGTGAAGGCGTCGGTGACGGCGGACAGCGGATCCCGCATGGAGAGCCCCTACCTATCGGATGCCGGTGGCGAACGGGAGGGTGTTCACGAACGCGCGGTGGTGCTCGCGGTCGCACCACTCCAGCTTCAGGTACGACTTGCCCGCGGAGGCCCGGATGGTGCGCTTGTCTCGGTTGAGGGCCTCCGGGGAGCGGGCGGAGACGGTGATGTACCCGACGAGGTTGACGCCGGCCGCGCCGCTGGCGAGGTCCTCGCCGCGCTGGTCGAGGCGGTTGTGGGCGGCGATGTCGCGCGGGTCGACGGTGCGGTTCATCTTGGCGGCGCGGGAGGCCTCGGCCTCGTCGTTGGTCTTCTCGGTGAGCATGCGCTCGATGGCGACCTCGGTGGGTTCGAGGTCCATGGTGACGGCGACCGTGCGGATGACGTCCGGGGTGTGGACGAGCAGCGGGGCGAGGAAGTTGACGCCGACGGGGGTCATCGGCCACTCCTTGACCCACGCGGTGGCGTGGCACCAGGGGGCGCGGGTCGAGGACTCGCGGGTCTTGGCCTGGAGGTAGGTGGGCTCCATGGCGTCGAGTTCGGCGGGCCAGGCGTTGCGCCGGGTCATGGCCTGGATGTGGTCGATGGGGTGGTCCGGGTCGTACATGGAGTGCACGAGGGAGGCCAGTCGGCTCTGGCCGAGCGGCTGGCGGACCCGGATGTCGGCCTCCTGCAGGCGCGAGCAGATGTCGGTCAGCTCGCGGGCCATGACGATGGCGAGTCCGGCGTCGCGGTCGAGCCTGCGGCCAGCCTGGGGGCGGGCGGCGCGGGCCATGGCGTGGGCCTCGGAGGCCAGTTCGCGGTTGTAGCTCATGCAGGCGACCAGATAGGCGCGGTGCTGCTCGCTGCTGGTGGAGACCATGGACTGGAGCTGGTCGTAGGACTGCTGGAGCCAGTCGGGGGAGCGGACGTCGCCGCGCAGGGCGACGTCCTTGGCGTGGGCGTCGGGGTCGGCGGGCAGCGTGCGGGCCAGCATCTGGATGCGGGTGACGAAGCCGTCGCCGTTGGCCACGTGCTTGAGGAGGGTGCCGAAGCGGTCGACGAGGGCTTCCTGGTCCTCGGAGTCGCGCAGGCCGACGCCGGGGCCCTCGATCTCGATGGCGGCGGTGACGGTCTTGCGGTCGGCGTGCAGCAGTACGGCGATCTCGTCGGGGCCGAAGGGGGCGGCGAGCCAGTTGATGCGGCCGATGCCCGGGGGCGGGCCGATCTCCACCTCGCGGCCGTCCAGACGGGTGCCCGCCTCCATGACGGCGGAGCGGTAGACGGCGCCGCGCTTGACGGTGCGCTTGTAACTGCGGTTGATCTCGAACCACTTGTAGAAGGTACGGCGCTTGTACGGCACGTAGACGGCGGCGAGCGCGAGCATCGGGAAGCCGGTCAGCAGCGCGATCCGCAGGGGGAGCGCGGGGACGAGGAGGCCGCACATCATGCCGAGGAAGGCGCCCACGACGATGAGCGCGATCTCGCCGGACTCGCGGTTCCGGCCGATGATCGCGTTCGGCCGGGCCCGGCCGATGAGATACGTACGGCGGGGCGTGACCGGATGGGACAGATGGGACTCGGTCGTCAACGCCCTTCACCTCCAGTGCGGTTGGTGCTGCTCTTGCGGGTGTCTCCGGCGTGCGGGCTCGCGGCCGGGCCGGGGGCGCGGGGCGCGGGGGTCGCGGCGCCGCCGCCCTGCGGGGTACGGCCGCTGTGGGCGGCCACGCCGCCGCTGGCGGGGTTGGCGGAGCGGGGCGTGTTGGAGCCGCCGCCGCCCGCGTTGCTGTCGGCGCGGGTGCTGTGGGTCTTGATGCCCTGGGCGACGAGGGTGGCGGGGGAGCTGATGACGGCGGCGGCCTTGTTCTCGGCGCCCTGCATGATGCGGTTGTTGCGGGAGCCGGCGATCTCGTCGCCGAAGCCGGGGACGAAGCGGTAGATCATCGCGCTGGCGAAGATGGCGAGCAGGATGATGGCGAGGCCGGAGACGACGGCGCCGAAGGCGTCCGGGCCGTTGTCGCCGGAGAGGGCGCCGGCGAGGCCGAGCACGATGACGATGACCGGTTTGACCAGGATGACGGCGATCATGATCCCGGCCCAGCGGCGGACGTGGCCCCAGAGGTTCTTGTCGACGAGTCCGGCGTAGACGACGGTGCCGAGGAGGGCGCCGACGTAGAGCAGGGCGGCGCGGATGACGAGCTCCAGCCAGAGGACGCCTGCGGCGAGGATGCTGACCAGGGAGACGACGATCAGCATGATCGGGCCGCCGCCGATGTTGTCGCCCTTGTCGAGGGCGCCGGAGAAGGTGCCGAAGAAGGTGTCCGCCTGGTCGCCGGTCGCCTTGGCGAGGACGTCGGTGACGCCGTCGGTCGCCGAGACGACGGTGTAGAGGATCAGCGGGGTGAAGGCGGAGGCCAGCACCGTGAGCCACAGGAAGCCGACGGCCTCCGAGATGGCGGTGGTGAGGGGGACGCCGCGGACGGCCCGCTTGGCCACGGCCAGCAGCCACAGGACGAGGGTGAGGATCGTGGACGCCGCGAAGACGATCGCGTACTGCTGCAGGAACTTCTGATTCGTGAAGTCGACGTTCGCCGTCGCCTTCACCGCGTGACTGAGCTTCTGAATGGTCCAGGAGGCGGCGTCGGCACAGCCTTTGGCTAGGGAGGAGAGGGGGTCGAGGGTAGATGTCAGGGGGTTGTCGGGGGTGAGGGTCTTACCCCCACCTCCGCTGCCGCCCTTGTCCCTCTCACACAGGTCCCGGGCCGATCCGTGGATCAGGTCGCACGCGCTGTTGCTCCCGGTCGGCGTGGGGGTGGGCGCGGCGAAGGCGCGGGTGGCCGTGAGGACGGCGGCCGTCTGGACTGCGGTGAGAACGGCGCCCAGCCAGAGAAAGCGGCGGTCAACGGGCATAGGTGAACCCTCCGTACTCCTCGACGGCCTTCGACATCTCGTCTGCGCCGGACGCCTTGTCGTCCCCGGGGACCGGGGCCGGTCCCTCTTCCTGGGAATTCGTGTCGATCTTCCAGTCTCCGGCGACCCAGCGGAGGTTCATGGTGATGGTGAACCAGTCGTTGGTGACGGGGTTGGTGGACTTGCCGCCCGCGATGCCGAGCAGGCCGCCGCACCAGACCGCGACCGTGACGTTGTCGGGCCCGGCCTTGGTGACCTTGGTGCCGATCGGAGTGGTGCGCGAGACGAAGGTGGAGCCGGCCGGGGCCGCGCCGTTCTTGTCGAGACCGAGGCTCTGGTTGAAGGCGGAGGTGTACGCGTTGTCCAGGTCGGACTGTGAACGGGTGACTCTGGAAGGGACCATGACGGTCTGGAGGATGCGGTCGCGCTCGGCCTTGGCGAACATGCCCGCCGAACCCAGGGCGACCGCGTAGTTCGCCGCCGCGCTCTCCGCCCCCTGTCGGCTGTGCGCGTAACCCGTAGGGATCCCGCCCGTCTTCGCGCCCACCGGATCCGTGCCGGTCGGGGACGTGGCGGAGGTGCTGGGGTGGTTGCCGGAGGGGGTGTTCTTGTCCGTCGTGGTGTTCCGGGGGGAGTCGCCGCGGTTCGCGAAGGCGATCGCCGCGATCAGGACGACGACCACGCCGACGACGGTGACCAGGCCGCGGGAGGAGTTGCGGCGGGGGGAGTGGGTGTAGGGGTCCTCGGGCAGGCGGAGGCGGGTGCGGGCCGTGTCGGTGTAGCCGTGTTCGTCTCCGGGACTCATGCCGCGTCCGCCCTCTCCGCCTCGTAGACATACGACGGTAGCCGTGCTGGTTCCCGCGCGGGCGCGGTGTGGTGACTCGACATCAGGGAAACGCAACCTCAGCCGGTGGGCACGACGGGCGGATGGGACGAGAGGGGGAGGGCGGGGCGGGGGCGGAGGAGACGGGGCGTCAGACCGCCATGCCGTACACGATGGTGAACAGCGTGCCGAGGGAGCCGATGATGAAGACCCCGGTCAGGCCCGCGATGATGAGTCCCTTGCCCTGCTCCGCGCTGAAGGTGTCGCGCAGCGCGGTCGCGCCGATGCGCTGTTTCGCCGCGCCCCAGACCGCGATGCCGAGGCAGAGCAGGATGGCGACGGCCATCACCACCTCGATCATCACCTTCGCTTCGTTGCCCAGGGTGCCGAAGGGGCCCCAGTCCGGAGCGATCCCGCCGATGATGGTGTTGATGTCTCCCTTGTCGGCCGCGAAGAGCATGTAAGTCACCGCCCCTGATGGGTAGTTCCGAGAGGACCCCGCGGTGTGCAGAGGTCACGCCTCATTCTCGCCGACAACGTCGCCGTCGTATGTCGACTTGACGTCATTGACTGGCGGGTTTCGTACGAATACTTCGTACGGTCACTCTGTGTATCACGGCAGGTCACGCCGGGCAACGACGCAGGTGCGAAACCTGCGACGTGGTTTCGTCGTTGGGCTTTTCTATGGCTTGAAACGGTTTCTGACGGCCGGTCGGGTGAGGCGTCGCGCCGATGTTCTCACGGGGGGTCAGGTTCGGCGGGGCTTCAGGCCGTGCAGCAGCAGGTGGACGTGCTCGTCGAGGCCGGTCATCGCGTCGTCGGCGTCCAGGGCGCAGCCGGCGATGAGGGCGGCGAGGCCGTGCAGGCTCGCGGCGGCGACCAGGGTGATGCGCTCGGGGTCGCCCTGGACGATCTCGCCGCGCTCCTGGGCGTCGGTGAACAGCCGGGTCAGGGAGCCGAGGGTCCGGTCGACGGCCGCCGCGAGGTGGTCGGAGCCTGCGGGCTCGTGCTTGCGCGCGAACATCAGCTCGAGGAGTTCCGGGTTCTCGATCGCGAAGCCGAGGTAGGCGCGGGCGAGGGCGGTCATGCGCTGTTCGAGGGGCGCGCCGGGGTCGGCGGCGGTGGCGGCGGTCAGGGCCCGGTCCAGGCGCTCGTAGCCGTCGAGGGCGAGGGCGTCGAGGAGGGCCTGCTTGTCCTTGAAGTGACGGCCGGGGGCCGCGTGGCTGACGCCGGTGGCGCGGGCCAGTTCGCGCAGGGAGAGAGCGGCCGCGCCCTTCTCGCGCAGGGTGCGTTCGGCGTTCTCGAGCAGGGCGGCGCGCAGGTCTCCGTGGTGGTACGGGCGGGTTGTGGGGGTGCGCGGCATGGGCGCCATGGTATCCCGATGTTGACGGCGTCAGCTTTGTTGTCGGCGTCCAGTTTGTTGTCGACGCCATCATTGTTGTCATTGACAGCATTGTTGTCGATGCCTACATTGAGGGCATGGCCGATACGAGCGAAACGGCGCGCGCGGCGCGCTCATGGAACGCGTCCCAGCTGCCCGACCAGAGCGGCCGCACGGCCGTGGTCACCGGCGCCAACAGCGGCATCGGCTTCGCCGCCGCCGACGCGCTGGCCCGGGCCGGGGCGCATGTGGTGTTCGCGGTGCGCGACCCCGCGCGGGGCGAGGCGGCCGCGGCACGGGTGGCGGGCAGCACCGAGGTGCGCCGCCTGGACCTGGCCGACCTGGACTCGGTACGGGCCTTCGCCGACGCCTGGTCGGGCCCGCTGGACCTGCTGATCAACAACGCGGGCGTGATGATGCTCCCGGAGGGCCGGACCAAGCAGGGCTTCGAGACCCAGTTCGGCACCAACCACCTCGGGCACTTCGCCCTCACCAATCTGCTGCTCCCGCACGTCACCGACCGGGTCGTGACCGTCTCCTCCGAGCTCCACCGGGGCGGCGACGGCGTGATCGACTTCGAGAACCCGAACCTGCGCGGCCGCTACACCCCGACCCGCGCCTACGCCCAGTCCAAGCTGGCCAACCTCCTCTTCACCCTGGAACTCCAGCGCCGCCTGGCCGAGGCGGGCTCCCTGGTGCGCGCCCTCGCGGCCCACCCCGGGTACGCGGCCACCAACCTGCAGAGCCACGCCGCGAACCCGCTGATGCGGGCCTTCATGGCCATCGGCAACAAGGTCGTCGCCCAGGACGACCGGGGCGGCGCGCTGCCCACGCTCTACGCCGCCACCCAGGACCTGCCCGGCGCCTCGTACGTCGGCCCCGGCAGCCTCGGCGGGATGCGTGGCGCCCCGGCCCTGGCCGGCCGCAGCCACGCCGCCAGCGACCCGGCGGCCGCCC
This sequence comes from Streptomyces sp. SID4985, assembly GCF_009863025.1. GTDB lineage: Bacteria > Actinomycetota > Actinomycetes > Streptomycetales > Streptomycetaceae > Streptomyces. The sequence goes on along the minus strand of NZ_WWIR01000529.1, from coordinate 4,840 downwards.
GCCGTCTGTGGACCCTGTCGGAGGAGCTGACGGGGGTGGCCTGGGAGCCGGTGGCGCCCGCACGGTGAGGTCCGGGCTCCGCCGTTCAGGCGGAGTACAGGATTCCGGTGAGCGGTTCACAGAGAAATCTCAGAGAAGTCGCAGCGGGTTTCTCACCTCCCCGGGTAACAGTGACCTCTGATGAAGCGCAGCTTTCGCATCCCGGTCACGTCCCGGCCCGCGTTGCTCGGGGCGGTGGTGATGCTTGCCCTGACCTCGGCGTCCGTGGCCGTCGCCGACGAGGGGACGGGGCCTCTCGGGGTCACGGCCCTGGCCGGGGTGTCGGCGCGCGGGGCGCGGGTGGGGGCGCTGTTCCGGGCCGGGCGGGGCGGGCGGCCGAAGGGCGGGCACTACTGCACCGCCTCCGTGGTGCACAGCGCGCACCGGGATCTGGTCGTCACCGCCGCGCACTGTGTGGCCGGGGTTCCCGGAGACCTGGTGTTCGTGCCGGGGTACCGGAACGGGTGGGCGCCGTACGGGGTGTGGAAGGTCGCGGCGCGGGTGCTGCCCGAGCGGTGGGACGAGGACAGTGACGTGGCCTTCGCCCGGCTCGGTGCGCGGGGCGGGAAGCGGGTCGAGGACGTCGTCGGGGGCAACCGGTTCGTCGCCGGCACGGCCACCGGGGCGACCGCCGTGACCGTGACCGGGTATCCCGACTCCCGCGAGGTACCGATCAGCTGCACCAACAAGCCCGTCGCGCACAGCCGTACCCAACAGCGCATCGCCTGCCCGGACTTCACCAGCGGCACCAGCGGAAGCCCCTGGATCAACGGCGACGGACAGGTCGTCGGGGTGCTCGGCGGGCACGAGCGCGGGGGTTCCACCCCGAACGTCTCCTACAGCGTCGTACTGGGGCGCGGGGCGGCCCGGCTGTACACGAGCGCGGCGACGGGCTGAGCGGAGCCGCCCCCGGCGGGAGACGCGGCGCCGACCGGCGAGGAGCCGAGGGCTGTAAAAGCGTCATCTGCCCCGTACGCGGCATGAAATGGCGCCACTTCGACAAGAAATGGCGATGAACCGCGCGCCCGTGGGGCAGTGTTGGGGCGTGCGGAAGGTATGGGTGATCGGCGGCATCGCCGCAGGGCTCGGCATGGGCTTCGTCATGCTGCTCGTCGTCGGGGTGTACGTCATCGGCGGGAACCTCGCCAACGGGGTCGCCACCGGGGGCCGGGGGCTCGCCAGGGGGGCCGTGCCGGCCGCGTACCAGAACCTCGTGCAGCGGTGGGGCAATCTGTGCCCCGCGCTCACCCCGGCCCTGCTCGCCGCGCAGCTCTACCAGGAGAGCGGGTGGAACCCGACCGTCGTCAGCCCGGCCGACGCCCGGGGCATCGCGCAGTTCATCCCGAGCACCTGGGCGACGCACGGCATCGACGGCAACGGCGACGGCAGGCGGGACATCTGGAACCCGGACGACGCGATCCCCTCGGCCGCCTCCTACGACTGCGAACTGGCCAAGTACGTCAAGGACGTTCCGGGTAACACCACCGACAACATGCTCGCCGCCTACAACGCGGGCGCGTACCGGGTGATAAGGGCGGGCGGCATCCCCGCGATCTCCGAGACGCGGAACTACGTCAAGCGCATCCGGGCGCTGTCGGAGAGCTTCGCCGCTCCCGAGAGCCGGATCGACCCCTCCCGGCAGGCCGCCGGGGCCATCGGGTTCGCGCAGAGCAGGCTCGGCACGCCGTATCTGTGGGGCGGCAACGGCACCGCGGCGGAGGGCGGCCGGTTCGACTGCTCGGGGCTCACCAAGGCGTCGTACGCGAGCGTGGGGATCGAGCTGCCCCGGGTGGCCAACGACCAGTACAACGCGGGACCGCATCCGTCACGGGATCAACTGCTCCCGGGGGACCTGGTGTTCTTCTCGCACGACCTGACCGATTCACGGGCCATCCACCACGTGGGCATCTACGTCGGCGGCGGCTATATGATCGACGCCCCCCGTACCGGGGCCGTGATCCGGTTCGATCCCATCGACACCTCCGAGTACTTCGGTGCCACCCGTGTCACCGAGGATGGCGCGAAAGCGCTTCCCACGAAGGTGTGAGCAGAGCGTGAACCACCCCCCTGAGCTGCGGCGATGAGTCTCTCTTCGATAACGTCTGCGTGATCATTCGGTGGAGGGTGGAACGCACCGGCAGGGGCTGTGCGTTCCTGTTGGCGTAGCCGAGCGGACGTCAGTGCGCCAGAGCAGCGGAAGCGGATCTACGAACCACGGGGGCCGGACGGCGCACACCAGGTGCGCCGGGAAGACGACGAAGGGGCCGCAGCACCATGGCTGTACTCGCCGCATCGGCTGTACTCGCCGAATCCGGATCTAACCCCGACGTCGAGCTGCTGTACGACATCAACGGCCTGGCGAAGGCCGCGCCGCACTGGTTCGACCGGGTCATGGAGTTCGTCGGCGAGTACGGGCTGCCCGTCGCCATGGTGCTCCTCATCCTCGGCTGCTGGCTGAGCGTGCGACGCCGGGGCGGCAGGGAGGCCGCGCCCGCGGTGGCCGCGCTGGTGTGGGCGCCGCTCGCGGCCGCGCTCGCCGTCGTGGTGAACGCGCCGATCCGCAACTTCGTCGAGCGGCCCAGACCGTTCGTCGACCACCAGGGGCTCGACGTACTGATCGCGGGCAAGAGCGACTTCTCCTTCTGCAGCGACCACGCGACGATCACCATGGCGATGGCCGTCGGCCTGTTCGTCGCCAACCGCCGCTTCGGGCTGGCGGGCATCGCGATCGCCCTCCTTGAGGGCTTCTGCCGGGTCTACATGGGCGTGCACTACCCGACCGACGTGGTCGGCGGCTTCGCGCTGGGCACGGCGGTCGCGCTGCTGCTGTCGCCGCTCGCCTCGGCCCTGCTGACCCCGCTGATGAAGGCGATCGAGCGCTCGCCGCGCGTGGGATGGCTGGTGAGCGCCCGCTCGGCCCCCGGCGACCGCGACGGCACCGTGCTCTCCGGCGGCCGCAGGTCCACCGGGGCGGGCACGGGCGACAAGGACCTGGCCGCGTAAGCCCGGCGGGGCTTCGGCGGAGAGGCTGCGGCTCCGCCGGGCCCTGCGGCTCCGGCGATCCCTGCGACTTCGTCGGGCCCTGTGGTGCCGTCAGGTCCGCGCGCCCCGCCCGCGACCCCTGCGACTTCGTCGGAGCCCCGCGGTTCCGGCTGCCCCTGCGACCCCGTCAAGCTTCCACGCCCCGCCAGAGCTTGTAGCCACGTCAGAACCCTCGTGACCCCGCCAGAGCCCCTGGCGAGGTCGCCAGACATCCCGCGCCCCCGTCACCCCTGTGACCCCGTCAGCCCCCTCCGGCACCCCTCAGAGTCCCTGCGGCGAGGTGAAGAAGCGCTTCGGGTCGTAGCTCTTCTTCACCTCGGCCAGCCGGGCGGAGGCGCTGCCGTAGTACGCGGTGCGCCAGTTGGTGAGCGTCGGGTCCGTGTAGTTCTGGTACGCCGCTCCCGACGCGTACGGCCGCATCGCGCCGTGGGCCGCGTCCAGCCAGGAGCGGGCCGCGTTGCCGGAGGTGCCCTCGGTCCAGGAGACGATGTACTGGGCCAGCATCCGTGAGCGCCGGTGCACGAAGGCGGTCGCGGTGGGGGAGACCCGGTTGACGGCGCCGCCGAGCGCGGTGAGCGCGATGCTGCCCGCGCCGCCGCGCACCGCGCCGATCTGCCTCAGCAGGGTCTGGATGCCCGCCGCCGACAGGGAGTGGTCGAAGAAGTCCGAGTGGGCCGCGTAGGTCTCGCGGCGCAGCGCACCGCGCGGGGAGCGGCCGGGGGTGGTGCCGGGCAGATGGCACTGGGCGTCCGTGGCGAGGCCCGAGCAGCCCGCGTAGATCTCCATGGCCTCCTCGTAGCCCCGGCGGCGCAGGGTGACGGAGGAGGCGTTCGCGCCCGCGCTGTGGGCGAGGCGGTCCATGGCGTTCTGGAGGCCGCCGTAGGTGCCCAGTGAGAAGCAGGAGACGGAGACGGTCGGGGTGCGGCCCGGGGAGCACTCCAGGTGCAGCGCGGACCAGATCTCGTCCGGCTGGGAGGGGCCCCACTCCTGCCAGGCCCTCACCACGGCCGTCGCCTTCGACCAGGGCCAGGAGAGGTACGCGGTCACGGCTTTCGGGGCCGGGTGGGTGCGGAAGCGCAGCTCCGTGACGACGCCGAAGTTGCCGTTGCCCGCGCCGCGCAGGGCCCAGAAGAGGTCGGCGTGCTGCTTGGCGTCGGCGGTGACCTCGGTGCCGTCGGCGGTGATCAGGGTGGCCCGGGTGAGGTTGTCGCAGGTCAGGCCGTAGGCGCGGGAGGCGACGCCGTGGCCGCCGCCGAGGACCAGGCCGGAGACGCCGACGGTGGGGCAGGAACCGGCGGGGATGGTCACGCCCTTGGCGGCCAGGCCCCGGTAGACGTCGATCAGCTTGGCGCCCGCGCCGACGACCGCCTGGCCGCCGCTCGCGCTCACCTTGTTCAGTGCGGAGACGTCCAGGATCAGGCGGCCGTCTCCGGAGGAGTAACCGCCGTAGGAGTGGCCGCCGTTGCGGATCGCGACCTTGATGCCGTGGGCGCGGGCGTAGGCGAGGACGGTGCGGATGTCGCCGGTGTGGGCCGGGTAGGCGACGGCGGCCGGACGCAGGCCGTCGAAGCGGGTGTTGTAGAGCCGGCGGGCCGGGGTCCAGTTCGCGTCGCCGGGGCGGAGCAGGGTGCCGTCGAGGTCGTGGCCGAGCCCGCTCAAGTTCTTGGCGGCCGGGCGGGTGCCGCCGGGGCTGCCCTTGGCGGTCAGGGCGGTGGTGGCGGTGGGCAGCGTGGCCGACGAGGGGCCCGGGGCGGGGCGC
>NZ_WWIR01000528.1 GCF_009863025.1 Streptomyces sp. SID4985 | reverse complement strand
CCGAACCGGCGCACGGGGTGCCGATGCAGCCGCATCGCGGCCCCATGGCGCGGGCGGCCGCACACTGATCCACGCGCACGGCCGATGGCATGGCGGTGGGGTGAACGTCGCCCCACCGCCTCGCCGTTCACCCGAATCATGTCCGAACTGACGCGTACGCGCCGCATATCCGATGTTTTCCAGCGGTAGAAAGCACCTTGGTGGCAGTCTGCTCAACAGCAGATACACAAAGTGTCAGGAACAGGCAGGCAGCCGGAGGTGCGCTAACCGTGGCGTCCAATGTCAATCCCACTGTCAGGCGGCGCCGTCTCGGCCAGGAGCTGCGCAGACTCCGTGAGGCGAAGGGCATGACCGCCGAAGAGGTGGCCGATCGCCTGCTCGTGTCGCAGTCGAAGATCAGCCGGCTGGAGAACGGCCGCCGCAGCATCAGCCAGCGCGACGTGCGCGACCTGTGCGGCGTCTACGAGGTCGAGGACCAGCGCGTCGTCGACTCGCTGATGGAGATGGCCCGCGACTCCCGCCAGCAGGGCTGGTGGCACGCCTTCGGGGACATCCCGTACAGCGTGTACATCGGCCTGGAGTCGGCCGCGCAGTCACTCCGCGTGTACGAACCCCAGCTGGTGACGGGCCTGTTGCAGACCCGGGCGTACGCGGAGGCGCTGGTGCGCGGCGCGCTGCCGGAGACGTCGACCGCGGAGATCGAGAAGCGGGTCAACGTCCGTATGCACCGGCAGGAGCGGGTCACCGAGGAGGACAACCCGCTGCGCCTGTGGGTCGTCCTGGACGAGGCCGCGCTGCACCGGGTCGTGGGCAGCAGGCTGGTGATGCGCGAGCAGCTGGAGCACCTCATGGAGATGCGCCAGCTGCCCCATGTCACCGTGCAGGTCATGCCGTTCGAGGCGGGCGCGCACCCGGGGCTCAACGGGCAGTACGCCATCCTGGAGTTCGCCGACACGGCCGACTCCAGCGTGGTCTACCTGGAGGGCGTCACCAGCGACCTGTACCTGGAGAAGGCGCCCGACGTACAGAAGTACGCCGTGATGTACGAGCATTTGCGGGCACAGTCCCTCAGTGTGGAACATTCCCGGGAGTTCATCGCGAAGGCGGCGAAAAACTTCGCGGACTGAGGTCGCCGGACACGCGGCGGGGGATCGTACACCGTCGGCCCGTCCGAGCGGAGGCGCGTTTGGAATATGCCATCCGCTCGGGTGAACGGCCCATCCACGGACGGCTGTTGCCGGGTAGCGTCGATCACGCCAATCGATCGACAGGGTTGGCGTGAACCGCACTACCGCAACTCGCAACAGGAGTGGACATGGCACTGATTCAGGGCGCTTCGGAGACGTGGATGAAGTCCTCCTATTCCGCGGGCAACGGCGCCTGCGTCGAGGTCAAGTCGCCGACCGCCGCCGAACTCGCCGTTCGCGACTCCAAGGTCACCGAGGGGCCCGTGCTGGCCTTCCCGGCCGCGGCCTGGAACACCTTCGTGGCCTCGGTCAAGGCGTAAGGACCCTTCCCGGGTCCTCCTCCGCCTCCGTGGAAGCGCGACTCATGCTTCGACGGCCACGCGCGAAACAGCACCCCGCGGAGCCCTCTCGGCCAGACGCCGTCCTTGCCGAGGGGCTCCGCGCACTGATCCCGACCAAGGGCGAACCAGGGCGACTTCAGCGCACCGGGTACGCCACCTCGCACCCCGGGCCCTGCGGTCCGGCGGTCACCCGCTCCGGAAAGAAGACCTCCCGGCCCGGCCCGGCGATCTCCAGACCGGCCGCCTCCACCCACCGCTCCACCGCCTCGAAGGCGGCCACGAACAGCGCAAGGGTGACCCGATCCCCGACGATCCGGGTACGCGCCAGCCTCCCCGCCGGCTCCACCTGTACCCGGGCCGTCCCCGGCCCGTCGTAGTGCCGCTCCGCCCATGCCCGTGCCGCCGCCTCGTCCGCGACCGGCACACACGCCTCCACGGGGCCCTCGGTCCCCGCCTCGCTCCCGGCCGGTACCTCGGCGTGGTACACGGCGTACGGATCGCCCGCCACGCCCCCGCACTCCCGGGCCACCGCCTCCAGACGGTCCAGCGACTCCGGAATCCAGGTCGGCAGCTCCTCCACCAGCGGGCGCCTCGACTCGATGAGCACCGCCCGCTCCGGTATGTCCACCGTCTCGACCGTGAACCTCGCGTCCATCTCCGCAGTCCCTCCGCACAGCCGGTCACGGAGTTCGGCGACAAGGGCCCGCTGCTCGGCGATCCGGGCCTCCACCTGCGCCCAGTACCAGTCCAGCCGGTCGGCGGCCTCCAGCCCCTCGGCCTGCACCACCCCCGCGACCCGGGCCAGCGGCATGTCCAACCGCCGCAGCAGACCCACCAGCCGGGCACGCTCGACCTGCGCCGCGCGGTAGTAGCGGTAGCCCGTGGCGTCGTCCACGTGGGCCGGGGCCAGCAGGCCCCGCCGGTCGTACAGCCGGAGCGCCTTGGGCGACAGCCGGGACCGCGCGGCGAACGCGCCGATGGTCAGCAACTCGTCGTCCGCGATGGCCGACAGTTCGTCGTCCGCGCTGGTCAACGCCTCGTCCACCATGCCTTCCTCCGTCGCCGGGCGGCTCCTCCGCCCGGCGACAGCGACATTCGGCCCTGCCCCAGGGGCAAGGTCAAGCGTCAGCCGAGCTGGGTCTCGATCGCGGCCACGACCTCCGCCGACTCCGGCTCGGTCTGCGGCGAGAAGCGGGCGACGACGTCGCCGTCGCGGCCGATCAGGAACTTCTCGAAGTTCCAGCGGATGTCGCCGGTGTGCCCCTCGGCGTCCGCGAAGCCCACCAGGCGCTCGTAGAGCGGGTGCCGGTCGGCGCCGTTCACCTCGACCTTCTCGGTCAGCGGGAAGGTCACGCCGTACGTCGCCGAGCAGAACTCCGCGATCTCCTCGGCGGAGCCGGGCTCCTGCCCCATGAACTGGTTGCAGGGCACCCCGACCACGGTGAAGCCGCGGTCGCGGTAGCGCTCCTGGAGCCGCTCCAGGCCCGTGTACTGCGGGGTCAGCCCGCACTTGGAGGCCACGTTCACGATGAGGACGGGGCCGCCCGCGTAACGCGCGAGGTCGGCTTCGCCGCCCTGGAGGGCGTCGATGGGGGTGTCCAGTACGGGGGTGTTGTCATCGGTTGTCGTCATGGGCGGATGCTAGCCGGGGGGATGCGGGCCCGTGCCGCCCGGCTCGCCCCCCGTCAGGGGTGGGTCGTCCCCGCCGCCACCAGCCCGTCCCCGGCACCCGTGCGCTCGTACAGCACCGAGCGGCCCGCCCGGCGGCGTACCACCAGGCCCGCCTCCCGCAGCACCTTCAGATGGCGGCCGACCGAGCCGAGGGTCTGGCCGGTGACGGCGGTCAGCTGGGTGGTGCTCATGGGGGAGTCCAGCAGGAGCAGGACGCCCGCGCGGGCCGGGCCGAGCAGGGCGCCCAGACCCGCCGGGACCGGCCGCTCGCGGTGCCAGGCGAGGGAACCGGCGCACGGGTAGACCATGGCGTACCGCCGCCCGTCCTCCCAGGCCACCCAGCCGCCGCGCTGCGGGGTCACCGGGACGAGGGCCAGCGCGGCGCCCGAGATGTCGCGCGGGGGATACGCGTACAGGTTGACCTGGAGGCGGCTGTCCCCGAGCCACCGCGTCCGCCCCGGCCGGAGCGAGTCGAGCACCCCGGCCCAGCCGTCCCGGCTCACCCGCGCCGTGCGCGCCAGCACATCCGCCTCCAGCACCTTGCGGCGCCGCTCCCAGGTGGGCCGTACCGTCTCCGCCCACACCCACTCAAGGAGCGCGGCCGCCCGCTCGGGCAGGTCGTCGCGCTCCAGTACGGCGGGGAGCGGGCCCTCGACCGACAGCAGCAGGTGGGCGCGGGCGGCGGCCGGACGGGCGGCCCGTACCCGCGCGACCTCGGTGGCGAAGTCCTCGCCGGGGCGGGGCGTGGGGGTCAGGAAGTCGGCGGTCCAGTTCCGGCCCAGCCCGGCCTGTACGAGGCGCGCGGTGATCGGGTCGCCGGTCAACAGGGCTTGATAGCGGGGGAGATGGGCGCGCAGCCACTCCCGCTCCCCGGGATGCGAACCGCTCCCCGTGTGCAGCAGCCACAGCGCGGCGAAGGTCTCGGCGAGCGGCGAGATCACGAACCGCCCGCGCGCGAGCGTGTCGGCGTCGAGCAGCCACCACCCCAAGTCGGCTCCCCCTCACGAGCTTTCGCGCACCGGCGAAACAATATCGGCGCGGGCCAGGGGGTTTGAGACTCCCTGCATGCCCCGTTACCGATCCTTGTTCCGCACACCGGAGTTCACCCCGCTGTTCCTCGGCTCGGCCGCCCAGACCGCGGCCCAGACCCTCGGCGGACTCGCCCTCGGCACCCTCGTCTACCGCGCCACCGGCTCCCCGCTGCTCTCGGCGGTCAGCATGTTCGGCCCGTCCCTCGCCCAGGTCCTCGGCGCGACCGTGCTGCTCTCCGGCGCCGACCGGCTGCCCCCGCGCACGGCCCTGTCCGCCATCGGACTGGCCTTCGCGGCGGGTACGGCACTCCAGGCGCTGCCCGGCCTGCCCGCGGGCCTGCTCCTGCTGATCGTCCTGCTGCTGGGCCTCGTCGCCTCCCTCGGCGGGGGTGTCCGCTGGGGTCTGCTGAACGAGATCCTGAGCAAGGACGGCTATCTGCCCGGGCGTTCGCTGTTCAACATGATGAGCGGCCTGACGCAGATCACCGGTTACGCCACCGGCGGCGCCCTGCTGGCCGCCCTCTCCCCGCGCGTCTGCCTGCTCCTGGCGGCGGCCCTGTATCTGACGGCCGCGCTGCTGCTGCGCCTCGGCCTCTCCCCGCGCCCGCCCCGGATCGGCGGCCGTCCGTCCCCGGCGGCGACCTGGCGCACCAACACCCGTCTGTGGTCGGCCCGTTCGCGGCGCCTCACCTATCTGGGGCTGTGGGTGCCCAACGGCCTGGTCGTCGGCTGCGAATCGCTCTACGTGTCGTACGCCCCCCACGCGGCGGGCGCGCTGTTCGCCTGCGCGGCGCTCGGCATGTTCGCCGGGGACGTGACGGTGGGGCGTCTGCTCCCGCCCGGGGTGCGCGCCCGCCTCGCGACTCCGTTGCTGCTCCTGCTGGCCGTCCCGTACCTGCTCTTCGCCGCGCACCCGCCGCTCCCGGTGGCCGCGGTGTGCGTGACGCTCGCCTCCGTCGGCTTCGGTGCGAGCCTGGTCCAGCAGGAGCGGCTGATGAGCCTGACTCCGGACGAACTCGCCGGTCACGCCCTGGGGTTGCACTCGGCGGGCATGCTGACCCTCCAGGGCGTGAGCGCGACGCTGGCCGGTACGGTCGCCCAACTCGCCTCTCCGGCAACGGCGATGACGGTGATGGCGGCGGCGTCGGCGGCCGTGACGCTGGCCCTCGCTACAGCCGGCCGGAGTCTTCCTGCGGCCGCGGCTCGGGAAGCCGCTTAGCCTCGGGCGAGGTCAGCTCGGGAGCGGCGGGGGCGGGGGCGACCTCGGCGGCGGGGGCCGGGGTGACCTCGGGCGCGGCGGCCTGCGCCGGAGCGTTCGCCGCACCGGAGCTGCCTCCGAACTGCTGCGCCGCCTTGTCGAAGTACCGCAGCAACTCCACCGGGAACGGCATGACCAGCGTCGAGTTCTTCTCCGCGGCCACCTCGACGACCGTCTGGAGCAGCCGGAGCTGCATCGCCTCCGGCGTGTCCGACATGATCCGCGAGGCGTTGGCGAGCTGCTGCGCGGCCTGGAACTCGCCGTCGGCCGTGATGACCCGCGCCCGGCGCTCCCGCTCGGCCTCGGCCTGACGGGACATGGACCGCTTCAGCGACTCGGGCAGCTGGACGTCCTTGATCTCGACCCGGTCGATGTGGACGCCCCACCCGGCCGCCGGGCTGTCGATCATCAGGGCCAGCCCCTCGTGCAGCCGCTCACGGTCGCTGAGCAGGTCGTCCAGGTCGCTCTTGCCGATGATGGAGCGCAGCGAGGACTGGGCGACCTGGCCGACGGCGAACATGTAGTCCTGCACCTCGATGGCGGCCCGCACGGGGTCGACCACCCGGAAGTACACGACGGCGTCGACCTTCACCGAGACGTTGTCCTTGGTGATGCCCTCCTGCGTCGGCACGGGCATCGTCACGACCTGCACGTTCACCTTGCGCATGCGGTCGGCGAACGGCACCAGGAAGGTGATCCCCGGCTGCCGGGCCCCCGGTAGCGCCCTCCCCAGCCGGAACACCACCCCGCGCTCCACCTGGTTGACCACCCGCATCCCGCTCTTCAGCACGAGCAGCAGGAACACGGCCACGACCACCACTGCGACGACGGCGCCGTCCATGGCACTCCATTCTCCGACGCGACTCCTTGCCCGGCGGGCCCGGACAAGGAGAAGGACTCGAAGGGGGCCCGCGTGGATGCCGGTCCGCCGGTCATGACCACGCAAAGAATGAGCGACGGAGCATGCTGCGAAGGCGCGACGGAATACGCCCGCGAAAGGGATCGTTTGCGGTGGAATGACCGACTGGACGGCAGAGGTCCGCGACCGCAGTCCGATCCCGCCGGAGCGCCTGGCGATACGGCCCGCGGCCACGATGTGCGTCGGGTGCGCGGAGGGGGCGCGGCGCCGCTAGCGGGGGCGCCTACGTTCCGGCGCCGCCCCTGATCGGGCCGAGCGCGACGGTGACGGTCCTGCGCAGGGCCTCGGGGTCGGCGCCGGTGCGCGAGCGGAGGTTGACGCCGTAGGCGAGGAGGGTGAGGAGCTCGGCGGAGGCGTCGAGGTCCGTCCCGGGGGCGAGCTGCCCCTGGCGTCCGGCGGACACCAGGGCGGCACGCATGGCGTCGCGCAGCTCCTGGTGATGCCGTTCCAGCAGGGTGCGCACCTCGGGGTCGTCGTGCTCGGCCCCGGCGTGCGCGTTGGCGATCATGCAGCCCCAGCGGGCGTACTCGCCCGAGCAGCGGACCTCGATGAGGGCGCCGAAGAACTCGGCGACGGCCGGCAGTCCCCGCCCGTCCTCGGCCAGGCTCCGGAACGCGGGCCACGACCACTGCTCCACGTAGCGGCGCAGCGCGGCGCGGTACAGCTCCTGCTTGCCGCCGAACGTGGCGTACAGGCTGGACCGGTTGAGCCCGGTCGCGGTCACCACGTCCTGGACGCCGGTGGAGGCCACGCCCCGCCGCCAGAACAGTCGCACCACCGTGTCCAGGGTGGCGTCCGGGTCGAAGTGCTTGATGTCCGGCACGGTCCGGCCTCGTCATCCTGAAGTCATCTTGAAATGCCGATTCCAAGATACGCGCCCCGGATCAAGGGGGAACGGCTATCTTGGAACGGTCGTTCCAAGACGAACCCGGGAGGGGCGAGAGTCATGACCACGCTCAACACCGAACTGCGTGCCTTCTACACCGCGCGCCAGCAGGACATCCCCGCCGAGATCCGCGAGGTCATGCGGAGGGCGGACCAGGAACTCGCCGACTCCGGTCAGGCCGCCCAGGCCCTCACCACCGGCGACAAGGCCCCGGCCTTCACCCTCGCCACGGCCACCGGCGGCACGCTCTCGCTGGACGCGCTGCTCGCCGAGGGCCCCGTCGTCCTGACCTTCTACCGCGGTGCCTGGTGCCCGTACTGCAATCTCGCGCTCCGCGCCCTCCAGCGGCACCACGAGGCGATCACCGCGCGCGGGGCCCGGCTGGTGGCGGTCTCCCCGCAGGTCCCGGACGAGTCCCTCACCCTGTCCGAGAAGCACGAGCTGACCTTCGACGTGCTGAGCGACCCCGGCTCCGCCGTCGCGCGGCAGTACGGCCTCGCCTTCGACCTCCCCGACGACCTGGCCGCCGTCTACACCCGGCTCGGCATCGACCTCCACCGCTCCAACGGCGGCCACGCCCGCACGCTGCCGATCCCGGCGACGTACGTCATCGACGCGGCGGGGGTGATCCGCTGGGCGTTCGTCGACACGGACTACACGAAGCGGGCCGAGCCGGGGGACGTCGTGGACGCCCTGGACTCCCTCCGCTGACCGTCAGTCCTTCGCGGCGAGCTCTCCGCTGAGCGTCCCGTGGATGCGGGCGCTGCGTTCGTTCAGGCCCGTGATCTCGACCGTCTTGCCGCGCTGGGCGTACTTGGCCTCGACGGCGTCCAGGGCGGCGACGGAGGAGGCGTCCCAGATGTGGGCGGCGGAGAGGTCGATGATCACCCTCTCGGGGTCGCCCGCGTAGTCGAACCGGCCGGCCAGGTCGTTGGACGACGCGAAGAAGAGCGCGCCGGTCACCCGGTAGATCACCGTGCCGCCGTCGGGGTCGGTCACGGCGGTGACCTCGGCGAGGCGGGCCACCCGCCGGGCGAAGACCGCCATGGCGGTGATCGAGCCGACGACGACGCCGACGGCGAGGTTGTGGGTGGCGACCACGCACACGACGGTGATCACCATGACGGCGATCTCCCCGGCGGGCATCCGCCGGAGGGTCTTCGGCGCGACGGAGTGCCAGTCGAAGGTCGCGCAGCACACCATGATCATCACCGCGACCAGCGCGGCCATGGGGATACGGGACACCACCGGCCCGAAGACGACGCACAGCGTCAGCAGGAAGGCCCCCGCCAGGAAGGTGGACAGCCGGGTACGGGCACCGGAGACCCGCACGTTGATCATCGTCTGGCCGATCACGGCACAGCCGCCCATGCCGCCGAGGAACCCGGTGACGATGTTGGCGACGCCCTGCCCGACGGACTCGCGCGTCTTGGAGGAGCGGGTGTCGGTGATGTCGTCCACGAGCCGGGCGGTCATCAGCGACTCCATCAGCCCGACCAGCGCCATGGCGAGCGCGTACGGGGCGATGGTCGTGAGCGTGTCCAGGGTGAACGGCACGTCGGGCAGCCCCGGCACCGGCAGGGACGACGGCAGCTTGCCCTTGTCGCCCACGGTCGGCACCGCGATCCCCGCGGCGACCGTCACCACGGTGAGGACGGCGATGGAGACGAGCGGCGCCGGGATCACCCTGGTGACTCTCGGGAAGAACACCATCATCGCCAGCCCGGCGGCGAGCAGCGGATACACCGGCCAGGGCACGCCGGTCAGCTCCGGCACCTGCGCCATGAAGACGAGGATCGCCAGCGCGTTCACGAAGCCGACCATCACGCTGCGCGGCACGAACCGCATCAGCCTGGCGACGCCGGCCGCGCCGAGGACGATCTGGAAGACACCGGCCAGGATGACGGTGGCGATCAGATAGCCGAAGCCGTGCTCCCGGTTGACCGGTGCGATGACCAGCGCGACGGCACCGGTGGCCGCCGAGATCATGGCGGGGCGCCCGCCGACGACGGCCGTGACCACGGCCATCGTGAACGACGCGAACAGCCCGATGGCCGGATCGACCCCGGCGATCACGGAGAACGAGATCGCCTCCGGGATCAGCGCCAGGGCGACCACGAGCCCGGCCAGCACCTCGGTGCGCAGCACCCTCGGATCGGACAGCCAGGACGGACGGCGGAAACCACGCGACCACGCGGCCGGGGACGGTAGGGAGGAGGGCAAGGGAAAACGAACCTGTCGTGCTCGGGAAAGAAGCAACTTTACCCGCGGCGACGAACAGCGTCCGCGCCCTCGGGACCCCGAAGAGGCAAACCCCCGGGACCCCGAACAGGTAATACGTGGCCGCGCACCGGTCCGGATGGGTCCCGGATCTTTTTTCACCTGATCCGGGGAGCCCACCCATCCGCCCAGGTCACAGCGCCGGATTCCCCTCGTGAGAGACGAGGAGAAAGATCCCGCGCCTCGCCCGGGCCCGCTGCGCCGGGTACTCGGCGCGCTCAGCGGCCTGCTCGCCGGTTCCGGCGCCCTGGCGACGGCCGAGCTGGCGTCCGCCGCCGTCCGTCCGGAGTCCGGCCCCGTCGTCGCGGTGGGCGGCGCCGCCATCGACCGCACGCCCGCCGCCGTGAAGGACTGGGCGATCCGCCAGTTCGGCACCGCCGACAAGCTGGTGCTCCAGACGGGCATCGTGGTCGTGCTGGCCGTCCTGGTGGCCGGGCTGGGCGTGCCGGCCGTACGGTTCCGGCGGGCTGGAGCCGCCGGTGTCCTGCTCTTCGGGCTCGTCGGCGCCGTGGCCGCGACCGGCCGCCCCGACTCCACGGGCCTCACCGACGCGCTGCCCTCCCTGCTCGGCGCCGTAGCGGGAGCGCTGCTCCTGTACGCCCTCGCGGGGCGCCTCCAGCACCGGCGGGACGAGCCCGGCCCCACCCCCGGAACCACCGGCGCCTTCGACCGCCGGGGCTTCGTCCTCACGGCGGCGGCCACCGCGGC
>NZ_WWIR01000527.1 GCF_009863025.1 Streptomyces sp. SID4985 | reverse complement strand
GACCGAACTCGCCGGACTCATGGCCGAGCTCGCCGGACCCGCCCGCACGGTCCTCGACCCGGCCTGCGGCACCGGCGCCCTGCTGCGTGCCGTGGACGTCCGCCCCGGCCAGGAGCTGTATGCCCAGGACAGCGCCCCCGACCTCGCCGCGGTGACCGCGCTGCGGCTCGCGCTGCACTCGCGGGCCGCGGTGCGCGCCGCGGTCGGCGACACCCTGCGCGCCGACGCCTTCCCGGAGCTGCGCGCCGACGCCGTGCTGTGCCACCCGCCGTTCAACGAGCGCAACTGGGGCCACGACGAGCTGGCGTACGACCCGCGCTGGGAGTACGGCTTCCCGGCGCGCACCGAGTCCGAGCTGGCCTGGGTGCAGCACGCGCTGGCGCGGCTCACCGACGACGGCACGGCGGTGCTGCTGATGCCGCCGGCCGCCGCGTCCCGCCGTTCCGGGCGCCGTATCCGCGCCGACCTGCTGCGCCGGGGCGTGCTGCGGGCCGTGATCGCGCTGCCGGTCGGTGCGGCGCCGCCGTACAACATCCCGTTGCACGTGTGGGTGTTGCGCCGGCCCGGCCGTACGCCGGTGACGCCCGAGGTGCTGCTCATGGACACGGGCAGGTTCGCCGGGGAGAGCCGGGGCGGCCCCGACTGGGCTGCGGTGCGGGACGCCGTCCTCGACGCCTGGCGTGCCTTCACGCGCGCGGGACGGCTGGAGGACCGGCCGGGGCTGGCCCGTTCACTGCCGGTGATCGAACTCCTCGACGACGACGTGGACCTCGCTCCCGCGCGCCATCTGCCGCCGGACGCCGGTGCCGACGGCGCGGAGCAGCTCACGGCGGTGCGCGAGCGCCTCAGCGAGACCCTGCGCCTGACCGCCGACCTCACCCCGCCCCCCGCCGACCCGGCCCCGCCCGCGCGCTGGCCGCTCACCACCGTCGGTGAACTCGCGCGCGGTGGCGCGCTGTTGCTGCGTACCGGCGGCAACGGCGGTCACGCGCGCGTGCCCGTGCTCACCGACCACGACGTGCTCGCCGGTACCGCGCCCTCGGGCACGCTCCCCGAGAGCGGCGAGGAGGCGGTGCTGACCGAGCCGGGCGACGTCGTCGTGCCGGTGCTCGGCGGCGGCTCGGTGGCGCGCGTGATCGACGGGACGACGGGAGGCGCCGCCCTCGGGCGCAACCTCGTGCTGCTGCGCCCCGACCGCGCGGCACTGGACCCGTGGTTCCTCGCCGGGTTCCTGCGCGGAACCGCCAACAACCGGCAGGCCAGCAGCTACGCCTCCACCGCGACCCGCCTTGACGTGCGCCGACTGCAGCTCCCCCGGCTCTCCCTGGACGAACAGCGGCGCTACGGCGCGCGGTTCCGGGCGCTGGACGAGTTCGAGCGGGCGCTGCGCCACGCGAGCCGGTTCGGGGAACAGCTCGTGCGCGGGATGTACGACGGGCTCACGGACGGCACGGTGGCCCCGGACTGAGACCGTCCGGGGCGCCGTACCGCGCCGAACGGCGGGACAACGGTTCGGTAGACCCGGGACCGGTTGTCACCAGCGGCCTATACGCTCGGATCCGGCACACACGTCGTCCACCAACAGGCCCCAGGAGCAGCTATGCACGGCTCCGGCTACGCGCCGCCCAGCCCGCAGCCACCCTCGACCGGGGTGCTGGTCGTGCTGCGGGTGCTCTTCGTGGCCGTGGCGCTGCTCAGCATCGGATTCCTGGCGTGGGTGGCGCCGCTCCGCGCGGCGATCGTGACGCGCAGGCGTGCCGAGTGGCTGTTCTTCGCGGGATCGGTGCTGGTGCTCTGTGTCAGCTTCGCCCTCCTCAGCACCGACAACACCAAGGACTTCAGCACCCCGAACGGCAACGCGGGCATGATCATCCTGTTGCTGAACGCCGTTGTCTGCGCCGGTTATTACCTCCAGGCGGACATACGCCACTTCAGCCACCTCCGCCAGGCCCACGCCGGGCACCTGTCGATGATGCCGGGCTACGCGTCGTACGCGCGGCCCGTGCCGCCGCCGTTCACCGCGACGAGCACGCCGGGTCTGCCGCAGCCGCCGTACGTCCCGGCCCCGATGCCCCCGACCGCCGTACCCCCGACCGCGTTGCCCTCAACCGCCGTGCCCCCGCCGCCCGTTCCGGCGCCGCAGCAGCGCCCGGTGCCCCGCCACATCGACCAGGTGCGCGCCGAACTGGACGAGCTGAGCGACTATCTGCGCAAGCACGACGGCCGCGAGGGCGGACGGTGACGGTGACACAGGGACGGGTCGTCGCGGACCGGTACGAACTGGCCACGCTGATCGGCCAGGGCGGCATGGGCCAGGTCTGGACGGCGTACGACCGGCGGCTGGACCGGCGTGTGGCGGTGAAGCTGCTGCGCCCCGACAGGGTGGCCGGGCAGGAGGCGGACGAGCTGCGCCGCCGGTTCCTGCGCGAGTGCCGGGTGACCGCGCAGGTCGACCACCCCGGTCTGGTCACCGTGCACGACGCGGGCAGCGAGGGCGACGAGCTCTTCCTCGTCATGCAGTACGTGGACGGCGCCGACCTCTCCGACCATCTCGCGGAGCACGACCCGTACCCGTGGCAGTGGGCGGCCACGGTCGCCGCGCAGCTCTGCGCCGTGCTGAGCGCGGTGCACGCGGTGCCGATCGTGCACCGCGACCTCAAGCCGCGCAATGTGATGGTGAAGCAGGACGGCACGGTCACCGTCCTCGACCTGGGCGTGGCCTCGGTCATGGACACCGACACCACCCGCCTCACGCACACCGGCTCCCCGATCGGTTCGCCCGCCTACATGGCGCCCGAGCAGGCGATGGGCGGCGCGGTCGGCCCGTACACCGACCTGTACGCGCTCGGGGTGCTGCTGCACGAACTGCTCAGCGGGGAGGTGCCGTTCGCCGGTTCCACCGCGCTCGGGGTGCTGCACCGGCATCTGTACGAGCCGCCGCTCCCGGTGCGCAGGCTGCGCCCCGAGGTGCCGGAGCCGCTGGAGCGGCTGGTGCTGCGGCTGCTCGCGAAGGACCCGCAGAACCGTCCCGCCTCCGCGCAGGAGGTGTACGAGGAGCTGGTGCCGCTGCTGCCCGCGCGCGGCACCCCCACCGGTGCGCCGCTCGACCCCACGCGCCCCTTCCTGCGCCCGCACGCCCCCTGGCCGGACCGCGCCCGCATCCCGGCACCGCAGCCCGCGCCGGTCGCCCCGGCACCGCCGGTGGACGACAAGCCGGACGTGGCGGCGGCCGTGGACGAGGTCAAGCGGCTGCTGGGGGAGGGGCGCATCACCCAGGCCGTCGACATCCTCGGCGCGATCCTGCCCGCCGCCGCCGACCAGCACGGCGAGCACTCCCCGGTCGTGCGCACCCTGCGCAAGCAGTACGCGGCCACGCTTCTGGACGACGGCCAGTACCGGCGCGCGCTGCCCGAACTGCGCCGCCTCGCCGACGAACGCGCCGCCGAGGCGGGCCAGGCCGACCCGCAGTCCCTGCGCCACCGCTACGAGGCCGCGCAGTGCCTGGAGCAGCTGGGCGAACCGGCGGCCGCGCTCGCGGAGTACCGCGCGCTGCTGCCGTACTACGAGAACCGGTACGTCTCCGGCGACCCCCAGCTCGCCCACGACGTCCGCCGCCGCATCGGCCATCTGCTGCTCGCCCTCGGCGACCGCCCGGCCGCGCACGACATGCTGGCGCGGCTTCTGATGGACGTGGAGCGGGTGCACGGCATGGGCCACCCGCTGGCCGCCGACCTCCGGCGCACCCTGCAGTGGCTGGGCCAGATGCGGGGCTGAACGCGCCTTCCCGCCTGCGGAGATGTCCCGGACGCCCCGGCATTTTCCCGACTCATGGCATGTCCTGGTAATAATCATGGACAATCGCGGGGTTTCCGTTTTCTCGCACAGATGTGCCGTCGATTACGTTGCCCGCTGCGGACGCCGACGCGTCCTTTCGTTTCGTTCACGGTTTCGTTCATGGTTTCGAACACAGGGGTGGGGATGGCCGGACACCGGCAGTCGAAGAAGGTCCGATACATCGCGTGGGCGACGGCCGGCGCCGCCGTCGTGGCGGGAGCCGGAGTGGCGGCCACGTCGTCCATGGCCGCGACGGCCTGGCCCGCGCAGAAGACGTTCACGGGGCTGGCGTTCGACACCTGCACCGCGCCCTCGCTGTCCGCCATGAAGGCGTGGCACACCGGTTACTACGGCGCCGCCGCCGTCTACGTGGGCGGCAAGAACCGCGGCTGCGCCCAGCCCAACCTGACCGCCTCCTGGGTGAAGTCGGTCAGCGCGCTCGGCTGGAAGCTCATACCGATCTACGTCGGCGCCCAGCCGTCCTGCCAGACCGGCTCCAACCCCGAGAAGATGACGGCCGCCAACGCCGCCTCCCTCGGCGCGGCCGACGCCAAGGACGCCGTGGCCAAGGCGTCCGCGCTCGGCATGAAGGCGGGCAGCGCGATCTATTTGGACATGGAGCCGTACGACACGGCGAACACGGCGTGCAACAACGCCGTGCTCACCTATGTGCGCTCCTTCGACAAGGGCCTGCGCGCCAAGATCTACCGCGCGGGCTACTACGGCTTCACCAGCTCCAGCGCCAAGGCGATCGCCACCGCGACCGACAAGACCGACCTGCCGGGCAACCTCTGGTACGCGCTGTGGGACCAGAAGAACACCACCACGACCGACTGGCCCTGGGGCGCGAAGCAGTTCACCGACCACAGCCGGGCCCACCAGTTCATGGTGAACAGCAAGGAGACGCGCGGCGGCGTGACGCTCACCGTGGACCGCGACGCCTGGGACGCGCCGGTGGCCATCACCGGCTGACACCCCCGCCGGAGTGACGCGGCGGTGCCCGAACTCGTGGTGAATCGTTGGTCCGATGGGTTGGCCGGAGCAGATCGGCTGCCTACCATCGATCACCGCAAGACCTTGTGCACCGCCGCACAAACTCCTCAGGAGGTCCCCTTGCACCGCCGTCGCTCCGCGTTCGTCCTCTCCGCCGCGATCGTCGCCGCGGCCCCCCTCCTCACCGCCTGCGGGAGCGACGCCCACCCGGGCGCGGCGGCGGTCGTCGGCGGGCAGCGCATCACCGTCGCCCAGCTGGAGAGCCGGGTGAACGAGGTGCGCGCGGCGCAGCGGGCCGCGTCGCCCGACGAGACGCAGTACCAGCAGGTCCTCGCCTCCAACGGCAGCCTCACCCGCGACACCCTGCACACCATGGTCCTCGACCAGGTGCTGGCCCGGGCCGCGCACGACGCGGGCGTCACCGTCTCCCGCAAGGAGGTCCAGAAGCTGCGCTCCGGCCTCGAACAGCAGGCGGGCGGCGCCAAGGGCCTGGAGGCGGTCTGGCTCCAGAAGTACGGCATCGCCCCCGAGCGCCTCGACGACAACCTCCGCCTCCAGATCGAGGCCCAGAAGCTCGCGGCGAAGCTCGGCACCGACACCACCCAGCCCGCCTTCTGGAAGACCCTGTCGGAGGCGTCGAAGAAGCTGCGCATCGACGTCAACCCGCGCTACGGCACCTGGGACGCGAACAAGAGCAGCCGGGTGGACGTCAGGACGCCGTGGGTGAAGGAAGCGTCGGCGGCGCAGTCGGCCTAGCGAGATAGGCGGCCCGGCGTCGCGCGGCGGCTGCGGCAGTGGCTGCGGTCCTACGATCACAGGACTCCCCACCCCCTGTGGACAACTCGCGACGCCCCTCCGCACCGTGGGTTACGTTCGGATCGTGAACGCAACCAGCACCGAAGCCGCCCCCGGCCGCATCGTCCTGCTCACCACCAGCCACCGTGTCGCGCCCGGCCTGCTGTCCTGGCCCGCCTGGCAGGCCCTGCACGCCGCGGACGCCGTGCTGTGCGCCGACGGCGCGCACCCGCAGGTGCCGTATCTGCGGGAGGCCGGGATAGCGGTGTCGGAGGCGGCCCCGACCGCCGAGGAGCTGGTCGGTGCCTGCGCGGGCGGCCGCACGGTGGTGGTCGTGGCCACGGGTGAGGGCGAGCCCGCCCTCACCGACGGGCTGGCCCGCCTGGCCGGTTCCGGCCGGACGCGGATGCCCGACCTGGAGCTGCTGCCCGCCTCCTACGACCTGCCGGGTGCCCGGCTCCTCGACCTCGTGCAGGTCATGGACCGCATCCGCGCCGAGTGCCCCTGGTCCTCCCGGCAGACCCACGAGGGCCTGGCCAAGTACGGCATCGAGGAGGCGTACGAACTCGTCGAGGCGATCGAGGCGGGCGACCGCGAGGAGCTGCGGGAGGAGCTGGGCGACGTGCTGCTCCAGGTCGTCTTCCACTCCCGCATCGCCGCCGAGGACCCGGACGCCCCGTTCGACATCGACGACGTCGCCGGGGGCATCGTCACCAAGCTCATCCACCGCCACCCGCACGTCTTCGGCGACGAGACGGCCGAGACTCCGGAGGACGTCAAGAAGCACTGGCTGCGCACCAAGGCCGAGGAGAAGCGGCGCACCTCGGTGACCGAGGGAGTCCCGCTCGGCCAGCCCGGCCTCGCGCTGGCCGCCAAGCTCGCCTCCCGAGCCCGCACCGCCCACCTGGACGTCCCCCTTCCCCAGGGCGACGGCATCGGCTACGAACTCCTGGCCCTGGCCGCCCGCGCCGAGTCCGAGGGGGTCGACCCCGAGACGGCACTGCGAGCCGCCGCACGGGTCTACCGGGATGCGATACGTACGGCGGAGGAGAACGGTTCAGGCACCGCCTAGCGAACCGGTTCGGGCACCGCCCGGCGAAGGGCCTGGCCGGGTGCCTCTCCCCGCCCCCGGGATACCGTCGACCTGTGACCGATCAGCCCTCCTCCGACCGTCCCGGCGAGCCCGCCCCCGACCTCTTCACCTGGGAGTTCGCCACCGACCCCTACCCCGCCTACGCCTGGCTGCGCGAGCACGCGCCCGTGCACCGGACCAGGCTGCCCAGCGGGGTGGAGGCCTGGCTGGTCACGCGGTACGCCGATGCCCGGCAGGCGCTCGCCGACGCGCGGCTCAGCAAGAACCCGGCGCATCACGACGAGCCCGCGCACGCCAAGGGGAAGACCGGCATCCCCGGCGAGCGCAAGGCGGACCTGATGACGCACCTGCTGAACATCGACCCGCCGGACCACACCCGGCTGCGCCGGCTGGTCAGCAAGGCGTTCACCCCGCGCCGGGTGGCCGAGTTCGCCCCCCGGGTGCAGCAGCTGACGGACGACCTCATCGGTGCCTTCGCCGCGAAGGGCTCCGCCGACCTCATCCACGACTTCGCCTTCCCGCTGCCCATCTACGCCATCTGCGACCTGCTCGGCGTCCCCCGCGAGGACCAGGACGACTTCCGGGACTGGGCGGGCATGATGATCCGTCACGGGGGCGGCCCCCGAGGCGGTGTCGCGCGGTCGGTCAAGAAGATGCGCGGCTATCTGGCCGAGCTGATCCACCGCAAGCGGGCCGCGCTGCCCGCCGAACCCGCCCCCGGCGAGGACCTGATCTCGGGTCTCATCCGCGCCTCGGACCACGGTGAGCACCTCACCGAGAACGAGGCCGCGGCCATGGCGTTCATCCTGCTGTTCGCCGGGTTCGAGACCACCGTCAACCTCATCGGCAACGGCACCTTCGCCCTGCTCACCCACCCGGAGGAGCGCGCCCGCCTCCAGCGCTCCCTGGCCGCCGGGGAGACCGGCCTGCTCCAGACCGGGGTGGAGGAACTCCTGCGCTACGACGGCCCGGTGGAGCTGGCCACCTGGCGGTTCGCCACCGAGCCGCTCACCCTCGGCGGGCAGGAGATCGCCGCCGGAGACCCGGTGCTGGTGGTGCTGGCGGCGGCGGACCGCGACCCCGCGCGGTTCCCCGACCCCGACGTGCTGGACCTCGGCCGCGCCGACAACCAGCACCTCGGCTACGGCCACGGCATCCACTACTGCCTGGGCGCCCCGCTCGCCCGCCTGGAGGGACAAGCCGCGCTGGCCACCCTCTTCACCCGCCTGCCCGACCTGAGACTCGCCGTCGAACCGGCCGAACTGCGCTGGCGGGGCGGGCTCATCATGCGGGGACTGCGCACGCTCCCGGTGGAGTTCACCCCGGTCGGGAAGGCGCACGAGTGAGCGCGACCGGACGCACGGTCCCTCACCTGTACCCACGGAACGCGCACCGGCAAACAGGAACATGACGGACACTCAACGATGTGATCTTCAC
Source organism: Streptomyces sp. SID4985 (assembly GCF_009863025.1). GTDB lineage: Bacteria > Actinomycetota > Actinomycetes > Streptomycetales > Streptomycetaceae > Streptomyces. The sequence continues at coordinate 12,368 of NZ_WWIR01000527.1, read as the reverse complement.
GTGATCTGTGCGGCATGAACTTGTGACAAGCGATCGTCTGCCTATACGTTCACCCATCAGTGTGGCGCCGAGCACCACTCGCCACGCCGTACTGCTGTCGTACGAAAGGCCCCCGTATGCTCTCCGGGAACGGTCGTCACCGTCGCCCCCGCCAGGCTCCGGCGCTCCTCGTCGCGGCCGGTGTGACCACCTCCGCCATCGCGATCCCGCTCCTCGGCGCGGCGAGCGCCCACGCGGCCGACGGCACCACCTGGGACAAGGTGGCCGAGTGCGAAAGCGGCGGCTCCTGGAGCGCCAACACCGGCAACGGCTACTACGGCGGCCTCCAGATCTCGCAGGACGACTGGGACAAGTTCGGCGGCAGCCAGTACGCGGCCACCGCCGACCTGGCCAGCCGCTCGCAGCAGATCTCCGTCGCCGAGAAGATCCTCGCCGAGCAGGGCACCACCCACTGGGCGACCTGCGCCCTGACGGCCGGTCTGACCTCCGACTCCGCCTCGCTGAACGTGGACACGGGTGTCGCGGACACCGCGTCCCCGAGCGCCGGTTCCCCGGACGGCAAGGACGCCGCCTCGCCTTCCGCGTCGGATTCCGCCGGTAAGTCCGACTCGTCCGAGTCGGCCAAGCCCTCGGACTCGCCCTCCGCTTCGGCCTCGGCCGGCTCCACCGCCGACCCGTCGGCCAAGCCGTCCGACGACAAGGGCAAGGACAAGGACGCGGACGCCAAGGGCTCCGGCCAGGACAAGGGTGCCAAGTCCGGCGCCTCCGCCCAGGTCGACGACCCGGGCACCTCCGGCGACTACTCCGTCCCGGCGTCCGAGGCGTCGGACGACGCCTGGCAGGACGGCGGCTCCTGGAGCCTCGTCGACACCGGCTCGCTCTCCGGTGGCGGCCGCCACCGCGGCGGCAGCGCGGCCGAGGACGTGACGAGCGGTCAGAAGGCGGACAACGCCGGGCGCCACGCCCTGCCCTCCGCGACCACATACACCATCCACGAGGGCGACACGCTGGAGTCCATCGCCGACTCCCTTGGTGTCGACGGCGGCTGGCAGGCGCTCTACTCCGCGAACAAGAAGGCCGTCGGCGGCGACCCGAACGCCCTTGTCCTTGGTCAGACGCTCAAGGTGCCCGGCGGGACGGACGGCAAGTAGCCCGATTCGGGACGGGATTGACGTCCCTCTTCTGGCTGTATGTCCGAATTGGTGAAAGTGTGGGATGAGTCTCAGAGGCCCTGATCGTCTTTGAAATTCCCCTGTGTCCCTGTCTACGGTCGGTCCGCTCGTCACCACGAGCCCCGATGACCGGAACGCCGAATCCTGCCAGCGGTCACCCGGGAACAGTCGACGCGTCAAGCGCCGCAGGCAGGAGCGGGGGAACCAAGGTAAGTGCCCTGACCGGTGGCTGACACCGGGACGGGCTTGGGGTGAAGCCACCCCCTCCACGACGGGGAGGGTGGCCGGGCAACTCAACCGGCCCGAACCCGACAGCTCACCTCGCAGGCGTCGGTGAGGGGATCGACCATGCTGTTTTCCAGCAAGGGCACGCACCGTCGCCCGGCCAAGGCCGTCCGCACCCTCGCGCTCGCCGGTGTCGCCGGCGCCGCGATCGCCGGTCCGCTGATGGCGGCCGGCAACGCCTCCGCCGCCACCGCCTCCGAGTGGGACGCCGTCGCCCAGTGCGAGTCCGGCGGCAACTGGGCCATCAACACCGGCAACGGCTACTACGGCGGCCTCCAGTTCTCCGCCGCCACCTGGGCGGCGTACGGCGGCGCGCAGTACGCCGCCACGGCCGACAAGGCCACCAAGGACCAGCAGATCACCATCGCGGAGAAGGTCCTCGCCGCCCAGGGCAAGGGCGCCTGGCCGGTCTGCGGCACGGGCCTGTCCAGCACGCCGTACAGCTCCACCGCCGCGAGCACCCCGTCCACCACGGCGACGACCACCACCGACGCCGCCAAGGCCACGGCGGACGCCGCCGCGCGCGCCACCGCCCCGGAGACGGCCTCGCGCTCCGCGAACCGTCCGGCCGCGACCGTCACCACCCCGACCGGCCAGAAGGTCAAGAAGGGCGACGGCGAGTACAAGGTCGTCAAGGGCGACACGCTCAGCACCATCGCCACGAAGCACCACGTCAAGGGCGGCTGGAAGAAGCTGTTCGACCTCAACAAGGACATCGTCCAGAAGGCCGACCTCATCTACCCGGGCCAGATGCTGCACCTGAAGTAGCGGCCCCGCGCCGCCCGCTCGTCGGGCGGCGCCCCCCGTACCCGCTCACCCGCGCCGCCCCACACACACGGCCGCGGTGAGCCCCCTCCCCCCACCGGGCCCCGCCCCGGCGCGTGTTCCCCCGTACGCGCCGGAGCGGGGTTCTGCGGCTCCGTGGGACGCCCCGGGGGCCCGTACCCGCGGCGCCCCGCACCACCGCCCTGGCCAGACCCCCCGAACCCCCTTTGTTCCGGGCGTGAACAATGAGTACGGTCTCCCTGTCCACGGGACGGTCGGTCGACGGCCGACACCCCGGGGACGGTTAGGCTCTAGTCGCAAGGCCGTGCCGCAAGGCACACGCCCCGCACATCTCAGCGTCACATCCAAGAAGGAGATGCTCGTGCCGTCCATCGACGTCGTCGTAGCCCGGGAAATCCTGGACTCCCGAGGCAACCCCACGGTCGAGGTCGAGGTCGGCCTCGACGACGGCAGCACGGGTCGTGCCGCCGTTCCGTCCGGTGCCTCCACCGGTGCCTTCGAGGCCATCGAGCTTCGTGACGGTGACCCCAACCGCTACATGGGCAAGGGTGTCGAGAAGGCCGTCCTCGCCGTCATCGAGCAGATCGGCCCGGAGCTCGTCGGCTACGACGCCACCGAGCAGCGCCTGATCGACCAGGCCATGTTCGACCTGGACGCCACCGACAACAAGGGCTCGCTCGGCGCCAACGCCATCCTCGGCGTCTCCCTCGCCGTCGCCCACGCCGCCTCCGAGGCCAGCGACCTCCCGCTGTTCCGCTACCTGGGCGGCCCGAACGCGCACCTGCTGCCCGTTCCGATGATGAACATCCTGAACGGCGGCTCGCACGCCGACTCCAACGTGGACATCCAGGAGTTCATGATCGCGCCGATCGGCGCGGAGTCCTTCTCCGAGGCCGTCCGCTGGGGCGCCGAGGTCTACCACACCCTCAAGAAGGTCCTGAAGCGCAAGGGCCTGGCCACCGGCCTCGGCGACGAGGGCGGCTTCGCCCCGAACCTCGGCTCCAACCGCGAGGCCCTCGACCTCATCATCGAGGCCATCCAGGAGGCCGGTTACGTCCCCGGCGAGCAGGTCGCCCTGGCGCTCGACGTCGCCGCGTCCGAGTTCTACAAGGACGGCAAGTACCTCTTCGAGGGCAAGGAGCGCTCCGCCGCCGAGATGACGGAGTACTACGAGGAGCTGGTGGCGGCCTACCCGCTGGTCTCCATCGAGGACCCGCTGTTCGAGGACGACTGGGCCGGCTGGAAGGTCCTCACCGACCGCCTCGGCGACAAGGTGCAGATCGTCGGTGACGACCTGTTCGTCACCAACCCCGAGCGCCTGGCCCGTGGCATCGAGGAGGGCATCGCCAACGCCCTGCTGGTCAAGGTCAACCAGATCGGCTCGCTGACCGAGACCCTGGACGCCGTCGAGATGGCCCAGCGCAACGGCTACAAGTGCATGATGTCCCACCGCTCCGGTGAGACCGAGGACGTCACCATCGCCGACCTCGCCGTCGCCACCAACTGCGGCCAGATCAAGACCGGCGCCCCGGCCCGCTCCGAGCGCGTCGCCAAGTACAACCAGCTCCTGCGCATCGAGGAGATCCTCGACGACGCCGCGGTCTACGCCGGCCGCAGCGCCTTCCCGCGCTTCAAGGGCTGAGCACAGCCGTAAAGGCTCGGCCCTCTCGCGAGGGCTGAGTCCGCGCGGGAGTCCGCTCCCGCCAGTCGTCCTACGTCCCCGGACCCGGTCCCGTACCGTGTCCGGGGACGTACGCGTGAACGGGAGGCGGGGAAGATGGCCACGAGGGACCGGGACCGTTTCTCCACCACGACCAGGCTGCGGCTGCTCGGCGAGCAGACGGCCGCCCGCGTCTACCGCTCCCAGACCAAGCGGCAGGCCCGCCGCTCCCGGCTCACCGGCCGCGCCGCCCTGCTCGCCCTGGTGCTGTGCTCGCTGATCGTCGCGCTCGCCTATCCGATGCGCCAGTACGTCTCCCAGCGCGCCGAGATCGCCGACCTCCAGCGCCGCCAGGAACAGGCCCGCGCGCGCGTCGAGGAACTGCGCGACACCAAGGCGCGCTGGCAGGACGACGCCTACGCCGAACAGCAGATCCGGCGCAGGCTGCACTACGTGCTGCCCGGCGAGACCGGGTACGTGGTCATCGACCCGGGCGCGGCCAAGCAGTCCCGCGCCGACAAGGGGGCCGCCCACCGGCCCTGGTACGCGAACGTCTGGGACGGCGTCGACAAGGCCGACGCCTCCGACCAGTGACCGGCATCCGCCGGTGACCCACAGAAAGCCACTCTGGAAGCAGTCATGGAAACGCCCCCGCCGCCCACTCCGCGCACCGAGCCCACCGCAGCCGACGTGGAGGCATTCAAGCAGCAGCTCGGCCGCCCGCCGCGCGGTCTGCGGGCCATCGCCCACCGCTGCCCCTGCGGACAGCCGGACGTCGTGGAGACGGCCCCCCGGCTGCCCGACGGCACCCCCTTCCCGACGACGTACTACCTGACGTGCCCGCGCGCCGCCTCGGCGATCGGCACGCTGGAGGCGAACGGCGTCATGAAGGAGATGACCGAGCGGCTGACGACCGACCCGGAGCTGGCCGCCGCCTACCGCGCCGCGCACGAGGACTACATCCGGCGCCGCGACGAGATCGAGGTCCTCGCGGGCTTCCCCAGCGCGGGCGGCATGCCCGACCGGGTCAAGTGCCTGCACGTCCTCGTGGCCCACTCGCTGGCCGCGGGCCCCGGGGTGAACCCGCTGGGCGACGAGGCGATCGCGATGCTGCCCGAGTGGTGGGCGAAGGGCCCGTGCGTGACGCCGGAGGGCGGGGCGTGTGGTGCGGCCGCCCAGGAGACGGCCACGGAGACGACCGAGGAGCCCGCGAGGGCTGCTCAGCGGTCCGCCGACGGCTTCACCCGTGTCGCCGCCGTCGACTGCGGCACCAACTCCATCCGACTGCTCATCACCGACGTGAACCCGGAGACGGGCGAGCTGCGCGAGCTGGACCGCCGCATGACCATCGTCCGCCTCGGCCAGGGCGTCGACCGCACCGGCCGCCTCGCCCCCGAGGCGCTGGAGCGGACCTTCGCCGCGTGCCGCGAGTACGCCGGGGTCATCCGCGAACTCGGCGCCGAGAAGGTGCGGTTCGTGGCGACCTCCGCCTCCCGCGACGCGGAGAACCGCGACGAGTTCACGCGCGGTGTCGTGGACATCCTCGGTGTCGAGCCCGAGGTCATCTCCGGTGACCAGGAGGCCGAGTTCTCCTTCACCGGCGCCACCAAGGAGCTGACGGGCGGCGACGGCTTCGCCCAGCCCTACCTGGTGGTGGACATCGGCGGCGGCTCCACCGAGTTCGTCGTCGGCGAGGACCGGGTGCGGGCCGCGCGCTCCGTAGACGTGGGCTGCGTACGCATGACCGAGCGCCATCTGATCGAGGAGGGCAAGGTCACCGACCCGCCCACGCCCGAGCAGGTCGCCGCCATGCGGGCCGACATCGAGGCCGCGCTGGACCTCGCCGAGAAGACCGTCCCGCTGCGCGAGGCGCGCACCCTGGTGGGTCTCGCCGGTTCGGTCACCACCGTGTCCGCGATCGACCAGGAGCTGCCGGAGTACGACTCCGCGCGCATCCACCACTCCCGCATGACACGCGGCCGCGTCCGCCAGATCACCGAGTGGCTGCTCTCCTCCACCCACGCCGAGCGCGCCGAGATCCCCTCGATGCACCCCGGCCGGGTGGACGTCATCGGCGCGGGCGCGCTGGTCCTGCTCGCCCTCATGGAGCGCACCGGCGCCGAGGAGGTCGTCGTCAGCGAGCACGACATCCTCGACGGCATCGCGTGGTCGCTGGCGTAGGCGCTCGGGGGCCGCGTCCGTACGGCCTTGCGGAGAAGGCTCGTTACCGCCTGGTAGCGAGCGGCTGAGCAGGCCGTACGACGGATGAGCAGGGTCGCGGGGTGGCCGACACGCCGCTTCGCGACCCTTCTCCGGAAACCTTCGTGAAGTTCTTCACAAGGAATTCGGCCCCCGGGGGCAACGCAAGGGGCCACATTGACCCATTCGGGGGCTCAACGGCCCTTGGAGGGTGCTCACGAGAGCGTTGCGCGGGTGTTTCGCGGAGGTGTCCGAGGGGTCTCCGGAAGGTGATCCGTGAGGGGGTCGAGAACCCGGAGGGCCAGCTCACGCGGCCTTGACAACGGGTCAGAACGACCTTGAGTTCCCTGTGCGGAACATGATCTGCGTCACGTGAGCGGCGGAGGATAACACAGGCCCTCTCCAACCTTGTGAAGGGGCGCACGAGCTACCCCTCCGAGGCAGGTGGATACTCGATGCCATGAGCACCACGGAGCGTCCCAGGATCCTCGTAGTAGGCGGTGGGTACGTAGGCCTGTACGCAGCTCGGCGCATCCTCAAGAAGATGCGCTACGGCGAGGCGACCGTCACGGTCGTCGACCCCCGGTCGTACATGACCTACCAGCCCTTCCTGCCCGAAGCCGCCGCCGGCAACATCTCGCCCCGGCACGTCGTCGTCCCGCTGCGACGCGTGCTGCCGAAGGCGGAGGTCCTCACCGGCCGGGTCACCACCATCGACCAGGACCGCAAGGTCGCGACCATCGCCCCGCTCGTGGGCGAGGCGTACGAACTCCCCTTCGACTACCTGGTCGTTGCGCTCGGCGCGGTCTCCCGCACCTTCCCGATCCCCGGCCTCGCCGAGCAGGGCATCGGCATGAAGGGCATCGAGGAGTCCATCGGCCTGCGCAACCACGTCCTGGAGCAGCTGGACAAGGCCGACTCCACGAACGACGAGGAGATCCGCCGCAAGGCGCTCACCTTCGTCTTCATCGGTGGTGGCTTCGCGGGCGCGGAGACCATCGGCGAGGTCGAGGACATGGTCCGCGACGCCGCCAAGTACTACAAGAACGTGTCCCGCGAGGACATGCGGTTCATCCTGGTTGACGCCGCCGACAAGATCCTTCCCGAGGTCGGCCCGAAGCTCGGCCAGTACGGCAAGGAGCACCTGGAGAGCCGGGGCGTGGAGATCTACCTCTCCACCTCCATGGACTCCTGCGTCGACGGCCACGTCGTGCTGAAGAACGGCCTCGAGGTCGACTCCGACACCATCGTGTGGACCGCGGGCGTCAAGCCCAACCCGGCGCTGGCCCGCTACGGCCTGCCGCTCGGCCCGCGCGGTCACGTCGACTGCGCGCCCACCCTCCAGGTGCAGGGCACGGACTACATCTGGGCCGCCGGTGACAACGCCCAGGTTCCCGACCTCGTCGGCCGCAAGGCGGGCAACGAGAACGCCTGGTGCCCGCCGAACGCCCAGCACGCGCTGCGCCAGGCCAAGGTCCTCGGCGACAACGTGGTCTCCGGCATGCGGGGCTTCCCGCAGAAGGAGTACGAGCACGCCAACAAGGGTGCCGTCGCGGGTCTCGGCCTGCACAAGGGCGTCGCGATGATCGTCCTGGGCAAGACGAAGATCAAGCTCAAGGGCCGTCTCGCCTGGTACATGCACCGTGGCTACCACGGTCTCGCGATGCCGACCTGGAACCGCAAGATCCGTATCTTCGCGGACTGGACGCTCGCGATGTTCCTCAAGCGCGAGGTCGTCTCGCTGGGCGCCATGGAGCACCCGCGCGAGGAGTTCTACGAGGCCGCCAAGCCGGCCCCGGCTCCGGCCGCCGCCAAGACCGAGGAGAAGGCCAAGGCCTCCTGACCTCCGGTCACCAGTTCCATCCGAAGGGCCTCCCCGCTCCGTGGTGCGGGGGGCCCTTCGGCGTTTCCCGCCGTCGTGCGGCCTACGCTCTTTTGCCCTGTTGTAACTCCATTGCGGGACTGCGCCGGGTAAGCCGGTCGTTTACGTGGTAACGGACATCCGGGATTGCCGTCTTGGAGGTGTGCGCCATGGCCGACGCCGCGTCGCGACTGGTGAGTGTTGCCGAGCAGTTGCTGGGAGCCCCGCTCCCGGTGCGTATCCGCGCCTGGGACGGTTCCCAGGCGGGTCCGCCGAACGTTCCCGTAATCGTCGTGCGCAACCGCCGGGCGCTGCGCCGCATCCTGTTCAAGCCCGGAGAGCTGGGACTCGCCCGCGCCTGGGTCTCCGGCGACCTGGACATCGAGGGCGACCTGTACAGCGCCCTCGGCGCGGTGGCCGGGTCGATCTGGGAGCGCGGGGACGACTCCCGCACCCTCGCCGAGGCGCTGCGCGACCCCTCCGTCCGGGCGGGCGTACGCGACCTGCTGCGGCTGATCGGGCCCCCGCTGCCGCCGGCCCCGCCGCGCGAGGAGGTCCGCCCCCGCCGCCATCTGCACACCCGGCGCACCGACAAGCGGGCCATCAGCCACCACTACGACGTGGGCAACGACTTCTACGAGATCGTCCTCGGCCCGTCCATGGTCTACTCCTGCGCCTACTGGGAGGCCCTCGAAGCGGGCGGCACCCTGGAGTCCGCCCAGCGCGACAAGCTCGAACTGGTCTGCCGCAAGCTCGGCCTGAAGCCCGGTCAGCGGCTCCTCGACGTCGGCTGCGGCTGGGGCTCCATGGCCATCCACGCCGCCCGTGAGCACGGCGTGAGCGTCGTCGGCGTCACCCTCTCCCAGGAACAGGCCGCCTACGCCCGCAAGCGCGTCGCCGACGAGGGCCTGACCGACCGGGTCGAGATCCGCGTCCAGGACTACCGCGACGTGCGCGACGGCCCCTACGACGCGATCTCCTCCATCGGCATGGCCGAGCACGTCGGCGCCGACCGCTATCTGGAGTACGCGAGCGATCTGCACGCCCTGCTCAAGCCCGGCGGACGGCTGCTCAACCACCAGATCGCCCGCCGCCCGCAGCGCGACGAATCGGCGTACGAGGTGGACGCGTTCATCGACGCCTACGTCTTCCCCGACGGCGAACTCGCCCCCGTCGGCACCACCGTCACCCAGCTGGAGCGCGCCGGGTTCGAGGTGCGGGACGTGGAGGCGCTGCGCGAGCACTACGCCCTGACCCTGCGGGCCTGGGTCACCCGACTGGAGGCGGACTGGGAGCGTGCGGTGCGGCTCGCCGGGTACGGCCGCGCCCGGGTCTGGCTGCTGTACATGGCCGCCTCCGCGCTCGCCTTCGAGCGCAACCGGATCGGCGTCAACCAGGTCCTCGCCGTCCGCACCCCCGAGCCGGGCACCTCGGGCCTCCCGCTCCGCCCGCGTACCTGGCACGGCTGACCGCACGCGAAGGGGCCCCGTTCCGGTCCGGAACGGGGCCCCTCGGCCGTACGCGAGCCGCTGCCCGCTGCTGTTTGCTGCTACTCGCCGCTACTCGGCCTTGATCGCCGTCAGCATGTCGAGACGGGCCGCCCGGCGGGCCGGCCACAGCGCCGCCAGGACGCCGACCAGCGCGGCCAGGAACAGGAAGAGCGCGATCCGGCCCCAGGGCAGCACCAGTTCGTAGGTCGGCATCTTCGCGCCGATCAGCGCACCGGCCGCCCAGCCGAAGAACACGCCCAGACCGATGCCGAGCACGCCGCCGAACAGGGAGATCACCAGGGACTCCAGGCGCACCATCCGCTTGACCGACCGGCGCTCCAGGCCGATCGCGCGCAGCATCCCGATCTCCTGCGAGCGCTCGAAGACCGACATGGCCAGGGTGTTGATGACACCGAGGACCGCGACGATCACCGCCATGCCGAGCAGGCCGTAGACCAGGTTCAGCATGAACGTGAAGATCTTCGCGACGCCGTCGGAGATGTCCTTCTTGTCCTGGACCGCGATCGCCGGGTTGGAGCCGAGGGCCTTCTCGATGCGGTCCTTGGCCGCCGCCGAGGCGCCGTCCTTCATCTTCACCATGACCTGCATGTCGGACGGGTCGCTCAGATGCGGGGTGAGGGTGGCGTTGTCGATCATGATGCCGCGGAGCATCGCGTTGCTCTCGTAGACCCCGGCGACCGTCAGCTGCCCGGCCTTGCCGTCGGCGTAGTGCACGGTGACGTGCGAGCCGGCCGTCCAGCCGTACTCCTTCGCCCGGTCCTCGTCCACGACGATGCGGTCGCCGCCCACCGCGAAGGAGCCCTTGGCCGTCTTCAGGTTGGTCAGCTCGTTGATCGAGCGGCCGTCCACACCGGTCAGGAACTCCGTCTTGCCGTCGATGCGGGAGGGCGCGTTGCGCAGCGGACTGCTCGCGGCGACCCCGTCGACGGCGGCGATCTTCTCGGCCACCTGGGGGGAGAGCGGGCCGTGGGTGGACATCGAGACGACGTAGTCGGCGCTGATCGCGGCGCTCGCCATCTTGTCGATCGACTTCTGCAGGCTGCCCGCCATCACCGTCATGCCGGTGATCAGGGTCAGACCGATCATCAGCGCGGACGCCGTGGCGGCCGTACGGCGCGGGTTGCGCACCGAGTTCTGGCGGGCCAGCTTGCCGGAGATGCCGAACATCCGCAGCGCGGGCGCGGCGGCCGCGATCAGCGGACGCGACAGCAGCGGGGTCAGCACGAACACGCCGATGATCAGCAGGACGGCGCCCAGGCCCATCACGCCCTGCCCGGTGTCGGTGCTCATCGTCCGGCCCGCGAGGACCACGGCGACACCGGCACCGGCGAATAGCGCGCCCAGCGTGTTGCGCAGCACCAGGGACTTGGTGGTGGCCTTGGCGTGGACGCTGTTCATCGCCGCCACCGGCGGGATCTTCGCAGCCCGGCGGCTCGGCAGCCAGGCGGCGAGCACGGTGATGACGACACCGACGGCGAGGGCGGCCACCACCGTGGTCGGGGCGATCACCAGCGGACCGTCGGGCAGTTCGGCGCCGAAGGTGCCGAGCAGGGAGCGCAGCCCGGTGCCGATGCCCACACCGGCCGCGAGCCCGGCGACACCGGCGACCACGCCGACGGCGGCCGCCTCGGTCAGCACCGAGCGGGTCACCTGGCCCCGGGAGGCGCCGACCGCGCGCAGCAGGGCCAGCTCCTTGGTGCGCTGGGCGACCAGCATCGTGAAGGTGTTGGCGATGATGAACGTGCCGACGAACAGCGCGATCCCGGCGAACACCAGCAGGACCTGCTTCAGGCCGCTCATGCCCTCGGCGATCTGCTTGGCCTGGTCGTCCGCGAGCTGCTTGCCGGTGGCGGTCTCCACGAGCTTGGTCGGCAGCGTCTTGTCGAGGGCGGCCTTGAGCGCGCTCTGGCTCGTGCCGGACGCGGCCTTCACGTCGATCTCGTCGTACGTGCCCTTCTTGCCGAACAGGGTCTGCGCGGTCGGCGTGTCGAACAGGGTGAGGCTGCCGCCCGCCGACACGTTGCCGTCGTCGGTGGTGAAGATGCCGCTGACGCGCGGGGTGAGGACCGGGCCGTCGACCGAGAGGCGGGCCTTGTCGCCGACCTTGTACCCGGCGCGCTCGGCGGTCTTGGAGTCGAGCGCGATCTCGTCGGGGCCGTGCGGGGCGCGCCCGGAGACGAGCTGGTAGCGGGGGTCGTCGGTGCCCCAGTAGTTGCCGCCGGCGGACTGCCAGCCGCCGCCGACCAGCTTGCCGTCCTTGCCGGCGAGGGCGGTGAAGCCGCCGACGACACCGGTGGCGGACTCGGCGCCCGGGGTCTTCGCGGCCTTCTGGAGCAGGGCCTCGGTCAGCTCGGGGTTGTGGCCGACCTGGTCTCCCCTGGACGCCTGGTGGCGGGGGGTGACGGCCACGTCGACCCCGTCGAAGCCCTTGGCGGAGCTGTTCTGGAAGGCCTGGGAGACGGTGTTGGTGAAGACCAGCGTCCCGGACACGAACGCCACGCCGAGCATGACGGCGAGCACGGTCATCAGGAGCCGGGCCTTGTGCGCGAGGACGTTGCGCAGGGCGGTGCGGAACATCAGCTGGTACGGCCCTTCGCGTCGAACTGCTTCATGAGGTCGAGGACCTTGTCGGCGGTCGGGTCCTGGACCTCGTCCACGATCCGGCCGTCGGCGAGGAAGATCACGCGGTCCGCGTACGCCGCCGCGACCGGGTCGTGGGTCACCATGACGACGGTCTGGCCCATCCCGCGTACGGAGTTGCGCAGGAAGCCCAGCACCTCGGCCCCCGAGCGGGAGTCGAGGTTTCCGGTCGGCTCGTCACCGAAGACGATGTCCGGCTGGGAGGCCAGCGCGCGGGCGACGGCGACGCGCTGCTGCTGGCCGCCGGAGAGCTG
>NZ_WWIR01000526.1 GCF_009863025.1 Streptomyces sp. SID4985 | reverse complement strand
TCGGCGAGCTGATCGCCGAGGCCATGGACAAGGTCGGCAAGGACGGTGTCATCACCGTCGAGGAGTCCAACACCTTCGGTCTGGAGCTGGACTTCACCGAGGGCATGGCCTTCGACAAGGGCTACCTGTCCCCGTACTTCGTCACCGACCAGGAGCGTATGGAGGCCGTCCTCGACGACCCGTACATCCTGATCAACCAGGGCAAGATCTCCTCGATCACCGAGCTGCTCCCGCTGCTCGAGAAGATCATCCAGACCAACGCCTCCCGGCCGCTGCTGATCATCGCCGAGGACGTCGAGGGCGAGGCCCTGTCGACCCTGGTGGTCAACAAGATCCGCGGCACCTTCAACGCCGTCGCGGTGAAGGCCCCCGGCTTCGGCGACCGCCGCAAGGCGATGCTGCAGGACATGGCCGTCCTCACCGGCGCCACCGTCATCTCCGAGGAGGTCGGCCTCAAGCTCGACCAGGCCGGTCTGGACGTGCTGGGCTCCGCCCGCCGCGTGACCGTCACCAAGGACGACACGACGATCGTCGAGGGCGCCGGCAAGTCCGAGGACGTCCATGGCCGCGTCAACCAGATCAAGGCCGAGATCGAGAACACGGACTCCGACTGGGACCGCGAGAAGCTCCAGGAGCGCCTCGCGAAGCTGGCCGGCGGCGTGTGCGTGATCAAGGTCGGCGCCGCCACCGAGGTGGAGCTGAAGGAGAAGAAGCACCGTCTGGAGGACGCCATCTCCGCGACCCGCGCCGCGGTCGAGGAGGGCATCGTCTCCGGTGGTGGCTCCGCTCTGGTCCACGCCTCCAAGGTCCTCGACGGCAACCTCGGTAAGACCGGCGACGAGGCCACCGGTGTCTCGGTCGTCCGCAACGCCGTGGTCGAGCCCCTGCGCTGGATCGGCGAGAACGCCGGCCAGGAGGGCTACGTCATCGTCTCCAAGGTCAAGGACATGGAGAAGGGCCAGGGCTACAACGCCGCCACCGGCGAGTACGGCGACCTGATCAAGGCCGGCGTCATCGACCCGGTCAAGGTCACCCGCTCCGCCCTGGAGAACGCCGCCTCCATCGCCGCCCTCCTCCTGACGACCGAGACCCTGGTCGTCGAGAAGAAGGAAGAGGAAGAGGCATCCGCCGGTCACGGCCACGGCCACGGTCACTCCCACTGACCTGAACCGGTAGCACCGGACCCGTCACTTCGCCCCGCCGTGTTTTGCGGCGGGGCGAAGTGCTGCTGTGCGGGGGCGTCACCAGACCGTCAGCCGGGCGTCGGCCGGGCATCAGGCGGTTGCCCGAGGGTGTGCATGGCCGCACAGCCGGGCAGGACCGCTCTCCCGTACGAGCCCGTCGTTCACTGCGGCCCGTACTTCCGCCCCGTCCGCGCGCTGAGCGTCCCCAGCAGTCCCCGCGGGGCGACCTTCGCCAGGCCCATCAGGGTCTTGTAGCGGGGGTCCGGGATGGAGAGGGTCTTGTTGCGGGAGAGGTCTTCGAGGGCTTCGGCGACGACCTTGTCGGCGTCGAGCCACATCCAGCCGGGGATGTTGTCGGTGCCCATGCCCGCGCGCTCGTGGAACTCGGTGCGGACGAAGCCGGGGCACAGGGCCATCAGCCGGACGCCGGTGCCCGCGAGATCCTTGGCGGCGCCCTGGGTGAACTGCACGACCCACGCCTTCGAGGCGCCGTACGTGCCGCGCGGGACGAAGGCCGCCACCGAGGCGACGTTGACCACGCCGCCCCGCCCCCGCTCGCGCATCGCCTCCGTCGCGGCCGAGGTCAGCCGCAGTACCGCCTCGCAGTGGACCTTGAGCATCCGCAGCTCGTCGGCCATGGAGACGTCGAGATAGCGGCCCTTGTTGCCGAAACCGGCGTTGTTGACCAGCAGGTCGACGGGGTTGCGGCGGTCGGCGAGGCGCTCGGCGACGGTCTCGATGCCCTTGTCGTCCGCCAGGTCGGCCGTGAGCACCTCCGCCTCGATGCCGTGCCGGTCGTGCAACTCGGTCGCCTGTACCCGCAGCCGCCCGGTGTCGCGCGCCACCAGGACGAGGTCATGCCCGTCAGCCGCCAGCCGCCGCGCGAATGCGGCGCCGATCCCCGCGGTCGATCCCGTAATCAGAGCCGTTGTCATGGCCCAAGGGTAGTGACCCGGGCCGGGCCGTACCCCGTCGGTGACGCGGCCTCAGCCCGCCTGTTCCGCGAGGTACTTGTGCAGCCGCGCCCGCGTCTCGGTGTGCAGCGCGTCGATCGCCGGGAGCAGCCGGGGCAGCAGCTCGCGCTCCGTGGTGACCGCGCGGAACTGCATCGCCGCCGTCACCCCGTGCTCCGGCCGGTGCACGATCTCCACCGCGTCACCCGCCCTGATCTCGCCCGGCTCGATCACCCGGAGGTAGGCACCGGTGGCGGCCTTCCGGGTGAACCTCTTCACCCATCCCCGTTCGTCCAGATGGCCCTGGAACGTACGGCACGGGATCCGCCCCGAGGTGACCTCCAGCACCAGCTCCGCACCGATCCGCCACCGCTCGCCGATGACCGCCCCGGACACCTCGACGCCGTCCAGGGTCAAGTTTTCCCCGAAGGAGCCGTTGGCCAAAGGTCGGCCCAGTTCCCGTTCCCACTCGTCCAGGTCCTCGCGCGCGAAGGCGTACACCGCCTGGTCGTCGCCCCCGTGATGGCGCAGGTCGCACACCGAGTCCCCGGCCAGCCCGCTCCCGCCGACCCCCTTCGGGCCCGGGGCCGTCACCCGCACCGGTCCGTCGACGGGCCGCTTTTCGATGCCCGTCAGACCCTGCGCCTGGTCCGTGTACGGCACCGCCGTGGGGTGCCCGAGATTGACGGAAAGAAGCTTCATGAGCGCACGGTACGTGACCGTCTCCCAAAGCGTCGACGCGATATTGGGCATCCCTCCCAAGCGAGGCTTATGCTCAAAGGGTGATCGAGGCCCGTCATCTCCGCGTCCTGCGCGCCGTCGCCACGACCGGCTCCTTCTCGGCGGCCGGCCGCGAGCTGGGCTGCACCCAGCCCGCCGTGAGCCAGCAGATGAAGGCGCTCGAAGCATCGGTCGGCACCCCGCTGCTCGTGCGCGGCGGCCGCGAGATGCGGCTGACCCAGGCCGGAGAAGCCCTGGTCAGGCACGCCTCCGGCATCCTCGCCGGGCTCACCGCCGCCGAGGAGGAGGTCGCCGCCATCGCGGGCCTCAGGGCAGGGCGGGTCCGGCTCGTCTCCTTCCCGAGCGGCAGCTCCGCCCTGGTCCCCACCGCTCTGGCCGCCCTGCGCGCCGCCCACCCCGGCACCCGCGTCTCCCTGGAGGAGGCCGAGCCTCCGAAGTCCGTGGAGCTGCTGCGCGAGGGCGACTGCGACCTGGCCCTCGCCTTCCGCTACGCGGGCGCCGCCGCCGAGGAGTGGGACGACCTGGTCGTGCGGCGCCTGCTGACGGACCGTCTGGTCGCCCTCGTCCCCGAGCGCCACCGGCTCGCCCGCGCCGACTCCGTCGCCATCGGGGAACTGGCCGGTGAACCCTGGATCGCGGGCTGCCCCCGCTGCCGTGGCCAGCTGGTGCAGGTCTGCGAGGGCGCGGGCTTCACCCCGCGCATCGACTTCGCCACCGACGACTACCCGGCGGTGATCGGCCTGGTCGGCGCCGGTCTCGGGGTCGCGGTGCTGCCGCAGCTCGCGGTGGACTCGGTACGGCCCCGGGGCGTGCGCGTGGTCCGCCTGGAACCGGCGGTACGACGCGAGATCGTCGCCCTCACCCTCCCCGACCTGGCCCAGGTCCCGGCGGTGGCGGCGACTCTGGAGCAACTGGCTCGGGCGGCCGAGGGTTTGGGGCGACAGGGGTAGGCGCGCGGCAGCGCGAAACGGGCTACGGGGGAGGGGCGGTCACGGCTGCTCCACGGCGCCGGGGGTCGGGGGCACGCGGGGGCGTGCCCAGGGAAAAGCGTCTGAAGAAACGTTCCTTCATGTATGGGGAGTGGCACTCCCGCCGGTGGTCGACGCCGACACCAGGCGGTTGCGTGCCCGCCCCATCAGCTCCTCGCGCTCGTCCTCGGTGAGGCCGCCCCACACGCCGTACGGCTCCCGTACCGCCAGGGCGTGTGCCGCACATTCGGCCCGGACCGGGCACCTCATGCAGACCTCCTTGGCCGAGTTCTCACGAGCGCTCCGAGCCGCCCCGCGCTCGCCCTCCGGGTGGAAGAAGAGCGAGCTGTCCACGCCGCGGCAGGCTGCGAGCAGCTGCCAGTCCCACAGGTCCGCGTTCGGTCCGGGAAGGCGGGAGAAATCTGCCATTACGTGACCCCTTGTAGCCGTTCTGGGCGGATACGGTGCCTTCGACCGTACATCTCCGGTCTAAGGAGATGAAAATATGACTCATTGCGAATCTAGCTCTAGACACCGTGAAATGGGAGCAAAAACGTCTAAATGGGGCATGGGTTGTGATGAAACGGCGAGGGTCCGTCGGCCATGTCTCGTCCGTGTCGGCCCCCTCACGTAGAGTGCCGAAGACAGCGTGTGGCCCCGTAACTCTTTCGAGTGACCGTCGTTGAGAGTGCGGAGGCGGTTGAAAACACAAGTGCTCGGGCAGGCGTCCGAGACGGTCGACCGCACAGGTGACGATTCCGTACCAGCCTGGAGGCTCAAGGTGACGCGCATCAGCTGCGGAGGGCGGTCATGACATCCGTCCTCGTCTGCGACGACTCCCCGCTTGCCCGAGAGGCGCTCCGCCGCGCGGTCGCGACCGTGCCCGGCGTCGAGCGCGTGACGACGGCTGCCAACGGCGAGGAAGTCCTCCGCCGCTGGGGTGCCGACCGCTCCGACCTCATTCTCATGGATGTCCGCATGCCCGGCCTGGGCGGTGTCGAGACCGTACGTCGGCTGCTGTCCGCCGACCCGGGCGCGCGGATCATCATGCTCACCGTCGCCGAGGACCTCGACGGCGTGGCGCTCGCGGTCGCGGCCGGGGCGCGGGGCTATCTGCACAAGGACGCCTCGCGCGCCGAACTGCGGGCCACCGTGACGCAGGCCCTCGCCGACCCGACCTGGCGACTGGCTCCGCGTCGGCTGCGCTCGGCCGAGATGGGCGCCGCGCCCACGCTCACCGCGCGTGAGATCCAGGTGCTGGAGGGCATGAGTCACGGCCGCTCCAACGCCGAGATCGGCCGTGAGCTGTTCCTCTCCGAGGACACCGTCAAGACCCACGCCCGGCGCCTGTTCAAGAAGCTCGGCGCCTCCGACCGCGCCCACGCGGTGGCGCTCGGCTTCCGCTGGGGTCTGGTCCGCTAGGACATGCGCGGCGGCGGTGCCCCGGGCCGCCACCCGTCGCTCCCCGCCTGCCCGTTGGCGGGCGGGGCGGAGCGGGTGGCTGGGGCTCCCGCCCCCGGCTGTCTTCGCGGTCTTCTCGCCTCCGCCTGCGGCGCGGTGCTGTCGGCCGCGTGGCATCGGGGGCTCACGGGGGCTGTCCGAGGGGCTTTCGCTGTGGGCTCGGTCGTGCGATCGGCGTCCGGAGGTGGGCTGTGATGCGGTCACCTGGTGGTGGGCCGTGGCGGGTGGCTGCCGTCGAGAAACGCGGGCGTGCACGTGACGGTGCGCGTCGGTGGTGCTCGGGGGCGGTGGTGGGACGTGGTGCCGAGCTATGTGGTGCCGAGCTATGTGGTGTGGCGCCCCGTGATGGTTGGCCGCGTCAGGTCTTGGCGTGTGGCGGCTTGGTCCATGGTGGCTGGCCACATGGGGCCACGGCACATGGGATCTCGACACACGGAGCCTGGCCATATGGGGTCGGGCCGCACGGTTTTTGGCCACGTGGGGTCGCGGCACGTGGAGTCCGGGCACATGGGGTCCGGGCATATGGGGTCGGGCCACATGGGGCCGCCTCGGCCCGTGGGGCTCGGGCGCATGAGGCCCCGGCACACAGGGCCTCGGCACATGGAGTCCGGGCACGTGGTGGCCTGGCAGATAGCGCCCGACCACACACCCCGAACCCCCCACCCGGACCCCCACTCCACCCACCCCCGACGGTGCCCGCTGCTTGTTTCCGTGGGGATGCCGCATCCTTGAGGTGTGGAGTCTCTCGGGGAGTCGGTCAAGCGGAAGGGGAGGGTGCGGCGGATGAGTGCTGCGGGCGCACCTGCTCATAACGCTTCGGTGCACAACCACGAACGCGATGCGACGGACCGGACGGCCGCAAGGCACCATGGACCGATGCGCGACGAGGAGGCGAGCACGGCTCACGGGGCGATCGGCGCCCTGGTGCACCGTGCCGTCGACGGGGACGAGCAGGCCACGCACGATCTGCTCGCGCACGTCCACCCCCTCGCCCTGCGCTACTGCCGCACCCGTCTGTCCCGGCTGCCCGGCGACGCGCGGCACTTCGTCGAGGACCTCGCGCAGGAGGTCTGCGTCGCGGTGCTGCTCGCCCTGCCGCGCTACCGCGACACCGGCCGCCCCTTCGAGGCGTTCGTCTTCGCCATCGCCTCGCACAAGGTCGCCGACCTCCAGCGCGCCGCGATGCGGCACCCGGGTTCCACGGCCGTCCCCTCGGACGAGATGCCCGAGCGCCCCGACGACTCCCTCGGCCCCGAGGAGCGCGCCCTGCTCAACAGCGACGCGGCCTGGGCCAAGAAGCTGCTGGCCAATCTCCCGGAGAACCAGCGCGAACTGTTGCTGCTGCGTATCGCCGTCGGCTTGACCGCGGAGGAGACGGGGCAGATGTTGGGAATGTCACCAGGAGCGGTACGGGTGGCGCAGCACCGCGCGCTGAGCAGGCTGCGCGCGCTGGCCGAGCAGTAGCCCGTACGCCGCTCCGTGACGCTCCGCCGACGCCGGGCACGACCGGCCGGTGCGGAGCGAAAAGCGGTGGTGGGACGGCCCGTGACGGCCGCCCGCCCCGGCCGGGTGCGCACCGTGCGTGAACGCCCGCGCCACCGTTTCCGTACGAAAATACGAAGCCCGCGGTGCCCCCACAGCGTGGAATTTGCTGGCGACGCTTCCCGTTAGCATGGACATCCGCACCGATCAAGGCCATTTGGGGAAGGTGTCATGACTGCCAACGTCGACGGAGTGCCCGGAAAATTCGCGACACTCGGGCTGACCTACGACGACGTGCTGCTGCTCCCGGGCGCGTCGGACATGGCGCCCGAGGACATCGACACCGCCTCGTACGTCTCCCGCAATGTGCGTGTCAACATCCCGTTGCTGTCCGCCGCCATGGACAAGGTGACCGAATCCCGCATGGCGATCGCGATGGCCCGCCAGGGCGGCGTCGGCGTGCTGCACCGCAACCTGTCGATCGAGGACCAGGCCAACCAGGTCGACCTGGTGAAGCGGTCCGAGTCCGGCATGGTCACCGACCCGATCACCATCCACCCGGAGGCCACGCTCGCCGAGGCCGACGCGCTGTGCGCGAAGTTCCGCATCAGCGGCGTCCCGGTGACCGACGCGGAGAAGAAGCTCCTCGGCATCGTCACCAACCGCGACATGGCCTTCGAGACCGACCGCAGCCGCCGGGTGCACGAGGTCATGACGCCGATGCCGCTGGTCACGGCCAAGGTCGGCATCTCCCGCCCCGAGGCGATGGAGCTGCTGCGCAAGCACAAGATCGAGAAGCTGCCGCTGGTCGACGACCGCGGTGTGCTCAAGGGTCTGATCACGGTCAAGGACTTCGTCAAGGCCGAGCAGTACCCGAACGCGGCCAAGGACTCCGAGGGCCGGCTGCTGGTCGGCGCGGCGGTCGGCGTGGCCGGTGACTCCTTCGAGCGCGCCCAGGCGCTGATCGAGGCCGGTGCCGACTTCATCGTCGTGGACACCGCGCACGGCCACTCCCGTCTGGTCGGCGACATGATCGCCAAGATCAAGTCGAACTCCTCCGGCGTCGACGTCATCGGCGGCAACATCGCCACCCGTGACGGCGCCAAGTCGCTGGTCGACGCGGGCGCCGACGGCGTGAAGGTCGGTGTCGGCCCGGGTTCGATCTGCACCACCCGCGTGGTCGCCGGTGTCGGCGTCCCGCAGGTCACCGCGATCTACGAGGCCGCGCTGGCCGCCAAGGAGGCCGGTGTCCCGGTCATCGGCGACGGTGGCCTGCAGTACTCCGGCGACATCGCCAAGGCCCTCGTCGCGGGCGCCGACACGGTGATGCTCGGCTCGCTGCTCGCGGGCTGCGCGGAGTCCCCGGGCGAGCTGCTGTTCATCAACGGCAAGCAGTTCAAGTCGTACCGCGGCATGGGCTCGCTCGGCGCGATGCAGACCCGCGGCGACCGCAAGTCGTTCTCCAAGGACCGCTACTTCCAGGAGGGCGTCGCCTCCGACGAGCAGCTGATCCCCGAGGGCATCGAGGGCCAGGTGCCCTACCGCGGCCCGCTGTCCTCCGTGGTCCACCAGCTGGTCGGCGGTCTGCGCCAGTCGATGTTCTACGTCGGCGGCAGCACCGTGCCCGAGCTGCAGGAGCGCGGCCGGTTCGTCCGGATCACCTCGGCGGGCCTCAAGGAGAGCCACCCGCACGACATCCAGATGACGGTCGAGGCGCCGAACTACAGCAGCCGCGGCTGACCGGCATCCACGCGGAGCACCTGACAGGGCGGTCCCGGTTCCACCGGGGCCGCCCTTGTCATGGGCGTCGGGGATACTGGAAGAGCCGAAACGCAAGAGGAAAGGCATGACGTGACTGAGATCGAGATCGGGCGCGGCAAGCGCGGCCGCCGGGCGTACGCCTTCGACGACATCGCCGTCGTCCCCAGCCGCCGCACGCGAGACCCGAAGGAGGTCTCGATCGCGTGGCAGATCGACGCCTACCGTTTCGAGCTGCCGTTCCTGGCCGCTCCCATGGACTCGGTGGTCTCCCCGGCCACCGCGATCCGCATCGGTGAGCTGGGCGGCCTCGGTGTCCTGAACCTGGAGGGTCTGTGGACCCGCCACGAGGACCCGCAGGCGCTGCTCGACGAGATCACCGAGCTCCCCGACGAGCTGGCCACCCGCCGCCTCCAGGAGATCTACGCGGCTCCCATCAAGGAGGAGCTGATCGGCCAGCGCATCAAGGAGGTGCGCGACTCCGGTGTGGTCACGGCGGCGGCGCTCTCCCCGCAGCGCACGGCGCAGTTCTCCAAGGCGGTCGTCGACGCGGGCGTGGACATCTTCGTCATCCGGGGTACGACGGTCTCCGCGGAGCACGTGTCGTCCTCGCACGAGCCGCTGAACCTGAAGCAGTTCATCTACGAGCTGGACGTTCCGGTGATCGTCGGCGGCTGCGCGACGTACACCGCCGCGCTGCATCTGATGCGCACCGGCGCGGCCGGCGTGCTGGTCGGCTTCGGTGGCGGCGCCGCGCACACCACGCGCAACGTGCTCGGCATCCAGGTCCCGATGGCGACGGCGGTCGCCGACGTGGCGGCGGCCCGCCGCGACTACATGGACGAGTCCGGCGGCCGGTACGTGCACGTGATCGCGGACGGCGGTGTCGGCTGGTCCGGCGACCTGCCCAAGGCGATCGCCTGCGGCGCCGACGCGGTCATGATGGGCTCCCCGCTGGCCCGCGCCACGGACGCGCCCGGCCGCGGCCACCACTGGGGCATGGAGGCGGTGAACGAGGAGCTGCCGCGCGGCAAGAAGGTGGACCTCGGCACCGTCGGCACCCTGGAGGAGGTCCTCACCGGCCCCTCCCACACCCCCGACGGCTCGATGAACTTCTTCGGCGCCCTGCGCCGCGCCATGGCCACCACCGGCTACAGCGAACTGAAGGAGTTCCAGCGCGTCGAGGTCACGGTGGCGGACAGCCAGCACCGCCGCTGACACGCTCCCCTGAGCTGCGGAAAGGGTCCGGCCTGCGGAGGCCGGGCCCTTTCGCGTACCCGGATGTGCGGGGCGCGCGTTGCGCTGGGGGGCGCACGGTTGCGTTCGGGGCGAATGCGCGGGGAACGGCCCGTACGAGCCGATAGTGTCCGTTTCCGGCGCCCCAGTTGTCTGGGACGCCCCCTTCCAAGGACACGATCCGGACCCCGGCCCTCGGGGCCCGGCCCGATTCCAGCGGACCGCCTACCGGGCTAATGGGCGGCGTCGTGGAAGGGGGCCGTCCATGGGACGTCACCGCAAGCCCACTCGCTGGGAACGGACCCGTCTGTGGATGGTGAAGTGCCGGAGGAGGTGGATCTTGCGGATTTTCGGATGGTGAGCGGCCGCCCCTATAGCAACTAGGGGCGGACACTCCGCGAGCTGTCCAGGAGCCTGCCGCAGTGCCCTCTGCGGTGGGCTCCACCTACTTACTGCGGTGAGCGGCCGCCCCTAAAGACAGTAGCGGCGGACACTTCGTGAACCATCCAGGAGCCTGCCGCAGTGGCCTCTGCGGTGGGCTCCACCTGCGTCCTACCGTAGCGGCGCGTGCCGTGGTCTGCCACCAACCTCGGGCGCCCCCGCTCCCGCGCGCCCCTCTTCACAACCGGTGCGCCGCCCCCGTCGGAGTGACCCCCCTCGTGTCCAGCAGGAGCTGGGCCTTCACCGACAGGCCCTGGAGGTCGTAGGTGCGGTGAGGCTGGAGGAGGATCGTGAGGTCGGCGGTGGAGGTGGCTTCGTAGAGGGAGTCGGCGCGGGGGATGGGGCGGTCCAGGAGGTTCCAGGAGGGGACCAGCGGGTCGTGGTAGCTGACGGAGGCGCCGAGTTCCATCAGGCGGAGGGCGATCTCGTGCGCGGGGGTGTTCTGCTGGTCGGCGATGTCGGCCTTGTAGGTGACGCCGAGCAGGAGCACGCGCGCGCCCCGGGCGGACTTGCCGTGCTCGTTGAGGAGGGCGGCGGCGCGCTGGACGACGTAACCGGGCATACGGCTGTTGACCTGCTGGGCCAGTTCCACCATGCGCAGCCCCCGGCTCGCGTGGCCGGTGAGGTCCTGCGGGACGGAGTGGCCGCCGACGCCGGGCCCCGGCCGGAACGCCTGGAAGCCGAACGGCTTGGTCTCCGCGCAGCGCACGACGTCCCACAGGTCGATGCCCAGCTCGTGGCAGAGGACGGCCATCTCGTTGACGAGCGCGATGTTGACGTGCCGGAAGTTGGTCTCCAGGAGCTGGACGGTCTCCGCCTCGCGCAGCCCGCGCGCGCGGACGACCTTGTCGGTGAGCCGTCCGTAGAAGGCGGCGGCCGATTCGGTGCAGGCGGGGGTGAGGCCGCCGATGACCCGGGGGGCGCCGGCGGGGGTGCGCTCGCGGTTGCCGGGATCCACCCGACTGGGTGAATAGGCGAGGTGGAAGTCGCGTCCGGCGCGCAGTCCGGAGCCGCGTTCCAGCAGGGGGCGCAGGACGTTCTCGGTGGTCCCGGGGAGGACGGGCGACTCCAGGACGACGGTGGTGTGCGGGCGCAGCTGTCCGGCCAGGGCGCGGGCGGCGGCCTCGACCTGGCCGAGGTCGGGCGAGCCGTCGGCGCCGCGCGGGGTCGGCGCGCAGATGACGGCGGTACGGACGCGGCCGAGCTGGGCGGGGTCGGTGCCGGGGCGGAAGCCGGTGGAGCGCATCCGGCGCAGCTCGGCGGGGCTGAGCGAGCCCGACTCGGGCCCGGTGGCGTACCCGACGGTCGGGATGCCTGCGGCGACGGCGGCCTGGGCCAGCGGCAGCCCGTAGGGACCGAGTCCGATGACGGCGAGGTCTGCGGGCATGGCGGGGGCCGTCCTTCGCGTTAGCCGACGTGGAACAGGTGCGCAAGCGGTGTGGACCGGCTGAGCGAGCGCACGGTCAGACTAGGTACAAATATGACCGTTATGTGTGATTGTGTTCGTGTGTCTTCCGTGTCATATGAGGTCATGCGGGGGAAACGGGGGAGTTGTCCACAGGGCGGAAGTCCGTGGTGGCTGAAGCCGCGCGAGGCGGTCAGAATTTGGGCATGAGGAGGGGGTGAACCGGGCTTCGCCCACCGGGTGCGGCCGACGCGAGCGGGTTCTGCGAGGAGCGGGAGGCAGCGGTGAGGACAGCGAGTCTTGATCCGGCGCAGCGCGCCGAGGCACTGGCGGAGATGGCGGAGCGCGAACTGGACGTGCTGGTCGTCGGCGGCGGCATCGTGGGCGCCGGGACCGCACTGGACGCCGCCACACGCGGGCTGTCCACCGGCATAGTCGAGGCCCGGGACTGGGCCTCCGGCACCTCCAGCCGGTCCAGCAAACTGATACACGGCGGACTGCGCTATCTGGAGATGCTCGACTTCCCCCTCGTCCGCGAGGCCCTGAAGGAGCGCGGCCTGCTGCTGGAACGGCTCGCCCCGCACCTGGTCAAGCCGGTGCCCTTCCTCTACCCGCTCCAGCACCGCGGCTGGGAGCGGCTGTACGCGGGCACGGGCGTCGCGCTCTACGACGTGATGTCGATGGCCCGAGGACACGGCCGGGGGCTGCCCCTGCACCGTCACCTCAGTCGCAGCCACGCCCTGCGTGTCGCCCCCTGTCTGCGCAAGGACGCCCTGGTCGGCGCCCTCCAGTACTACGACGCGGAGGTGGACGACGCCCGCTTCGTGGCCACCCTCGTGCGCACGGCGGTGTCCTACGGCGCGAAGGCGGCCAACCGCGCCCGGGTGACCGGGTTCCTGCGCGAGGGCGAGCGGGTCGTCGGGGTCACGGTGGAGGACGTGGAGGGCGGCGGGGAGTACGAGATCCGCGCCCGCCAGGTCGTCAACGCGACCGGGGTGTGGACCGACGACACCCAGGCGCTGGTGGGGGAGCGCGGCCAGTTCCACGTCAAGGCGTCCAAGGGCATCCATCTGGTCGTGCCCCGGGACCGTATCCACTCCAGCACCGGTCTGATCCTGCGCACCGAGAAGTCCGTCCTGTTCGTCATCCCCTGGGGCAGGCACTGGATCGTCGGCACCACCGACACCGCGTGGGACCTCGACAAGGCCCACCCGGCCGCCTCCAGCGCCGACATCGACTACCTCCTGGAGCACGTCAACTCGGTGCTCGCGGTGCCGCTCACCCGGGACGACGTCGAGGGCGTCTACGCCGGGCTGCGGCCGCTGCTGGCCGGCGAGTCCGAGGCCACCAGCAAGCTCTCGCGCGAACACACCGTGGCGCACCCGGTGCCGGGGCTCGTGGTCGTCGCGGGCGGCAAGTACACGACGTACCGGGTGATGGCCGAGGACGCCGTCGACGCCGCCGTGCACGGTCTGGACCGGCGGGTGGCCGAGTCGGTCACCGAGGAGATCCCGCTGCTCGGCGCCGAGGGCTACCCGGCGATGTGGAACGCCCGCGAACGCATAGCCGCCCGCTCCGGACTGCACGTGGCCCGCGTCGAGCACCTGCTCAACCGGTACGGCTCCCTGGCCGACCAGCTGCTCGACCTCATCGCCGCCGACCCGAGCCTCGGCGAGCCGCTGCGGCACGCGGACGACTATCTGCGCGCCGAGATCGTCTACGCCGCCTCGCACGAGGGTGCCCGGCACCTGGACGACGTGCTCACCCGCCGCACCCGCATCTCCATCGAGACCTTCGACCGGGGCACCCGCAGCGCCCGCGAGGCCGCCGAGCTGATGGCGCCGGTGCTCGGCTGGGACCAGGACCAGATCGACCGCGAGGTCGAGCACTACGAGAAGCGGGTCGAGGCCGAGCGCGAGTCCCAGCGCCAGCCGGACGACCTCACGGCGGACGCGGCGCGGCTGGGGGCGCCGGACATCGTGCCGCTGTAGATCCGGGATCCGGGGAGTGCGTCACCGGGTTCCGGCGCCGGACCCGAGTTCCTGTGCCGATCCGAGTTCCGGTGCCGGGCAGCCGGTTCACTCGAACGAGTGGCTGATTCCGGGATCTCGGGCCGGAACCCGGACGTTCTACCAGGTGCGGGGGCAGAACTCGGCGGCGAGCAGGGCCGGTTCGAGCCGGGTGTCTGCCGTCGCGTCCGTGCTCACGCGGAAGGTGAGCACATGGCCGCCGTCGGCCGTGGCGGCCGTGCGCACGTAGCTTCCGCTGATCCGTCCGTTGTGTCCCCAGACGGTGACCCCGCACGGAAGCCGGGCCGGATACAGGCCCATGCCGTACTCGCCCTGTGCGGCACGGGTGTCCTTCATCTCGCGCAGCCAGTGCGGGGTGAGCAGCTCGCCGCCCAGCAGGGCCGCGTAGAAGCGGTCCAGGTCGTCGAGCGTGGTCACCAGCTCGCCCGCCGCGCCGGCCACGCGCGGGTCGAGTTCGGTGACGTCGGAGCCGTCGGCCGTGAAGGCGTGGCCGTGCGGTGCGGGAAGCGATCGGCTTGAGCCGGGGAAGGAGGTGCCCGCGAGACCCAGCGGGGCGATGATCCTGCGCTCTGCCTCGGCGGCGTAGGAGTGGCCGGTGACCTGGCGGATCACCATGCCGAGCAGGACGTAGTTGGTGCTGGAGTAGGAGTAGTGGCCCCGGCGGGCCGGAGGGAGGGTGAGTGCGAGGCCGACGGCCTGAGGTGGCGTCAAAGGCACTGTCCCTGCGGTGACCTGGGTGAAATCGGGCAGTCCGCTGGTGTGGCTGAGCAGCTGACGCAGGGTGATGTGGCGGCCGTCCGGCGGTGAGCCGGAGCCGGAGCGGGACTGGGAGCGGGAGCGGGGCCCGGAGGTCCGGGCCGGTCGCAGCAGGCCCGGCAGATGCCGGTCCACGGTGTCGTCCAGCGACAGCCGGTGCTCGGCGGCCAGTTGCAGCACGACCACCGCGACGAACGTCTTGGTGATGCTCCCGGCCCGGAAGTGGTCGGTGCGGGCGATGCCCGGGCCGGTGTCGGCGTAGCGGGAGACACGCCCGGGCCCGGTGCGGATCTGGGCCAGCAGGGCGGCGGCCGGGGCCCCGCCCCCGGTGACCAGCCGGGGCAGCACCGCGTCCGTGGATCCGGCCGTGGTGGCGGTGCCGGACGTGTCGGGTGACAAGGCGGGAGAAAGGAGCAGTGCCGCCACGAGAACCGGTATGGACAGGACTGTCCGAAGCGTCGGCATGTGCGTCTCCTCCCTAGCCGGGGGGCCATCATCCCGGCAACTGGAACATCTGGTTCGGGGGGCCTGCGGATACGGGGGCCGGGCATGCGAACAAGGGGCCCCCAGGGCATCGGTCACTTGTCGGGTGAGGGACAATGGAGGCTCTGTCAGGGCGGGTTGCATGAGGGGACGCATGTCGGAGGCGGAGCGGGCGGGGTCATCCCGTCAGGAGACTCGTCAGGGCAAGAACGAGCGTCGTCTTCTCGCCGGGCGGTACCGGCTGGGGGATGTACTCGGCCGGGGCGGCATGGGCACGGTGTGGCGTGCCGAGGACGAGACCCTGGGCAGGACGGTCGCCGTCAAGGAGCTGCGGTTCCCGTCGAACATCGACGAGGAGGAGAAGCGGCGCCTGATCACGCGCACCCTGCGCGAGGCCAAGGCGATCGCCCGTATCCGCAACAACAGCGCGGTCACGGTCTTCGACGTGGTCGACGAGGACGACCGGCCGTGGATCGTCATGGAGTTGGTCGAGGGCAAGTCACTGGCCGAGGTCATCCGTGAGGACGGCCTGCTGGAGCCTCGGCGCGCCGCCGAGGTCGGTCTTGCCGTCCTGGACGTGCTGCGTTCGGCGCACCGCGAGGGCATCCTGCACCGTGACGTGAAGCCGTCCAACGTGCTGATCGCCGACGACGGCCGGGTGGTGCTCACCGACTTCGGTATCGCGCAGGTCGAGGGCGACCCCTCCATCACCTCCACCGGCATGCTCGTCGGCGCGCCCTCGTACATCTCGCCCGAGCGCGCCCGGGGCCACAAGCCCGGCCCGGCGGCGGACCTCTGGTCGCTGGGCGGTCTGCTGTACGCGGCGGTCGAGGGCACCCCGCCGTACGACAAGGGTTCGGCCATCGCCACCCTCACCGCCGTGATGACCGAGCCCCTGGACGAGCCCAAGAACGCGGGCCCGCTGCGGGACGTCATCTACGGCCTGCTCACCAAGGACCCGGCCCAGCGGCTCGACGACGCCGGTGCCCGCGCCCTGCTCAACGACGTGATCAGCACGCCGGAGCCGCAGGTCCTGGAGCCCACGCGGGTCGTGCCGCTCCCGGTGCAGCCCGGTCCCGAGGAGAAGCGGGGCGAGGACGCGTCGGAGAAGCTGCGCGGGGCGCTGCGCTCGGTCCGCAAGGCGGCCGGATCGGGTGCCGCAGGCGGAGCGGGTGCGAAGACCGCCGGTCCGGGCGGTGCGTCCGGCACGGGTGCGCCGAAGACCACGACGGCTTCCGGACCGGCGTCCCAGGGCGCGGCCGGGGGCTCCGACTCCGTCGGCAACAAGCCAAGTTCGGGCTGGCCCGTCATGCCGCCGCCGGACCTCGACCTGCCGCCGCGCCCGGTGCCCAAGGCGCCGCTGACCGACGTCGTGCCCAAGCGCACGCTGGTGATCATCGCCGCGGTGGTCGCCCTCGCGGTGATCGGCACCGTCCTCGCCGTCGCCCTCAGCGGTGGCGACGAGGGCGACAACGGCGGCGGCTCCAAGGCGGCCCCCTCGTCCTCGGCCTCGGTCAAGCGGGACGACCACGGCGGCAAGGGCAAGGGTGGCGGTGCCGGGACCGACGGCGGCTCCTCGCAGGGCGCCGCGAACGGCACGACGGCGAGCACGGGGACGTCCTCGTCCGGGTCGGGCTCGTCCGGTGCGGACGGCTCCTCGGGCTCCGGGAAGGACGGCGCGGCGCCGGTCGTCTCGACCCACAAGGCCGCCCAGGGCTACTCCATCGGCCTGCCCCAGGGCTGGTCGTACGAGTCGTCCTCCGCCGCCGGTGACCGCTACACCGGCCCGGACGGCCAGAAGCTGCTCGTCGGCTGGACCAGTACGCCCAAGGACGACCCGGTCGCCGACTGGAAGAGCCAGGAGCGGTACATGGTCCGCTCCCAGTACACGCGGATCGGCATAGAGAAGGTGGACTACCGCGGCTGGAACACGGCCGACTGGGAGTTCACGTACGTCGACGACGGCACCAAGTACCGGTCCATCGACCGGGGTTTCGTGGTCAACGACCACCTCGGGCAGGCGCTGATGTACACCGCGAAGGCCGACCACTGGGACAGCGCGGTGCGCGAGGGCACGTGGAAGACGCTGACGGCGTCCTTCGAGCCCAACTCGTGACCTGAACGAGCCCAGTTCGGGAGCGCGAGAATCCGTCATCCCCTCAATGCGGGCTGCCTCCGGCACGTATCGTGAGTGGTCGCGGACCGTACGCGGCGGGGTGTACGCGCGGAACGGGCCGCCAGGGGAACGATCCTGGGCGACCGTACGGCAGGGGGTGGCGACGTGGACGAATACGCGGGCCGAGTGCTCGCCGACCGCTACCGTCTGCCGTCGCCGCCTTCCGACGAGTACGAGCTGACGGAGACGCGGGCCTTCGACACCTACAGCGGCCAGGAAGTGATGGTCCGCCAGGTGCCGTTGCCCGAGGTCGTCGAGGCCGAGGTGATCGACGCGGAGGGGCTGCCGGACGGGTTCACCGCGCGCGAGCGCGGGCGGCGTCCCCCGTCGGCCCGGGGTGCCACCCGCAGG
>NZ_WWIR01000525.1 GCF_009863025.1 Streptomyces sp. SID4985 | reverse complement strand
GGTGCCGGGCGCGGCCTCGGCGCTCGACGCGGGATGCGCGAGAGCCTCTTTGGACGTCACTGGCCGAGCACGTCCTTGATCTCGGCGGACGCCGCCTTCCAGCCCTCGGCCGGGGACTTGCCCTTCTGCTCGACCTGGAGGATGCCGATGTCGCTGATCGCGGCGTCGATCGGCTTGTCCTTCGGGCCGAGCGGCTGGGCCGGGATGGTCTTCGCCGCGTCGGAGAAGATCTGGGTGAGCGGCGCGCCGGAGAAGTACGCGACGGTGGCGGGCGCGGGCTTCAGCCCCGCGTACGCCGCCGGGGTCGACGGGAAGCTGGCCTGCTTGGCGAAGACCTTGGCCTGCTGTGCGGGCGCGGTCAGCCACTTCGCCAGGGCGACGGCCTCCTTCTGGTGCTTGCTGGAGGTCGGCACGCCGAGGAAGGAGCCGCCCCAGTTGGACGCGGCCGGGGCCGCTGCCACGTCCCACTTGCCGCTGCCCGAGTCACCGGACTTCTCCTGGATGTAGCCGATCATCCAGGCCGGGCAGGCGACGGTGGCGAAGGTGCCGTTGGCGAAGCCGTTGTCCCAGGTCGGGTCGAACTGCTTCAGCTTGGCGGACATGTCGCTGGTCGCCACGGTCATGGCGGCGTCCCAGGACGCCTTCACACCGGGGGACTTGTCCCAGACGACCTTGCCGTCCTTGTCGTAGTTGCGCACGGAGGCGCCGCCCAGGGCCGCGTTGTACACCGAGGCCGCCGAGTCGACGTACTTGGTGCCCTTCGGCGCCTTCTTCATGTACTGCTTGCCGAGGTCGACGTACTTCGACCAGTCGCCCTTCCACAGCTCCGCGAGCTTGGTGCGGTCGGTGGGCAGACCGGCCTTCGCGAAGAGGTCCTTGCGGTAGCAGACCGCCATCGGGCCGGTGTCCGTGCCGAGGCCGATGAGCTTGCCGTCCTTGGTGGTGGCCTGGGCGAGCTTCCAGTCCAGCCACTGGGACTTGTCGACGTCCTTGCCGAGGTCGACGAATTTGCTCGCCTGGGTGTCCACGGCCTCGGTGATGTTGCCGACCTCGATGGCCTGGATGTCGTCGGCGCCCGCGCCCGCCTGGAGGCGGGTGAGCACCTTCGGCCAGTACACGTCGGTACGGGTCGTGACGTTCTCCTTGATGGAGATGTCCGGGTGGAGCTTCGTGTACTCGTCGTACAGGCCGGCCTGCTTGTAGCCGAAGACGCCGAAGGTGCCGACGGTCAGCGTGATCTTGCCGTTGCCGCCGTCGTCCGCGTTCGACGAGCCGTCGTCCGAGTCCTTGGAGCAGCCGGCCAGCAGCCCCGTGGTCAGCGCGGCGGCGGCCATCAGGGCCACCGTTCCGCGAGACCTGCGGATACCCGTGCGCATTGCGTCCTCCTGTTGCCTGACGTGCCGACCCCCCGGCCAACTGCATGGAACTACTTCTGGAGCTGGGCCCGTTCGTACGCGCTGCGGCTCGGGCGGGGAACGTGCGGGATGTGTAGGTGTCAGGTACCGTGGGAGCGCTCCCACGAGTGATGTGTTGAAGGGTCGTCCGTCCGGCGCGGGGTGTCAAGGGAGTGCGCACTCCCAAGTCCCTTCAGTTATCGGGCTGTTAATTAGTTCCGGGACGACCGCGTGGAACGCGGCTGGTGGCGGTGGTGCGGGGCACTGTTACATTCCAGGCCAGGGGCGGTAACGACCCGCGGTGCGGGTGTGGACGGCGGCGCGAGCCGCCGATGGATGTACGGATACGGGTACGGGTTACGGGTGTTGGCGGGAGAGGCGGAGTCCATGGCGAGCCACGGAGCGCGGGGCGGCCGGAGCGGGGGACGGCCCACGCTCGAGGAGGTTGCCGCCCGTGCCGGGGTGGGCCGGGGCACGGTCTCCCGGGTGATCAACGGCTCCCCCCGGGTCAGCGACGCGACCCGCGCCGCCGTCGAGGCCGCCGTCGAGGAGCTGGGCTACGTCCCCAACACCGCCGCCCGCGCCCTCGCCGCCAACCGCACCGACTCCATCGCGCTCGTCGTCCCCGAGCCGGAGACCCGCTTCTTCGCGGAGCCGTACTTCTCCGACATGCTGAGCGGCGTAGGCGCCGAACTCGCCGACACTGAATGGCAGTTGATCCTCATCTTCGCGGGCAGCGACCGCAAGCGGCAGCGGCTCGCGGACTACCTCTCCGCCCACCGCGTCGACGGCGTCCTCCTCGTCTCCGTCCACGCCGACGACCCCCTCCCCGACCTCCTCGACCGCCTGGAGATCCCGGCCGTGATCAGCGGCCCCCGCTCGGCGGGCGAGACCCTCACCTCGGTCGACTCCGACAACTACGGCGGCGCGCACGCGGCGGTCTCTCACTTGCTGGCTCGTGGCTGCCGCCGCATCGCCCACATCACCGGCCGCCCCGACGTGTACGGCGCCCAGCGACGGGTGGACGGCTACCGGGACGCGCTGCGGTCGGCGGGCGTGGCTCCGGACGAACTCCTCCTGGAACCCGGCGACTTCACGGAGGAAGGCGGCCGCCGCGCGATGGCGGCCCTCCTCTCCCGCCGCCCCGACCTCGACGCGGTCTTCGCCGGCTCCGACGTCACGGCGGCGGGCGCCCGCCAGATCCTGCGCGAAGCGGGCCGCCGCATCCCGGAGGACGTGGCCCTGATCGGCTACGACGACTCCGCCATCGCCCGCCACATGGACCCACCCCTGACCAGCGTCCGCCAGCCGATCGAGGAGATGGGCCGCGCGATGATCGGCCTGCTCCTGGAGGAGATAGCGGATCGCCGTCCGGCGGCTGCGCGGGGGTTGGAGCGGAGGCATGTGGTGCTGCCTACGGAGTTGGTGGGGCGGGAGTCGGGGTAGTCGTGCTCTCTGTTCCCTGGCGTAATCCGGTGGCAGCCTCCTCCGCACCGCTCCTAAGGTCGCCGGGATGACACCCAACCCCGTGGACCCGGCGACGATCACACCGGAGATGGCCGATCGGATCCGCACATGGCGATGCGACGAGGACTACACCTGGCGCGCTGTGGCGCAAGCAGCCTCCGACCTCTGGGGTTCCGAACGGGGCAGCAACCAGCTCTTCGGCAGAGACCTCTGCGTGGCCGCGGCGAGACTGCTGGGCGAGGATCCCGATCGGGAGCCTTGGAACTGACGTTTCTCTCAGGCGGTCGATGCGGCGTTCGACGGTGTTGCGTCGGCCTCGCGGTCCCGCATGTCGCAACAGATCCGGCTCATCCGTCGTCGCTCTCTTCCACTACGGCGGGCTGTTCCTCCGTGGTCCCGCCGATGAGCGCGCGGCGCTTGCGGACGCGCTCAGCCGCGGCCAGGAGCCGTGCGGCATTGGCGCGCGAGCGCAGTAGGTAGTCGGTCTCCTCCATCGATTCGAAACCCTTGGCGGTCACGAGGGAGCGCACGGTTCCCGGTGGCGGTACGCGTCCGGGGCGACGCCGGTGCCGGACTCGACGGGTACGACGTCGTAGGGCTCGCCGGGCTGGAAGTAGTGGCCGCAGCGGGCGCAGGCGGGAGTGATGTACGACGGCGGCGGCTCGGGGCCGGGGTCGGGGTTCACTTCCGCCCGTCCCGGCCCACCCGCGCGCGCTCGGTCCGCTCGCCGGTGCAGGGGCGGCAGGCGCGGGGGAACCAGCGCTGGGGTGAGAGCAGTTGGCCGAAGTCGAGGAAAGCGGTCTCGACGGTGAGCGGGGTGCCGCACCAGACGCAGGAACGGCCCCGTAGGCGGTCGTCGGACAGGGTGTCGGGCGGGGGCAGTTCCTGAGCGAGAGCGCTCAGTCTTTCCGCGTTGGTCGTGCGTTCCCGCCCCAACTCCTTTCTGCCGTAGTCGATGAGAGCCAGTACGTCCTCGGCGCGGCACAGGTGGTGCCGACGGCTGGGCGGAGTCACCCAGAAGGAGCCGGGCGGGCCGGTGACGATGAGGTCGGGCACGCCCAGGTACGTGCCGTGGCTGAGGAGCGGGGTTTCCGGGTCGCCGGGCCAGTCGCCCTGGTGGGGAACCAGGGCCCAGTAGGTGGGACCGAGGGTTCGTACGTCGTGGATGACGGGGCCGTTGAGGACGTTGCCGATGTCTCCGCCGCCGACAGCGGCGTGGAGGAGATCGCCGGGAATGCGGACGGCGTCGAAACGGGGGCCGAGCGGGAGCAGCGCGACGCCACACCTGCTCCATTCCCGCCGGGCCTGCTCGGGGGAGGCGTGCGCGCCGGCCAGCCAGTCCCGGATGGCATCGGGCGGTTCGCTTCGAGAGGGGAAGGTGGCGGGTTGGGTGACGCGGCCGTAGTGCATATGGGTCTCCCTCGGAGTCGGTGGTCTCCGGTGACGCTAGGGAAGCGAGGTACGGCACAGCCAGTGATGTGCATTTTTGTGCGTGACACTCGCTCTTACGTGTGTACTCACGCCTAGGCAGTCTTGACGACCCGATCCTCCAACCTCATCGTGATGCACAGTCCTGCACAACCCAGTGAAGGAGGCAGCGGTGGCGCTAGTGTTCATCGGTATCGACCCGAACACGGGAGACCACGAGAGTCCGACGGTGTGGGTCGATCCGGAGGCCAGCGAACTGGTCTTCCAGGGGTGGAAGCCGAGCCCGGAACTGCGGGCGGAATGCGCCGCGTTGGAGCTGCCCGGACACGCGGTCGGCATTCCCGAGCACGAGGCCGTGATCCGTATCCCCGCCCGTATGGTGCCGATGATCAGGGAGGCATGTGATGCCGTCGAACGTGCTGCCAGTCGAGTTCACTGACCTGCTCGCGTCTGCGCAACGGTCCGCCGTCCACCTGGAGATGCGCGACTCGTACGCCGTCGACTACGAGCGCGGCCCCTTCGCCGAGTGGCGCGAGGGATTCCGGCATGACCCTGCCGACCGTGCGTCCTGGTGGCGGCCATGGCTGGACCTGGTGCGGGAGACCGTGGCCCGGGGTGTCGTCATCCGCCGGGCCCGGATCGTCTCCGAGCCGGTGAGCGAGTACACCCGCTTTCTGTACGACAACACCTTCACCAACGTGGCTGCCGGAGAGCAGGTGCGCTGGTTCCCGCGTCGCCGGACCGGCGTGATCGCTCTGCCCGCCAACGACTTCTGGGTCATCGACGGACAGGTGGTCCGATGGAACCACTTCACGGGATCGGGCGCGTCCGCGGGCGGGGAGGTCACCGACGATCCCACGGCGGCGAAGCTGTGCAGTGAAGCCTTCGATACGGTCTGGGCGCGAGCCATTCCGCACGACCAGTACGAGATCCACTGATCCAGCACGCACCGGACAGGCCAGTTCATGCCCGTTTCCCCGTCGTCGGCCGCTCAGGCGGCACGCGAAGTCGTCGCCCACAGGCTGCGCGACATGCGCAAGAGCGCCGGGCTGACGGTCGTGGAGTTGGCCGACCGGTGCGGCTGGCACCACGCCAAGACGAGCCGGATCGAGAACGCCCGCACCGCACCCACGGCCCGGGACATAAGAGCCTGGTGCGTGGCCTGTGGTATCCCGGATCAGGCTGACGGGCTCGTCGCCCAGTCTCTGCACGCGGAATCCCTCTATACCGAGTGGCGCACCCAGGTGCGTGCCGGGCTCAAGGTGCTTCAGGGCAGCGAACCCAACCTCTTCCGCGACACGGACCTCTTCCGGGTCTACTCCTCCTCGCTCGTGCCCGGCCTGCTGCAAACGGAGGGATACGCCGCCGGAGTGCTCGGGATCAGCGCCCGGTTTCGGGACGTTCCCGTGGACGACAGCGCGGCCGCCGCCCGCGCCCGGGTCGAGCGCAGCAGGATCATCCACGAGCCGGGCCGCCGCTTCGTATTCGTAGTGGAGGAGCCAGTCCTCCACTACCGCGTCTGCGACACCGAGGCCATGGCCGCACAACTCGGCTACCTGCTCACCGCCGGCGCCCTCCCACAGGTCTCGCTCGGCATCATCCCCGCGAACACGGCGTCCAGGCAGCAGTGGCCGCGCGAGACGTTCCACGTCTATGACGACCGCCTCGTCAGCGTCGAGCTGGTGTCCGCCCGCGTACGGATCACCCAACCATCGGAGATCGAACTCCACTTGGTGGCATTCGAGCAGCTCCGCTCGATGGCCGTCTACGGCCCCGACGCCCGCGCCCTCATCCGCCGGGCCATCGAGGCGTTGGACCGCCCGGAGAACTGAGTCGACACGCCTCCCCTGTCGCGGCAGACTCCCCCCGATGACCCAACGAACCGACACGCCCCCCACCTGGGACGAGCGTGCGCAGCTCACCACCTTTCTCGACTACGCCCGGGACACCGCGCGGGCCAAGTGTGAGGGGGTGTCTGCCGAGGACGCGCGGAGGGCGCCGCTGCCGGGGTCGCCGTTGATGACGTTGTGCGGGTTGATCAGTCATCTGCGGTGGGTGGAGTACTACTGGTTCCAGGTGATGTTCCTGGGGGAGGAGATCGAGGGGCCGCTGGCCGAGGCCACCGATGATGATCCGGACCCGGAGATGCGGACGGCGGTCGATGTTCCGCTGGCCCGGTTGCTCGCCGAGTACGAGGAGCAGAGTGAGCGTTATCGGCGGCTGGTGGCCGAGTGCGAGCTGGATGTGGAGGCCAGGCGTCCCATCGGGGACGGGCGGTACGTCGATCTTCGGTGGGTGATTCTCCACCTCATCGAGGAGACGTCCCGGCACAACGGCCATCTCGATGTCGTACGGGAACTCGTCGACGGGCGGACCGGCGCCTAGCCGGGCTGGTGCGCCTGGGTTCACTCGTGGAGGCGCCGCCCGATGCGGAAACGACTGAGGGCCGGTCCGTCGGAACGGATCGGCCCTCAGTCCATCAGGGTGAGTGACGGGACTTGAACCCGCGACATCCTGGACCACAACCAGGTGCTCTGCCAGCTGAGCTACACCCACCACGACCGGCGGTTGAACTTGTCGTTCCCCGACCGGCCGAGAAGAAGTCTACAGGGTTCTCGGGGGTGCTCGCGCACACGTTTCCGTGTGGGGGCTACTGCGGGGGCAGGACGTACTTCGCGGCGATCGTCCGGGCCGTCTCGGAGTCCGGGCCGGGCTGGGGGACGAAGACCGCCTCGCGGTAGTAGCGCAGCTCCGCGATGGACTCGCGGATGTCGGCCAGGGCGCGGTGGTTGCCGTTCTTCTCCGGGCTGTTGAAGTACGCCCTCGGGTACCAGCGCCGGGCCAGCTCCTTGATCGAGGAGACATCCACGATGCGGTAGTGGAGGTGCGCCTCCAGCGTGGGCATGTCGCGCAGCAGGAAGCCGCGGTCGGTGCCGACGGAGTTGCCGCACAGCGGGGCCTTGCCCGGCTCCTTGACGTGCTCACGGATGTACGCGAGCACCTGCTCCTCGGCGTCGGCCAGCGTCGTACCGCCCGCCAGCTCCTCCAGCAGGCCGGACGCGGTGTGCATCTGGCGCACCACCTCCGGCATCGTCTCCAGCGCGGAGTCCGGCGGACGGATGACGATGTCCACGCCCTCGCCGAGCACGTTCAGCTCGGAGTCGGTGACGAGGGCGGCCACCTCGATAAGCGCGTCGTCGGACAGCGAGAGGCCGGTCATCTCGCAGTCGATCCACACCATGCGATCGTTCATGTGTCTCACCTTACGGTGAGCCGACCCCAGCTGAACCCGGCCGTACGCCAGGTATGGGAGAGGGGAGGAGGCGTGTGACTTCCGCCTCCTCCCCTCCCTCCGACATCCCTACGGGGTCAGACCCCGCCCCGCGCCCCCGGCAGCAGGCTCACCGCGCCCGCCGTGTGCCTGCGGCTCTGGAGCGGGACTCCCCCGTCACGCTCCGAGTGCAGTACGGCGGGCACCTGGCCGACCACGCCATGGCCGGCCAGGCCGACCGGCGCGGCGCCGGACACCCCGGGCGGCGGCAGCGGCGACTCCTGCTCGACCGGCCGCTCGCCCTGTGGCCTGCGGGCCCGGTAGGCGGCCCGGTAGGCGGCGGGCGACGAGCCGAGCTGGCGGCGGAAGTGCCCGCGCAGCGCGACCGGTGAGCGGAAGCCGCACCGCCCCGCGACCTCGTCCACGGAGTAGTCCGAGGTCTCGAGCAGCCGCTGTGCCTGGAGCACCCGCTGGGTGATCAGCCACTGCAGCGGCGCGCTGCCGGTGAGCGAGCGGAAACGGCGGTCGAACGTACGGCGGCTCATATAGGCGCGTGCCGCCAGCGTCTCCACGTCGAACTGCTCGTGGAGGTGTTCCAGCGCCCAGGCGACGACCTCGGCCAGCGGGTCGGCGCCGATCTCCTCTGGTAAAGACCTGTCGAGATAGCGCTCCTGACCGCCGCTGCGGCGCGGCGGGACCACCAGGCGCCGGGCGAGCGCGCCCGCCGCCTCGTTGCCGTGGTCCGTCCGCACGATGTGGAGACAGAGGTCGATCCCGGCCGCCGTCCCCGCGGAGGTCAGTACGTCGCCGTCGTCCACGAAGAGTTCCCGTGGATCGACGTGCACCGACGGATAGCGCTTGGCCAGCGTCGGCGCGTACATCCAGTGGGTGGTCGCCGGCCGTCCGTCCAGCAGGCCGGCCGCCGCCAGGACGAACGCCCCGGTGCACAGGCCGACGATGCGGGCCCCCTCCTCATGCGCGCGGCGGAGGGCGTCGAGCGCCTCCTCCGGCGGTGGTGAGGTGATCGAGCGCCAGGCCGGTACGACGACCGTGCCCGCACGGGAGATCGCCTCCAGGCCATGCGGCGCGGTGAGTTCCAGGCCCCCTGTGGTCCGCAGCGGGCCGTCCTCGCCTCCGCACACCAGCAGTCGGTAGCGCGGTACTCCGGCGTCCTGGCGGTCGATCCCGAACACCGAAAGCGGTATGGAACTCTCGAAGATGGGGCCGCCGCTGAACAGCAGCACCGCGACGATCTCCTTGCGACGTCGCCCGGCGAGCTTCCGGGCTGCGGCATCCGGCGCTGCGGTGGAGTCGTGGCTCATACTGCTAAGCCCCCCTCGGTGGTCGCGGCTCCTCGGTTGTGTCGCTCCTGCACGTTTCCCCTCGGTCCTGCACGAGTCCCCCGCCGTAAGACAGTCAAGATCGAATCTACTGGCTGCCGTGGTCTGTCGGTGGCCAGTTCTCCACGTCACGCATTGTCGACATGACAACTTGGCGTGAAGCATTCGATCACGAAGGGTTGCACTCGTGGGCCGCGCAGGGAAGTGCGCCTCGGCGTGGTGGCCAAACCGCATAGGGTGCTTGGGGTCTCGTGGACCCTGTTTGTGCAGGTGGAACGGGGGATGAGGGGTGGTTGCGCCCCCTCCGGAGCGATATTCAGAAGTTGGCTGAAAAGCAGCGTTCCGAGGCGCGGAAACCGGTCAGTCAACCGGTGTCTGCCGTTCCGTCTTCGCCGCGGCACGCTCGAAGTGGCGCAGCAGCACCCAACATGTTCCTGTCACGGCCGTGAGGCCCAGTCCCGCGCCGGCGGCGGTCACCGGCGCGCTGCCGCACCACAGCAGGACGACGGGGACGAGCAGACACCCGAACACACCCCAGCCGATCACGTCACGCACCGTGTCCGTCGCGGGCGGAGCGGACGGCGTGGAGGGAGCGGCGGAGGGAGAGGCCGGCGCGGACCGTACGTACGACTCGGCGCGCGGTGCGGCGGTGGGCCGGGGTGCGGGCATCGGGGCTCCCTGGGGCGGCGGTTCAGGGGGTTCAACGCGGCCGGGCCCGGTCGGTCACCGGGCGGGCCCGGATTTCCGTACAACGGTCACCGACCGGCCCCGAACCGGTGCCGCCCCGTCCAGCAATCCCGTACAAAACCCCGTGTACGGGGCAGCGACCATTGCGCCCCGCGCGCCGCTCGTGCATTCTCCGGGGAACCCCCCGGGCACCCCGGAGGGCCGCTCACGGAGCGTGCGGGAGATCTGGGCCCGGGAGGCGTGCCGCCGTACCCTTGGGGGTATGGGCTTGGGAAGACGAATCCCGGACACAGCTCCGCCGCACGATGTCCCCCTCCCATAAAAGGATCACAACGCCGAGACAGCCATGGCCGGTCACGAATTCTTCGAACCCGCGGACCGCAAGCGGCCGGTTGCCGAACCGACGGCGGCCGACCCCCTGGCGGCGGAAGAGACACGCCCTTCCTGCGATCCCGCCTTCCAGCACGGAGTGGTCGTCGGCTTCGACGGCTCCACCTCCAGCGAGCGCGCCCTCGCCTACGCGATCGGCGTGGCCCGGCGATCCGGCTCCGGCCTGATCATCGTCCATGTGGCCAACCGGCTGCCCACCACCGTGTGGGCGGGCTGCGAGCCGCCCGTCTTCGTCGACGTTCCCGACCACCGCACCGAGGTGCTCGGTCTCGAACTGGCCTGTGCGGAGCATCTCGCCGAGGTGCCCTGGATCCTGGTCGAGCGCGGCGGCGATATCTGCCACGAACTCGAGGAGGTCGGGCGGGAGTACGAGGCGGACGCGATCGTGGTCGGCTCGACCCACGGCCTCGTCGGCCGCCTCTTCGGCTCGGTGGCGGGACGGCTGGCCAAACGGGCTCGCCGTCCGGTGATCGTGATCCCCTGAGGGGCGCGTTCGGCAGCACGGAACGCTCAACGCGCCTGTCAGTGCGCCCAGTTGACCCTCGAACCAGGTGTTCGGAAGCCCCCGGCGGGGCATGTACCCCGCCGGGGGCTTCGGTGCGTGTCGCAGCCGGCGGGTGACGGCCGTCGGCGAGGGGGCGGCACATGAATGGACCCCCACGTGGGGCACGTAGGGGTCCGTTCTCCGACAGCGGGGGTGGACTACTCCACCGTCACCGACTTCGCCAGGTTGCGCGGCTTGTCGATGTCGCGGCCCAGGGCCTTCGCCGTGTGGTAGGCGAGCAGCTGGAGCGGGATGCCCATGAGGATCGGGTCCAGCTCGTCCTCGTTCTTCGGGACGATGATCGTCTGGTCGGCCTTCTCCTGCTCCTGGTGGGCGACCGCGAGGATCTTGCCGCTGCGGGCCTTGATCTCCTCCAGGGCGGCGCGGTTCTTCTCCAGCAGGTCGTCGTCCGGGACGATGGCGACCGTCGGCAGGGCGGGCTCGATCAGGGCCAGCGGGCCGTGCTTGAGCTCGGAGGCGGGGTAGGCCTCGGCGTGGATGTACGAGACCTCCTTGAGCTTCAGGGAGGCCTCACGCGCCACCGGGTAGCCCCGGACGCGGCCGATGAAGAGCATCGAGCGGGCGTCGGCGAACTGCTCCGCCAGCACCTTGATCTCCTCTTCCTGCTTGAGGATCTCGGTGATCTGCTGGGGCAGCTTGCGCAGGCCCTCGATGATCCGCTTGCCGTCCCGCACGGACAGGTCGCGGGTGCGGCCCAGGTGCAGGGCGAGCAGCGCGAAGGCGACGGTCATGTTG
This sequence comes from Streptomyces sp. SID4985, assembly GCF_009863025.1. Lineage (GTDB taxonomy): Bacteria > Actinomycetota > Actinomycetes > Streptomycetales > Streptomycetaceae > Streptomyces. Next base: position 22,531 of record NZ_WWIR01000525.1, on the reverse strand, counting down.
GTGAAGCACTTGGTGGACACCACGCAGACCTCGGGCCCGGCGTGCACGTACATGCCGCCGTCCGCCTCGCGGGCGATCGCCGAGCCGACCACGTTGACGACGCCCAGGACGCGGGCGCCCTTGCGCTTCAGCTCCTGGACGGCCGCGAGCACGTCGTACGTCTCACCGGACTGCGAGACCGCGATGTAGAGGGTGTCGGGGTCCACGACCGCGTTGCGGTAGCGGAACTCGGAGGCGGGCTCGGCGTCGGCGGGGATGCGGGCCAGCTCCTCGATCATCTGGGCGCCGATCATGCCCGCGTGGTACGAGGTGCCGCAGCCGAGGATCTTCACGCGGCGGATCTGGCGCGCCTCGCGGGCGTCCAGGTTGAGGCCGCCGAGGTGCACGGTGGAGAAGCGGTCGTCGATGCGGCCGCGCAGCACGCGGTCCACGGCGTCGGCCTGCTCGAAGATCTCCTTGTGCATGTAGGTGTCGTGGCCGCCCATGTCGTACGACGCGGCCTCCCACTCCACGGTGGTGGGCTCGGAGCTGGTCCGGGTGCCCTCGGTGGTGTAGGTGCGGAAGTCGTCGGCCTTGAGGGTGGCCATCTCGCCGTCGTCCAGGGTGACGACCTGGCGGGTGTGGGCGACCAGGGCGGCGATGTCCGAGGCGACGAACATCTCCTTCTCGCCGATGCCGAGCACGACCGGGGAGCCGTTGCGGGCGACCACGATGCGGTCGGGGAAGTCGGCGTGCATGACGGCGATGCCGTAGGTGCCCTCGACGACGCGCAGCGCCTCGCGGACCTTGTCCTCCAGCTTCTCGGCCGTCGAGCGGGCGACCAGGTGGGTGAGGACCTCGGTGTCGGTGTCGGAGAGGAACTCGACGCCGTCCGCCTCCAGCTTGCGGCGCAGGTCGGAGGCGTTGTCGATGATGCCGTTGTGCACGACGGCGACCTTGCTGTCCGCCGACATGTGCGGGTGGGCGTTCACGTCGGACGGGGCGCCGTGCGTGGCCCAGCGGGTGTGGGCGATGCCGGTGGTGCCCTTGAAGCGCGCGGGGACCTTGGCCTCCAGGTCGCGGACCCGGCCCTTGGCCTTGACCATCTTCAGGGCCGGCGTCTTGGGGCTGGAGACGACGATGCCCGCCGAGTCGTAGCCCCGGTACTCCAGGCGCTGGAGGCCCTCCAGGAGCAGGGGAGCGACGTCACGCCTACCGATGTATCCGACAATTCCGCACATATGAAGTCTTCCCTCACCCTGGAGTTTCTCAGCCGTAGACCATGCGGCGCAGTTGCCTGAGCGTCAGCTCCGGCGGTGCCACGGCCCGGTATTTCAGGTCCGCCTCGATCCGGTCGAAGATCGCCGTGTTCCGCAGGCCCTCGGCCTGCAGTTCACGGTGGCGGCGACGGACGTACTCCTGAGTCGTCTCGTCGAAGTAGGCCAGCACGTCCTGGATCACCCGCAGCGCTTCGCCCCTGTTCAGCGGGGTGGAGCGCGTCAGATGATCGACAAGTTCCTCGTGCACCCGGTAGATCCTGGGGCACGGCGGCGACTTTCGCAAGAATCTTGCCCGAAATCGGGCAAGCGCCTGTTGGGGCTCCGATGGGGTGCTGTTAGCCGGAAATCCACTCCGCGTCCCGAGCGGCGTCGCCCGCGCCCGGCACCTTTCGGTGACATGGACATTCCTCGTATGGGCGTACCCGAGAAGCTGGCCGAGCGCATGAGCATGGCCGAGCGGCACGAGTATCTGCGCGCCAGATTCTCCCGGCGGAACATGATCAGAGGCGGCGCCGTGACCGTGGGCACCGTCGTCGGCGGCGCGTTCGTCTCCGGCACCCAGGCCGCGGCCGCCGCCCCGGCCACCGCCGCCACGATCCCCGCCCACCGCCCCGCCGAGACCGTCGACGGTGCCCTCGTCGCCCCCTTCGGACGCCATCTGGCCTGGGGTAACGACCCGCGCACCGAGGTCACCGTCTCCTGGCAGGTGCCCGTCGCGGTCAAGCGGCCCTTCATCCGGATCGGCGCCCAGCCCTGGGACCTCTCCCGCAAGATCCAGGCCGAGGTCCGTACCCTCCACACCCCGGCCGGGGTCGGCGCGAGCGGCGACCACACCCAGTACTACGTGCACGCGAAGCTGACCCACCTGCGCCCCGGCCAGACCTATTACTACGGCGTCGGCCACCAGGGCTTCGACCCCGCCGCGCCCCATCTCCTCGGCACCCTCGGCACCTTCACCACCGCCCCCGCCGGGAAGAAGCCCTTCACCTTCACCGCCTTCGGTGACGAGGGCGTCGGCTACCACGGCCTGGCCAACAACGCCCTGATCCTCGGCCAGAACCCCGCCTTCCACCTCCACGCGGGCGACATCGCCTACGGCGACCCGGCCGGCGCAGGCAAGACCACCGACACCGGCTTCGACTCGCGCACCTGGGACCAGTTCCTGCACCAGACCGAGTCCGTCGCCAAGCAGGTCCCCTGGATGCCCGCCTACGGCAACCACGACATGGAGGCCTGGTACTCGCCCAACGGCTACGGCGGCGAGGAGGCCCGCTGGACCCTCCCCGACAACGGCCCCGACCACCGGAACCTCCCCGGCGTCTACTCCTTCGTCTACGGCAACACCGCCGTGATCTCCCTGGACGCCAACGACATCTCGTACGAGATCCCGGCCAACCTCGGCATCTCCGGCGGCACGCAGACCACGTGGCTGGAGACCCAGCTGAAGAGGTACCGCGCCGCGAGGGACGTGGACTTCGTCGTGGTCTTCTTCCACCACTGCGCCTACTGCACCTCCACCGCCCACGCCTCCGAGGGCGGGGTGCGCGAGGAGTGGGTGCCGCTGTTCGAGAAGTACACCGTGGACCTGGTCATCAACGGCCACAACCACCAGTACGAGCGCACCGACGTGATCAAGGGCGACAGGGTCGTCAAGAAGCTCCCCGTCGGCGGCACCGCCTACCCGGAGACCGAGGGCGTCGTCTACGTCACGGCGGGCGCGGCCGGGCGGAGCCTGTACGCCTTCACCGCGCCCGACTCCTACGAGGGGAACGAGCACGAGGTCGAGTCCGTGGCCTCCTTCGTCAACCTCAAGGACGGCAAGCGCGACGAGTCGGTCACCTGGTCCCGGGTGCGCTACCTCGACTACTCCTTCCTGCGCGTGGACGTCACGCCCGCGCCGAAGGGGCGTACAGCCACGCTGACCGTGTCCGGCATCGCGGAGACCGGCGAGCGGATCGACCACTTCACGGTGGCGCGCAGGGCGAAGTAGCGCTGCGAAGCGGCGCTCAGGGCGGCACGGGAAACGGGCACCCCGGAGGACCGTACTTCCGGGGTGCCCGTCCGTCTTCGCGCCTGTCAGAACCCCGCGAGCGGGTTCCGCAGGGTGCCGATGAGCTGGAGCGCGCCGGAGGGGTCGGTGAGGTCCACCATCTGCTTGTTGTTGCGCAGCTGGAGCCGGTTCAGGCAGGACAGCGCGAACTCCGGCGCGAACATGTCGTACTGCGCGAACTTCTCCGCCAGCTGCGGGTTCGCCGCCTGGTACTCGCGGGTGATCTCCGCGACCGTGCCCCAGAACTCGTCCTCGGTGAGGACGCCCTCGGCGGCCAGGTCGGACGCGAGGAAGCGGAAGAAGCAGTCGAAGACGTCGGTGAAGATCGACAGCAGCTTCGTGTCCTCGGGCACCTCGACCCGGATGCGCCGGACCTCGGGCGGCAGCACCGCGTCCGGGTCCATGACGGCGATCTCCTCCGCGATGTCCTTGTACACCGCGCGCCGGACCGCGCCGTCCGCCAGGACCAGGATCACGTTCTCGCCGTGCGGCATGAACACCAGGTCGTAGGCGTAGAAGCTGTGCAGCAGCGGCACGTAGTAGGCGCGCAGGTACTCCCGCAGCCACTCGACGGGCGAGAGCCCGGACCGCTCGATCAGCGCGGCCGCGAAGGAGGCGCCCTCGTGGTCGGTGTGGAGCAGCGAGGCCATGGTCGCGAGCGACTCGCCCTCGGCGAGCGTGGCCACCGGGCTCTCGCGCCACAGCGCGGCCAGCATCTTGCGGTAGGGCGAGTAGCGGTCGGTCGCCTGCTCGTACTCCAGGTGCCGGTAGCCGACGGCCGCCCGCTCGCGGATGATCGTCAGGCCCGTGTCGCGCAGGACCGGGTCGCTCTCGATGAGCTGGGCCAGCCAGTCGTTGATCGCCGGGGTCGCCTCCATGTAGGCGGCCGAAAGACCGCGCATGAAGCCCATGTTGAGGACGGACAGGGCCGTCTTCACGTAGTGCTTCTCCGGGTGCGAGGTGTTGAAGAAGGTCCGGATGGACTGCTGGGCCAGATACTCGTCCTCGCCCTCGCCCAGGCACACCAGATGGCGGCGGGCCACCTCGGCGGCGAACGTCACGCTGAGCTTGTTCCACCACTGCCAGGGGTGGACCGGGATCAGCAGGTAGTCCTCCGGGTCGAGGCCCTGCCCGGTGAGGACGCCCCGGAACCGCTCCAGGGCGGCGTCGCCCAGCTCCCGGCGGAAGAACTCCTCGTACTCGACGCCCGCCCCGGCGGTGAACGCGGCACGCGAGCGGTGCGCGGCCAGCCAGACCAGTTTCACCGGGCTCGCGGTCTCCGGCGCGTACGCCAGATACTCGTGCACACCGAAGCCGAGCCGCCCGTTGTTCGCGACGAAGCAGGGGTGGCCCTCGGTCATCCCGGTCTCGATCTCCTGGAACGAGCCGGCCGCCAGCTCCTTCGCGGTGACGCGGGGCTTGGTCAGCTTGTAGCAGGTGCCGGACAGGGTGGAGGAGATCTCCTCCAGGTACACCGGCAGGATCTCGTCGCTCAGGCCGAGCGACTCCTTGAACTCGATGAAGAAGTCCAGCGCGGCGAGCGGGAGTTCGGAGCCGTCCCGGTGCCGGGCGATCGAACCGGCGTCGATCTGCCAGTGGTCCAGGCCCCGGCGGACGGCCGAGAAGCGGTACGAGGTGAGCTTGTCGTCGCTGCGGACGACATACCGCTCCCCGCCCTCCCCGCCCTCCCCGTCCTCCTCGGGCGCGAGCAGCCGCTCGTGGGCGAACTCGGAGAGGGCTTTGCGGATCAGCAGGCGGTTGGCCTGCTCCCAGCGCTCGGGGGAGAGGTGGGCGACGGAATCGGCGAGGCTCATGCGGCCACCCCCGTCGCCGCCTCGAACCGCTCCCGCGTGCAGAAGCTCAGCAGGGCGCGCTTCTCGGGCTTCTCTATCTCGCGTACGGCCTCGAAGCCGACGGCCTCGTTGAGCACGTGCACGGCCTTGTTCCTGACGTCCGGCTCCACGACCACACGCCGGGTCGCCGGGTCCGCGAACAGATGCGCCATCACGGCCGTGATCACCGACCGGGTGAAGCCGTGCACGGGCGTGTCCGTGGGCGGGACCAGGAAGTGCATCCCGACATCCCCCTCCTCGGGCTCGTACAGCCCCACCAGCTCCCGGTGGGCCGGGTCGTAGCTCTCCATCAGGAAGACCGGCACTCCGGCCTCGTCCAGGCCGAGGAAGGCGTGGTGGTGCGCGTCGGCCGCGATCTCCATGTAGGCGCGCTCGACGTCCACCTGACGCGCGTCCTGCATCATCCAGAACGCGGCCTTCGGGTCCGTGACCCAGCCGTGGACGAGACCCGCGTCCTTCAGGGGGTCGAGCGGGCGGATCGTGAAGGTCATACGGCGAACTCCTGGAAGGCGATGGTCTTCTCCACCGGGTAGTACTCCCTGCCGAGCAGGTCGCGGATGATGGAGGCGTTCCGGTAGGGCCCCATGCCCAGGTCGGGGCTGGTGACGCTGTGGGTGTGGACACCGGCGTTCTGGAGGAAGACGCCCCGGCCGGTGGTGTCGATCGCGTAGTTGCGGGCGATGTCGAAGTTGCCGTGGGAGTCGTAACGCAGCCGGTCCCGGACGGGCTTGAGGAACTCCGGCTCGCGGTACCGGTAGCCGGTGGCGAGGACCAGGCCTTCGCTCTCCAGCTCGAAGTCCTTGCCCTGCTCCTCCTGACGGAAGGCGAGGGTGTAGCTGCCGCCCTCGTAACGGGCGTTGATGAGCGCGGAGTTGGTGAGCAGGCGGGTGGGGACCGGGCCGCCGAGGTTCTTCTGGTAGAGCAGGTCGAAGATCTCGTTGATCAGCTCGCCGTCGATGCCCTTGAACAGGCCCTTCTGCGCGGTGGCGAGCCGGTAGCGGGTGTCCTCCGGGAGCGCGTGGAAGTAGTCGATGTACTCCGGGGAGGTCATCTCCAGCGTGAGCTTGGTGTATTCGAGCGGGAAGAAGCGCGGGGAGCGGGTGACCCAGTTCAGCCGGTAGCCGTGGACGTCGATCTCGCTGAGCAGGTCGTAGTAGATCTCCGCCGCCGACTGGCCGCTGCCGACCAGGGTGATGGAGCGCTTCCTCTGCAGCTCCGCCTTGTGCTGGAGATAGCGGGAGTTGTGCAGCAAGTCACCGCCGAGGTCCTGGCACGCCTCGGGGATGTACGGCGGGGTGCCGGTGCCGAGGACCAGGTGATTGGAGCGGTAGGTGTCACCGGCGTCCGTGCGCACGGCGTACACGCCGTCCTCGTAGGTGACTTCGGTGACCGTCGTGCCGAAGCGCACGCTGGTCAGCTTGTTCGCGGCCCAGCGGCAGTAGTCGTCGTACTCCACGCGCAGCGGGTAGAAGTTCTCGCGGATGTAGAACGAGTACAGACGGCCCTTATCCTTCAGGTAGTTGAGGAAGGAGTACGGCGAGGTCGGGTCGGCCAGGGTGACCAGGTCCGACATGAACGGCGTCTGGAGGTGGGCGCCGTCGAGGAACATCCCGGCGTGCCACTCGAAGTCCGGCTTGGAGTCGAGGAAGACGCCGTTCAGCTCGTCGATGGGCTCGGTGAGGCAGGCCAGGCCGAGGTTGAAGGGGCCGAGGCCGATCCCCACGAAGTCGAGGACTGGGCTGGCTTCAGGAAGCGCGGTCAAGGGACTCTCCCAGGTACTGCTCGGCGTGGCCGGCGATCAGATCGAGGACGGCGGCGATGTCGGCCGCGGTGGTCTCGGGGTTGAGCAGGGTGAACTTCAGGTAGTGGCGGCCGCCGACCTTGGTGCCCGCGACGACGGCGTCACCGGAGGCGAACAGGGTCTTGCGGGCGTAGAGGTTGGCGCGGTCGATCTCGGCGGGGTCGGTGACACCGGCGGGGATGTAGCGGAAGACGAGCGTGGACAGGGACGGCGCCACGACCACGTCGTAACGCGGGTCGGTGGCGAGCAGCTTCCAGCCTTCCTGGGCCAACTCGCAGACCTCGTCGAAGAGTTCGCCGATGCCGTCGGCGCCCATCACGCGCAGCGTCATCCACAGCTTGAGCGCGTCGAAACGGCGCGTGGTCTGGAGGGACTTGTCGACCTGGTTGGGGATGCGCTCCTCGACCATGCGGCGCGGGTTGAGGTAGTCCGCGTGGTAGGTGGCGTGGCGCAGGGTGGCCACGTCGCGCACCAGGAGGGCGGACGAACTCACCGGCTGGAAGAAGGACTTGTGGTAGTCCACGGTGACCGAGTCGGCGTGCTCGATGCCGTTCAGGCGGTCGCGGTGCTTGAGCGAGGTGAGCAGTCCGCAGCCGTAGGCGGCGTCCACGTGCATCCACACGCCGAACTGGGCGCAGAGTTCGGCGATTTCGGGGAGCGGGTCGATGGAGCCGAAGTCGGTGGTGCCCGCGGTGGCGACGACGGCCATCGGCACGAGGCCCTCTTCGGCGCAGCGCTCCAGCTCGTGGGCGAGCGCGACGGTGTGCATCCGCTTGTCGTGGTCCACGGGGATGGTCACGACCGCGTCCGGGCCGAGGCCGAGGAGTTTCGCGGACTTCTTCACGCTGAAGTGGCTCACCTCGGAGGTGAACACCCGGAGTTTGTCGAGGGATTCGGCCTTGGTCTCCTCGCGGGCGAGCAGCAGGGCCTGGAGGTTGGACTGGCTGCCGCCGGAGGTGAAGACCCCGTCGGCGTTCTCGCCGAGGCCGATGCGCTCCGTGGTCCAGTCGATCAGTTTCCGCTCGATGAGCGTGCCGCCGGCCGACTGGTCCCAGGTGTCCAGCGAGGAGTTGACGGCGGAGAGCACGGCCTCGCCGAGCACCGCCGGGATGACGACCGGGCAGTTGAGGTGGGCGAGGTAGCGGGGGTGGTGGAAGTAGACGGCGTCGCGGAGGTACAGCTCCTCCAGCTCGTCCAGGACCGCGGCGGTGTCGCCGAGCGGGCGGTCCAGGTCGACGGCGTCGATGCGGGGGGTGAGGTCGTCGGCGGTGACGCCGGTGAACGGACGTTCGGTGGTGGCGAGTTTGGCCGCCACCCGCTCTACTCCTTCGGTCACGGAGCGGCGGTAGTGCTCCGCGGTGAGGCCATTGAGCAGGTGCGAGCGCATGTGGGGTCCTCCGAGGGGACTGTCCGTGCGGGAGATTCAACTTAGGTTAGCCTAACCTCAGTTGGCTCGGGGGTGATTGCGGGGGTGCGGTGACGGGGGTCACGTTGGCGCTGCGCTCGGCTTCGGCGGGCAGGGGGGCGTGCGCTCGTTCGCGCGGGGAGCGTCAGGGTCTGGACGACTGTGGCCGCTCGCACGGGAGTTGGGGTGCGGGTGGTCGCGCCGAAGTCTCCGGGCGTGGTCTTCCGGACGCCGGGGCGCCGGAGTTCGCCCGGGTCTCTCCGCGGGGGAGGGGTGTCACGGTTGCCCGTGTCGCTGCCGGTGGCCGGGTGGACCGGGGAAGGGCGGGCGTGGGCCGGGCGGCGCAGCCTACGGCCGGGATGCGGGGCCGTACCGGCCGGATCGGCGTCAACTGACGTACGCCGCCTACGTGTTCGGCCCGCCCAGGCGGCGAGCCGTCCCGGACATGAACCCGGCCGCCCCTTCCGTAAAGCCCTGTGGGACGGGCTGCGGAACGGGGCGGCCGGGGCCGTCGTCATGCGGGGCTCCTGAAGGTCAGGAAGGGGAGGGTCAGCCGACCTTCTTCGCCGTCTCGATGGCCTTCGCGAGGTTCTCGAGGAGCGGGGCGCACTTGGCGTAGGACAGGATCGGCTCGGCGGAGCGCGGGATGACCTGACCGGCCTTGACGGCGGGCAGCTTCTTCCAGGTGGCCTTGGTGATGTCGGCGGGCTGGAGGGCCGAGGAGCGGTCGTCCATCATGATGATGTCGGCCTTGTACTTGTCGACGTTCTCCCAGCTCAGCGTCTCGAACCAGCCGCCGGTGGCCTTCTTGGCGGACTCCGAGGGCTCGACGAAGTTCACGCCGAGGGACTTGAAGTACTCCAGGTCGGCGGAGAGGTTCGTGCCGGAGACGTAGAAGACGGTCGGGGCGGCGGAGCCGGCCATGACCTTGATCTCCGGGCGGGACTTCGCGGCCTTGCGCAGGCGCTCGGAGGCGGCCTCGAAGCGCTTCTTCGCGGCGGTCACCTCGGCGGCCTTCATGTCGGCGCCCAGCGACTCGGCCAGCTCCCACACGCGCTGCAGCGGCTGGGACAGCGGGCGGTCGAAGACGGAGATCGCGACGCTCGGGGCCAGCTGGGCGATCTTCGCGGCGGACGCCTGGGGCACGTACCAGAGGGTGCCCTTGTCGTCGAAGGTCGTGGAGATGAGGACCTGGGGGCCGAAGGCGGCGTACTTCTCGATGTTGAACTGGTCCCAGACGTTGCCGAAGACCGTCAGCTTCTTGACGTCCAGGTCGCCGGCCTGCACGTCGGCCTTGCCGTCCTTCGTCGTGGTCGGGCCGAAGACGCCGTCGACCTTGACGCCGTAGTCGTGGAGCGCGGCGGCTATGCCGGTGAAGGCGACGATCTTCGTCGGGACGCTGTCCAGCTTCACGGTGGTGCCGCGGTCGTCCTTGTAGCTCCACGCGCCGGACTTGGCGGGCTTGGCCTGCCCCGCGGTGCCACCGCTCTTGCCCTTGTCGTCCCCACAGGCGGCGAGTGCGACGCCGAGCCCGAGAGCGACGCCCGCAGCGAGCAGACCGCGACGAGTGAGGGTGGTACGCGTGTGGGACATGGGGAGACTGCTTTCGACCGGGGCTTATCGCCCGCCGGACTGGTTCGGGGCAAGGTTAGCCTAACCTTGCTCAATGTCCAGGGGGTAGCGACAGCCTTCCGGTGCGGAAGTCATGCCCGAGGGGCCGTCAGAACCTGTGATTCGTGACGACGGCATGGCCGTAGACGTCATAGACGGAGACGAATCCAGCCGCGGAGTCCTTCCACGAGGAGAACGCCTCGGCGATGACGTCCGCCGCCCCCTGCGGGTCCGCGACCGGGGTCCGGCCGCCGCCGATGTCCGTGGAGACATAGGCGTTGCCCGTGTGTGCGTCCCAGGTGCCGATGACACGGTCCACGCGGGCGGCGGCGGCCTTCTGTGCCTCGGTGCCGTGCGTCTCGGTCCAGGCCCGGAACGCCCGGGCGTTCTCCTTCGAACGCGCCTGGTCCTGGTCGGTCGGCAGTTCCTCCGCCGCCCGGGTCGTACCGTCGGGCCGCGCGGTGTCCTCCAGCACCGAACAGCCGGTGCCGCCGGCCAGAAACGCGCCCAGGGCGACGACGGCGACCGTCCGGGAGTGGGGGCGGGCGGGACGCGTGGGGCGTGCGGGGCGAGGTGTCATGCCTCCAACAGTATGGGAACGGCAGGGAGTTGACGTGTCGGATGCCTCTGTGAACCCGCGCGTAGGTACGGGTACTCATGCGCGATCCGCCGACCGGCGGGACAGTGCCGGAAGACGGCGCGGGAGCACACGGGGAAGGGGAGACGCGGGCATGCCGGAGTTCCGTAGGACCGTGTGGGGCACCGTCGCCACGGTCGTCATGCTGGCCATGTCCGCCTGCACGGCCGACCGTGCCACCAGGCCGGAGGAGGTGCGCGGGCTGGCCGGCGGTGTTCAGGCGGAGGAGGCCCGGCAGCGGACGGAGGCGAGGCTTCGGGCCACCGTGCGCGAGTACACGGACCACACCTCCCTTGCTCTCGGGCTGCTTGTCCTACGTGACACGTGCGCGGGAGGAAAGGCGAAGCAGTGGCTCGGCTCCAACGGCGACGACACCTACAAAGTCACCTGCTCGATGCAGGTCACCGCGTACTTCGGCGCCGACCCGAAACGTATCGCCTCGGTCCTCGACGACATCCTCACCACCGGTGAGCGGTCCGGGTCGACAATTCCGTTCACTCACCGCAGTAACGGAGTCATCGTCGATTACTACCGGAATCGCGGCGGAGACAACGGCACGGAACCCTCCAGGATGGACGACCCATGGCACTCCCTGTCCTGGGACACGCAGTTCCACGACAGGCCCCCTGCGCAGGTCAGGGAGCCACAGCCGTGTTTTGCCGACAATCCGCCTGTGATGCGGTGTGTGAGGGAACCCGGCACGGCGACGGTGGCCGACCTCCGGAAGCGCCATGGCATGGTGTTCGAGCTGTCGCTCGTCGCTCCCGAATATTTCAAAGTGCCCAAGAGCTAGGGCACATGCTTGTGGTGTCTCAGCCCGTCAGCCCCAGTTCCCGGGCGATCAGCATCCGCTGGACCTCGCTCGTGCCCTCGCCGATCTCCAGGATCTTGGAATCGCGCCACATACGGGCCACCGGATACTCGTTCATGAAGCCGTAGCCGCCGTGGATCTGGGTGGCGTCGCGGGCGTTGTCGACGGCGACCGTGGAGGAGTACAGCTTGGCGATGGCGGCCTCCTTCTTGAAGGGCTCGCCGGCGACCAGGCGGGAGGCCGCATCGCGCCAGGCGAGGCGGGCCGTGTGGGCCTTCATCTCCATGTCGGCCAGCTTGAACTGGATGGCCTGGTTGGCGCCGATGGGACGGCCGAAGGCGTGCCGCTCCTTGGCGTAGCGCACCGACTCGTCCACACAGCCCTGGGCGAGCCCGGTGCCCAGCGCGGCGATGGCGATACGGCCCTCGTCGAGGATGCGCAGGAACTGGGCGTAGCCGCGGCCCTCCGCGCCGAGCAGGTTGGCGGCGGGGACGCGGACGTCCTGGAAGGACAGTTCACGGGTGTCGGAGGCGTTCCAGCCGACCTTGGAGTACGGCGCCGCGACCGTGAAGCCCGGCGTGCCCGAGGGGACGATGATCGAGGAGATCAGCGGCTTGCCGTCGGGCTTGCGGCCGGTGACCGCCGTGACCGTCACCAACCCGGTGATGTCCGTGCCGGAGTTGGTGATGAAGCATTTGGAGCCGTTGATGACCCATTCGTTCGTGTCCGGGTCCAGGCGGGCCGTGGTGCGTGTGGCCCCGGCATCGCTGCCGCCGTCCGGCTCGGTGAGCCCGAACGCGCCCAGGATCTCGCCCGCGCACAGCCGGGGCAGCCACTCGGCCTTCTGCTCCTCGGTGCCGAAGAGGTGGATCGGCATGGCGCCGAGCGAGACGCCCGCCTCCAGGGTGATGGCCACGGACGAGTCCACCCGGGCCAGCTCCTCCAGCGCGATGCCGAGCGCCAGATAGTCGCCGCCCATGCCGCCGTACTCCTCGGGGAACGGCAGCCCGAACAGGCCCATGCGGCCCATCTCGCGGACGATCTCGTACGGGAACTCGTGCCGCTCGTAGAAGTCGCCGATCTTCGGCGCCACGACATCGTGCGCGAACTCCTCCACCGTGCGGCGGAGTTCCTCCAGCTCGGGGCTGAGACGGTGGTCCATACTGATCACTGGTCCTTGTCGGGCTGAGTCGTTTTGCCGAGGGCACGGACGGTTCGGGAGGGGCTCGGGCGGCCCAGTCGCTCAGCCATCCACACGCTGGTCGCGGTCAGGCGGTCGAGGTCGACCCCGGTCTGGATGCCGAGGCCGTGCAGCATCCAGACCAGGTCCTCGGTGGCGAGGTTCCCGGTGGCGGACTTGGCGTAGGGGCAGCCGCCCAGGCCCCCGGCGGAGGCGTCGACGGTGGTCACGCCGTGCTGGAGAGCGGCGTAGGTGTTGGCGAGCGCCTGGCCGTAGGTGTCGTGGAAGTGCACGCCGAGGGTGTTCGTCGGCACCCCCGACTCGTTGAGCAGGGCGAGCAGTTCGAGCACATGGCCCGGGGTGGCGACGCCGATGGTGTCGCCGAGGCTCAGCTCGTCGCAGCCCATGTCCCTGAGCGCCGTGCACACCTTGACGACCTGGTGGAGCGGGACGGCGCCCTCCCACGGGTCGCCGAAGCACATCGACACATAGCCGCGCACATGCGCGCCCGCGTCCTTGGCCTGCCGCACCACCGGCTCGAAGACGGCCAGCGACTCGTCCACCGTGCGGTTGAGGTTGGCCTTGGCGAAGGACTCGGTGGCGCTCGCGAACACCGCGATCCGGCGGGCGCCGAGCGCGAGGGCCCGGTCCAGGCCGCGCTGGTTGGGGACCAGTACCGGCAGGTCCGCGTCCAGATCGCCGAGAAGCGGGAACAGCTCCTCCGCGTCGGCCAGTTGGGGGACCCACTTGGGGTGCACGAAGCTGGTCGCCTCGATGGTGGTCAGGCCCGCGTCGGCGAGCCTGCGGACGAACTCCGCCTTCACCGCCGTCGGTACGGCCGTCTTCTCGTTCTGCAGTCCGTCGCGCGCGCCCACCTCGTGGATGCGCACCCGGGCCGGCAGATCCGGCGCCGGTACGACCATGGGCAGCCCGTCGGTGCTCACTCCGCCGCCTCCTTCGGCTCGATGACCGCCAGGACCTGGTCCATGGCGACCGTGCTGCCGGGGGTCACGTCGAGTTCGGCGACCGTGCCCGCGTGCGGGGCGGAGACGACGTGCTCCATCTTCATCGCCTCCACGACCAGCAGGCTCTGCCCGGCCTCCACCTCGTCGCCCACGGCCACCTTCACCACGGTCACCGTGCCGGGCATCGGCGCGGTCAGCGAGTCGGCGCCCGCGTGCGCGGAGCGGGTGAGGGACGCGGCCACCGGGTCGTGGTCCCGGACCTGCCAGGCGTCGCCGTCCCGGCCCAACCAGTCGGCTGCGCGGTGGAAGGTGTGGCGGACGCCGTCCAGCGTGACGGTCACGCGGTCGTCGGTGACCTCGGCGGCGCGGGCCACCTGAGTGACGGGTTCAAGTCCCGCGACACGCAGCGGGAACGACACCGGCTTCGGAGTTCCGCTCAGCCGCCAGCCGTCCGGCACCGAGAAGGGGTCCGTCCAGCCGTCGCCTTTGGGTCGCAGCTCCTCCAGGCGTATGGCGGCTGCCGCCTCGTAGACCTCCTCCGGCACCCCGTCCGGGACCAGCTCGTCCACCACCCGCTCCACCAGCCCGGTGTCCAGCTCGCCCGCCACCACCGCCGGATGCGCCAGCAGCCGCCGCAGGAACCCCGCGTTGGTCGGGACGCCGAGGGTGACCGTCTCCGCCAGGGCGCCGCGCAGCTTCCGCAGGGCTGTCGCGCGGTCGGGGCCGTAGGCGATGACCTTGGACAGCATCGGGTCGTACAGGCTGCCGACCTCGGTGCCCTCGGAGAGGCCGGAGTCGGTGCGTACGCCGTCGCCCTGGGGCTCGGCCAGCAGCAGGACCGTGCCGCCGGAAGGGAGGAAGCCGCGCGCGGGGTCTTCGGCGCAGATGCGCGCCTCCACCGCGTGCCCGGTGAGCGTCACGTCCTCCTGGGCGAAGCCCAGCCGCTCACCGGCGGCGACCCGGAGCTGCCATTCGACCAGGTCCAGGCCCGTGACGAGTTCGGTGACCGGGTGCTCCACCTGGAGGCGGGTGTTCATCTCCATGAAGTAGTACGAGGACGGGTCGCTTCCCGGCACGATGAACTCCACCGTGCCCGCGCCCCGGTAGCCGCACGAGCGGGCCGCCTGCACGGCCGCCTCGCCCATCGCGGCGCGGGTCGCCTCGTCGAGCAGGACGCTGGGCGCCTCCTCGATGACCTTCTGGTGCCGTCGCTGGAGGGAGCACTCGCGCTCGCCGAGGTGGACGACGTTGCCGTGGCCGTCGGCCAGGACCTGGATCTCGATGTGCCGGGGGCGGTCGATCCACCGCTCCACCAGCAGCGTGTCGTCGCCGAAGGAGGCGCGGGCCTCGCGACGGGCGGCCGCGATCTCCTCCTCCAGGGCGGAGACGTCCCGGACGAGACGCATCCCCTTGCCGCCGCCGCCCGCCGAGGGCTTGAGCAGCACGGGGGTGCCGATCTCGCGGGCGGCGTCGGCCAGTTCGGCGTCGGTCAGCCCGCTGCCGCTGGAGCCGGGGACGACCGGCACCCCGGCCGCCGCCACCGTCTCCTTGGCGCGGATCTTGTCGCCCATGAGGGCGATGGCGTCGGCGGACGGGCCGATGAAGACCAGGCCCGCTTCCTCGCAGGCGCGCGCGAAGCCCGCGTTCTCCGCGAGGAAGCCGTAGCCCGGGTGGACGGCCTGGGCGCCGGTGCGGGCGGCGGCATCGAGGAGCCGCTCCACCGACAGATAGCTCTCCCCGGCGGGCGCCGGGCCGATCCGGACCGCCGTGTCGGCCTCCCGGACGTGCCGCGCTCCTGCGTCGGCGTCGGAGAAGACCGCCACCGAGCGCACGCCGAGCGCGCGGAGCGTACGGATCACTCGTACGGCGATCTCGCCCCGGTTGGCGACCAGCACTGTGTCGAACACGATTCCCCTCCCTCTCACATCCGGAAGACGCCGAACCGGGGCTCTCCCAGCGGCGCGTTGGCGCAGGCCGTCAGGGCGAGGCCCAGGACCTGGCGGGTCTCCAGCGGGTCGATCACGCCGTCGTCCCAGAGGCGGGC
This sequence comes from Streptomyces sp. SID4985, assembly GCF_009863025.1. Lineage (GTDB taxonomy): Bacteria > Actinomycetota > Actinomycetes > Streptomycetales > Streptomycetaceae > Streptomyces. The sequence goes on along the minus strand of NZ_WWIR01000525.1, from coordinate 6,915 downwards.
GGTGGCGTAGTAGGCGCTGCCCTGGCCCTCGTACTGCGCGCGGATCGGCGCCTTGAAGGCGTCCTCGGCCTCGGCGGACCACTCCTCGCCGCGCGCCTCCAGCTGGTCCCGCTTGACCGTGGCGAGCACGGAGGCGGCCTGTTCGCCGCCCATGACGGAGATCTTGGCGCCGGGCCACATCCACAGGAAGCGGGGGGAGTAGGCGCGGCCGCACATCGAGTAGTTGCCCGCGCCGTACGAGCCGCCGACGACCACCGTCAGCTTCGGTACGCGGGTGCAGGCGACCGCGGTGACCATCTTGGCGCCGTGCTTGGCGATGCCGCCCGCCTCGTAGTCCCTGCCGACCATGAAGCCCGAGATGTTCTGCAGGAAGACCAGCGGGATGCCGCGCTGGTCGCACAGCTCGATGAAGTGGGCGCCCTTCTGGGCGGACTCGGAGAAGAGGATGCCGTTGTTGGCGACGATGCCGACGGGGTGACCATGGATGCGGGCGAAGCCGGTGACCAGGGTCTGACCGAACTCGGACTTGAACTCGCTGAACCGCGAGCCGTCCACCACGCGCGCGATGATCTCGCGGACGTCGTAGGGGGTGCGGGAGTCGACCGGGACCGCGCCGTACAGCCCGAAGGGGTCGACCTTGGGCTCGACGGCCTGGATCACCTCCCAGGGGGTGTCCTTGCGGGCGGGGAGCGTGGCGACGATGTTCCGCACGATCCTGAGCGCGTGCGCGTCGTCCTCCGCGAGGTGGTCGGTGACGCCGGAGACGCGGGAGTGGACCTCGCCGCCGCCCAGCTCCTCGGCGGTGACGACCTCGCCGGTGGCGGCCTTCACCAGCGGGGGGCCGCCGAGGAAGATCGTGCCCTGGTCGCGGACGATGACCGCCTCGTCGCTCATCGCCGGGACGTACGCGCCGCCGGCCGTGCAGGAGCCGAGGACGGCGGCGATCTGCGGGATGCCGGCGGCCGACATGCGGGCCTGGTTGTAGAAGATGCGGCCGAAGTGGTCGCGGTCGGGGAAGACCTCGTCCTGCATGGGCAGGAAGGCGCCGCCGGAGTCGACCAGGTAGATACAGGGGAGGCGGTTGTCGAGGGCGACCTCCTGGGCGCGGAGGTGCTTCTTCACCGTCATCGGGTAGTAGGTGCCGCCCTTGACCGTGGCGTCGTTGGCGACGATCACGCAGGTACGGCCGCTGACCATGCCGATCCCGGCGATGACTCCGGCGGCGGGGGCCTGTCCGTCGTACATCCCGTCGGCCGCGAGGGGGGCCAGCTCCAGGAAGGGGGAGCCGGGGTCGAGCAGCGTGTCCACCCGGTCCCTCGGCAGCAGCTTGCCGCGCGCGGTGTGGCGGGCGCGCGCCTTCTCGCCGCCGCCGAGGGCGGCCTGCGCGAGCTTGGCGCGCAGTTCCTCGCCGAGGGCGAGATGGGCCTGTTCATTGGCCCGCCAGGCCTCCGACGCGGGATCCGCCGCGCTCGTCAGCTCCGGTGCCTCGTGCATCCTGCGAACCCCTCACCTTGTTAATGAGCGTTAACGCATTTCCCTCAGGTTAACGACCGCTAACCTCGCTGTCTAGAATGAACCGCATGGCCAGCAGAACCGATGCCCCGACCCGGCGCCAGCAGATCCTCAGAGAGGCCGCGCGCCTGTTCGCCGAGCGCGGCTTCCACGGCGTCGGCGTGGACGAGATAGGAGCGGCGGTCGGCATCAGCGGCCCCGGTCTCTACCGGCACTTCCCCGGCAAGGACGCGATGCTCGCCGAGCTGCTCGTCGGCATCAGCGGCCAGCTGCTGACCGGCGCCCGGCGCCGCCTCTCGGAGGCCGACGGCCACGCGGGCGCCTCGGCCGTCCTCGACTCCCTCATCGAGGGCCACATCGACTTCGCCCTCGACGACCGCCCGCTGATCACCCTCCACGACCGCGAACTCGACCGCCTCCGCGAGAGCGACCGCAAACTGGTCCGCCAGCTCCAGCGCCAGTACGTCGAACTCTGGGTGGAGGTCGTCCGCGAAGTCCACCCGCTCCTCACCGAACCCGCCGCCCGCTCCGCCGTCCACTCCGTCTTCGGCCTCCTCAACTCCACCCCCCACCTGGGCCGAGCGGGCACGCTCCCCGGCCGGGGAGCCACGGCGGCGTTGCTGCACCGGATGGCACGGGGGGCGTTCGCGGCGGCGGGGGTGTGACGGCTCCGCCGGTACGCTGCGGCCGTGGATTACGCGAGGATGCGTGCGCTGGCCGATGAGCTGGGCGCCTTCGCCGAGGGGCTAGAGGGCGCGTGGCGCGTCGAGATCGGGCCCGAGGGCCCCTTGCTGGCCCTGAGGAGCCGCCCGAAACGCCACGCGGGGATCGTCCGCAGACTGCGCGAGCAGGTGGACCGGCAACTCCGTACGACCCACCCGGACCACATCTGCGCGTCCCCGCACATCGAGCACCCCGCGCTGGGCCGGATGCTCCACCCGGACCTGGCGGTCGTCCCCGAGGCCACTCTGGACGAGGACGGCCCGGCGGTGGATGCCTCGCGCGTGCCGGCGTCCATCGAAATCGCCACCCTGGCAGAGGGGAGTGCCGCGAGGCCGACTGCCTTTGCCGCCATGGGCATCGCCCACTACCTGATCGTCGACCCCCGCACCGGCACCATCGAGGTCCACTCCGACCCTTGCAAGGGCCGGTACGCCCGCAAGGACGCCTACATCTTCGGCGACACGGTCCCCTTCGGCCCCTGGCTGATCGACACCGCCGACTTCCGGCGGTACGGCAAGGTCGGTAGCTGACCCTCGCCGTCGTCCGGGGTGGGCAAGCTCACCCTGGACGGGTCCTCGTACTCGCCGGTATCTTCGGTTGAGCAAGCGCTTAGACATGCCCGATGTCATGCCGAGGTACGTGGAGGTGGCGGCGTGCGCCGTACGGTTTTCAATGAGGATCACGAGGCGTTCCGGGAGACCCTGCGGGCCTTCATCGAGGCCGAGGTCGTGCCCGTCTACGACGAGTGGTTCGCGGCCGGTCAGGCTCCGCGCGACTTCTACTACAAGCTCGGTGAGCTGGGCATCTTCGGGATCAACGTGCCCGAGGAGTTCGGCGGCGCGGGGCTCGACAGCCACAAGTTCGAGGCCGTCCTGTACGAGGAGACCGCCCGCGCGGGCGTCCAGTTCGGCGGTTCCGGCGTGCACGTGCTGCTCGCCCTGCCGTACATCAAGATGCTGGCCACGGACGAGCAGAAGAAGCGTTTCCTGCCGAAGTTCGTCACCGGCGAGGAGATGTGGGCCATCGCGATGACCGAGCCCGGCACCGGCTCGGACCTCGCGGGGATGAAGACCACCGCCAAGCTCTCCGAGGACGGCACGCACTACGTCCTCAACGGCGCCAAGACCTTCATCACCGGCGGTGTGCACGCCGACAAGGTCATCGTCTGCGCCCGCACCTCCGCCCCGAAGGAGGACGACCGCCGCTTCGGTATCTCCCTCTTCGCCGTGGACACCAAGTCCGAGGGCTACTCCGTCGGCCGCAAGCTCGACAAGCTCGGTCTGAAGACCTCCGACACCGCCGAACTCGCCTTCGTGGACGTCAAGGTCCCCGTCGAGGACCTGCTCGGCGAGGAGAACAAGGGCTTCTCCTACCTCGGCCACAACCTGGCCTCCGAGCGCTGGGGCATCGCCTTCGGCGCCTACGCCCAGGCCAAGGCCGCCGTCCGCTTCGCCAAGCAGTACGTGCAGGACCGCACGGTCTTCGGCAAGCCGGTCGCCCACTTCCAGAACACCAAGTTCGAGCTGGCCGCCTGCCAGGCCGAGGTGGACGCCGCCGAGGCCGTCGCCGACCGCGCCACCGAGGCGCTGGACGCGGGCGAGCTGACCCCCGCCGAGGCCGCCTCCGCGAAGCTGTTCTGCACCGAGGTCGCCCACCGCGTGATCGACCGCTGCCTCCAGCTGCACGGCGGCTACGGCTACATGAACGAGTACCCGATCGCCCGCCTGTACGCGGACAACCGCGTCAACCGCATCTACGGCGGCACCAGCGAGATCATGAAGACGATCATCGCCAAGGACATGGGCCTGTAAGGCCCCCGCAATGACTGGCCGGTACAACCACACGTCATGAGCCAGGCACTTCAGGACCTCCTCGATCTGCTCGACCTGGAGCGGATCGAGGAGGACATCTTCCGCGGGCGGTCCCGCTCCGCCGTCGTCCCCCGCGTCTTCGGCGGCCAGGTCGCGGCCCAGGCGCTCGTCGCCGCGGGCCGCACCGTCCCCGCCGACCGTCACGCGCACTCCCTGCACGCCTACTTCCTGCGCATGGGCGACCCCGGAGCGCCGATCGTCTACAGCGTCGACCGCATCCGCGACGGCCGCTCCTTCACCACCCGCCGCGTGGTCGCCGTCCAGCACGGCAAGCCGATCTTCCATCTCTCGGCGTCCTTCCAGACGTTCGAGGACGGCCTCGACCACCAGTCCGCCATGCCGGCCGCGCCCGACCCCGCCACGCTGCCCACCTCCCAGGAGCGGCTGCGCGGCTACGACCACCTCGACCCCGAGGTGGTGGAGCGCTTCCTGGAGGCGCGCGAGGCGATCGACCTGCGCTACGTGGACGAGCCGCCGTACGGCGAGTTCGGCACCCCGCGCGAGCCGCACAGCCAGGTCTGGTTCCGCACCAACGGCAAGCTGGACGACGACCCCCTGCTGCACGTCGTCCTCGCCACCTACGTCTCCGACATGACCCTGCTCGACTCCGTGCTGCTCGCGCACGGGCGCGGAGGGTGGGCCGTCGGCGACGTGGTCGGGGCCTCGCTGGACCACGCGATGTGGTTCCACCGCCCCTTCCGTGCCGACGAGTGGCTGCTCTACGACCAGGAGTCACCGTCCGCGCACGGCGGCCGGGGCCTCGGTCAGGCCCGTATCTTCACCCGCGACGGACAGCTCGCGATCTCGGTCGTCCAGGAGGGCGTCGTCCGCGTCCCGCACTGAAACAGCGCCGTCAACAACCTTTTGCCCAAGGGGACTTGACGGTCCTGTCAGATACATGGTTGCTCGAAGTGACGAGTGGCGCATGGGGTACTAGGCTCTATCAGTGAAAGCCGCAACGCACGGTTTGCCCGGCCGACGAGCTTCCGGACGCCCGGATCTCAGCCGCAGCACCCGATGACGCACAGCGTACGGATGACTGCAGGCGTCGGTGGTCCAACATCGTGCCGCTCAGACATTGCGGTGACATCTGAAGACCGCGCCGCGTCCTTCTCTTCGCGGCGACGGCCATCCACCTCGCCCCCAGCCTGGGGACACGCGAGAGACGATGGAGATGGAAGGTATTCCCATGCGATCACAGCGCACGAGGCGCCTCGTCGCGATGTCCGCCACCGGCCTGCTGTTGGCCGGAGGAGCCGCGATAGGCACCGCGGGCACCGCCTCTGCAGCCCCGTCTCACAACAACGACCGCAGCTCCTACGGCAATGACTGGGGCGGCAGGAACCACAACGGCTGGAACAACGGCTGGAACAACAACGACTGGGGCAACAACTGGGGCCGTTACCACCACAACAACTGGTGGAACGACTACGACAACAACTGGGGCTACGGCCACGGTCACGGCGGCTACGGTCACGGCGGCTACGGTCATGGCGGCTATGGTCACGACGGTTACGGTCACGGCGGCTATGGCGGCGGTCACGGTGGCTACGGCCACGGTGGCGGTCATGGCGGCGGTCACGGTGGCGGCGGCCATGGCGGCGGCGGTCACGGTGGCGGCGGTCACGGACGCTGACCCACTCACCGCGATCTGAGCGCGATGTGCGGCCCTTTGACGGGGCCGTGCATCGCGCTCGGCGCGTTACAGACCCGCTTCTGCCAGGAGATAGGCCGTCATCGGGTCGTAGAAGCGAGGGCTCATCACATGGTCGTCGAGCGGCACCGCGACCTGGAGGGTGCCCTCGGACTCGGCGAGGAAGAGCGCCGGGTCGTTGCAGTCGGCGTAGCCCATCGCGTCCACGCCGTGCTGCGCGGCGTAACCGGCCCAGCCGTGATCGGCCACCACGAGATCGGGCAACGGGCGCCCCGCGCGCTCGAGTCCGGTGAGGATGGCGCGCATCGGCTCCCCTGAGTGGGTGTGCCAGAGCGTCGCGCCATGCTCAAGGACGGCCACGTCCGCGAACTGCATGACGTACCCCTCCTCCGTCGTCAGCCCGTCGGGGATGACGACGATCTCGCAGCCGGCGGCGCGCAGCGCGGCGGCCGTGGCGCGGTGCACGTCGAGCAGCCCGCCGGGGTGCCCGGTCGCGAACAGCACCCGCTGCTCGCTCCCGGCCGCCTTGCGCAGCCGGGCCGCCATGCGGTCCAGCGCGTCCACGGTCAGCTCGGGGTCGATGGTGTCCTGGCCGTAGCGGTGCCCGGGGTCGTCGTTCACACCGACGCGTTCGGCCATCACCGCGAGTACGTCCTGCTCGTCGGACCAGCGGTCGCCGAGCTCCAGCCCGAACCAGAAGTTACGGTCTCCGTTGGCGAGCCTGCGGTAGTGGGAGAGGTTGTTCTCGCGGGGCGTGGCGACGTCGCCCGCGATACGTGTTCTCACCAGATGCTCGACCAGCTCGGCGCGGCTGGGTGTCCCGGGTATCGGCATTCCCCCATTGTGGGGCAGCGGGCCGGGTGCCGTCTCCGGCATTCGGCGAGCGCGGGCCTCAGCCGCGGCGCAGCGCGAACCACAACTCCATCCGTACGTCCGGATCGTCCAGATCGGCCCCGAGCAGGGCCGCGCAGCGGGCGATCCGCTGGCGCACGGTGTTGCGGTGGACGCCCAGCGCGACCGCCGTACGGTCCCAACTGCCGTGCAGCGAAAGCCAGGCGCGCAGCGTCTCGGCGAGCGCGGGTCCGGCGGCGAGCGGGGCGAGCAGGGCGCGGGCGTGTGCCTCGGCGTCCGCCGGGGGCACCAGGTCCGCGAGCC
>NZ_WWIR01000054.1 GCF_009863025.1 Streptomyces sp. SID4985 | reverse complement strand
GGGCTGGTGGGCGGCGGGCCCGCGCGGCGGGTCCTGGTGGCCGAGCCCCGGCGGATCGCCGCGCGGGCGGCGGCGCGGCGGATGGCGTGGCTGCTGGGCGAGAAGCCCGGCGACAGCGTCGGGTTCACCGTGCGCGGCGAGCGGGTCGTCGGGCGGCACACGCGCGTGGAGGTCGTCACCACGGGTGTGCTGCTCCAGCGCCTCCAGCGCGACCAGGAGCTGGCCGGGGTCGACGCCGTGATCCTCGACGAGTGCCATGAACGGCATCTGGACGCGGACACGTCAGCCGCGTTCCTGTGGGACGTACGGCAGACCCTGCGGCCCGACCTGCGTCTGGTGGCGGCCTCCGCGACCACGGACGCCGAGGGCTGGGCGCGGCTGCTCGGCGGGGCGCCGGTGGTGGAGGCGGCGGGGGTCACGCATCCCGTCGAGACCGTGTGGGCGCCGCCCGCGCGCCCGGTGCGGCCGCCGCACGGGATGCGCGTGGACCCGGCCCTGCTCACGCACGTCGCCTCCGTCGTACGGCGGGCGCTCGCGGAACGCCCCGGTGACGTGCTCTGCTTCCTGCCCGGCGTCGGTGAGATCGCGCACGTGGCCGGGCAGCTGGGCGAGCTGCCGGACGTGGACGTGCTCCAGGTGCACGGGCGGGCCCCGGCCGCCGTGCAGGACGCGGTCCTGTCGCCCGGGGCGCGGCGCCGGGTGGTGCTGGCCACCTCGGTCGCGGAGTCCTCGCTGACG
>NZ_WWIR01000524.1 GCF_009863025.1 Streptomyces sp. SID4985 | reverse complement strand
ACCGACACCTACGCGGCCGTGAAGCTGGAGATCGACAACCGCCGCTGGGCGGGTGTCCCCTTCTATCTGCGCACCGGCAAGCGGCTGGGCCGCCGGGTCACCGAGATCGCGGTGGTCTTCCAGCGGGCCCCGCACTCGCCGTTCGACCACACGGCGACCGAGGAGCTGGGCCAGAACGCGGTCGTCATCCGCGTCCAGCCCGACGAGGGCATCACGGTCCGGTTCGGCTCCAAGGTGCCCGGCACCTCCATGGAGATCCGGGACGT
>NZ_WWIR01000523.1 GCF_009863025.1 Streptomyces sp. SID4985 | reverse complement strand
AAGCGGATCTTGGTCTGCGAGGAGGCGTGGCACATCCTCGGGACGCCGCAACTCGCTTCGCTGCTGGAGAAGTTCCTCAAGTTCGCGCGGGGATACGGCCTGTCCTGCATCTTCATCGTCCATCACCTGTCCGACATCGACGACAGCCCGGAGACCCAAGCGGCGCTGAAGATGGCCGACACCATCGTGATCTACAGCCAGAAGAAGGCC
>NZ_WWIR01000522.1 GCF_009863025.1 Streptomyces sp. SID4985 | reverse complement strand
GTCGTCAACCTCGACCCGCACCACACCCAGGAGGCCACGGTCTCGTTGGACATGCCGCAACTCGGCCTCGACTGGCACGAGTCGGTGCCGGTGCGCGACCTGCTCACCGGCGAGTCCTATCACTGGGGCAGGGCCAACTATGTGCGACTCGAACCGGGTCGTCGACCCGCGCATGTGTTCTCGGTTCTGCGACCGTCCAACCCGCAGATCGGAGGGTCACCCACCATATGATCGTCAACGAGCCCGTCCCGGACACGTTCGAGGACACTCCAGCCCGGGACCGTGACCCGGAGTGGTTCAAGCGCGCCGTCTTCTACGAGGTCCTGGT
>NZ_WWIR01000521.1 GCF_009863025.1 Streptomyces sp. SID4985 | reverse complement strand
ACCGGCGCCGGGAGCGCCGCCGGGACGCGGACCACCCTGCGGGCGGGGCGCCTGCGGACGGGCCATGCCGGTGGAGCCACCGGAGGTGAAGGGGTTGTTGCCCGGACGGGGACCGGCCGGACGGGCGCCGGGACGCGGGGCCTGGCCACCGGGGCGCGGAGCACCCTGGCCGGGACGGGCCGCCTGGCCCTGACCCTGACCCTGACCGGGAGCCGGACGGCCACCGGGCTTGGGCGCGCCGGGACGGGCACCACCGGGACGCGGACCACGCTCGGCCGGAGCCTGCGGGGCCTGAGCGGCCGGAGCCTGCGGAGCCTGGGCGGCCGGAGCGGTGAACTCCGGGGCGGCCGGGGCCG
>NZ_WWIR01000520.1 GCF_009863025.1 Streptomyces sp. SID4985 | reverse complement strand
CCGGCTGGCCCGTCGTACGGGACACCGCCCGGCCCGTCGCGCCCCGCGACCCCTGGGACGCCCGCGCCGCCGCCACGCCCACCGCTCCCGACACGACCGGGACCGGGACCGGGACCGGCAAGACAACCGGTAACCCGACGGACCCCGCGCACGACCCGCACGAGGTCACCGTCCAGCTGGACTCCGTGAAGGGCGAGGCGGAGGCGCGCCCGGACGGGCCCGTCTTCGTGGACGAGTCCGGCCGCCGAGGGCGTACCGTCCGGCGGATCGGGCTCGCGGTCGCCGTCGCCTGCGCGGGGTACGCCGTCGTCATCGTCGCCACCCTGCTGTCCGGCAGTTCGGACGCGCCCTGGCTGCCCGTGCCGGACAAGGAGGACAAGCCCGCCGGGCGGGTGCACACCTCGCCGGTGCCCACCGTCTCCACCGCGCCGACGGCGGCGGACTCCGGTGGCGGCACCGGTCCCGCCGAGCCGCTGCCGACCGCCGCCTCCGCCGTACCCGGCGCCTCGGGCGC
>NZ_WWIR01000519.1 GCF_009863025.1 Streptomyces sp. SID4985 | reverse complement strand
GGCGTCGCCGAGGGCCTCGCGGGCGCGGGCGTGGGTGTCGGGGTCGGTGATGATGACGCCGTCGACCAGCTCGGGGCGGCTGGCGAGCACGCGCGCGTGGTCGGCGGGGTCGACGGACTGGGCGAGGTAGCGCCAGCCGGGCAGCGCCGGGATGCCGTGCTCGCCGAGGAACTCCACGGTGGCCAGCACATCCGGGCCGGGCGGCAGCAGACCGCCGTCGCCGAGGGCGGCGAGGATGCGGGTGTCGTCGGCGGCGGCGGTGCGCAGTTCGAACAGGCTGCGCTCGGCGGCGGAGACGGCGTCGTCGAGGAGGGACTTCAACTCGTCGGCGTAGCGGTCGAGTTCGTCGACGGCGAGCGGGCCCTCGCTGTCGTCGCGGGGGTCCTCGGCGCCGTCGCGCTGCGCGGGTACGGCGGCGCGGGCGGTGGGCAGGCCGAGCAGTTCCGCGAGGCGGTCCTCGGCGGCCAGGGCCTCGGCCAGGCGGCGTTCGGCCTGGTGGGTGCGGTCGGCGGCGGTCGCGGCGT
>NZ_WWIR01000518.1 GCF_009863025.1 Streptomyces sp. SID4985 | reverse complement strand
GGCCCTCGCGGCCGGGGCGACCTGGCTGGGCACCGCCACGCCCGAGGAGGCCCTCGCGCTGCGCGCGGCCGGGCTGCCGGGCCGGATCATGTGCTGGCTCTGGGTGCCCGGCGGCCCCTGGCGCCAGGCGATCGAGGCCGACCTCGACGTCTCCGTCAGCGGCATGTGGGCGCTGCGCGAGGTCACCGAGGCCGCCCGCGCGGCGGGCCGTACCGCCCGTGTGCAGCTCAAGGCCGACACCGGCCTCGGCCGCAACGGCTGCCAGCCCGCCGACTGGCCCGAGCTGGTCGCCGAGGCGCTGAAGGCCGAGTCCGCCGGGCTGATCAAGGTCACCGGACTGTGGTCCCACTTCGCCTGCGCCGACGAGCCGGGCCACCCGTCCATCACCGCCCAGCTCGACCGTTTCCGCGAGATGACCGCGTACGCCGAGGAGCAGGGCCTGCGCCCCGAGGTGCGGCACATCGCCAACTCCCCGGCCACGCTGACCCTTCCGGAGACCCACTTCGACCTGGTGCGCACCGGCATCGCGATGTACGGCGTCTCGCCGAGCCCGGAGATCGGCACCCCGGCCGACTTCGGACTGCGCCCGGTGATGACGCTGCGCGCCTCGCTGGCCCTGGTCAAGCGGGTGCCCTGCGGCCACGGCATCAGCTACGGCCACCACTACACGACGCCCGGCGAGACGACCCTCGGCCTCGTCCCGGTCGGCTACGCGGACGGCATCCCCCGGCACGCCTCGGGCACCGGGCCCGTGCTGGTCGAGGGCAAGTGGCGTACCGTCGCGGGCCGGGTCGCGATGGACCAGTTCGTGGTCGACCTCGGCGGCGACGAGCCCGAGCCGGGCACGGACGCGGTGCTGTTCGGCCCCGGCGACGCGGGCGAGCCCACCGCCGAGGACTGGGCACAGGCGTGCGGCACGATCGCGTACGAGATCGTCACCCGCATCGGCGCCCGCGTGCCCCGCGTGCACCTGAACGGTGAAGAAGGGGAATAACCACCCTGCCGGGCCGGGCAGTTGAGCCCCGTGGCCCCCTGAGTGAGTCATGTCCCCGCTTTTTACGAACATGAGTACGGCGAAGATCTGAGCACGGCGGTACGGCGAGGAGGAGCGGTACGTGAGCGAGAGCAGTGCGGAGGGCGTGGCCGGGGCCGTCGCCGCGGTCTCCGCCGCCGGGGAGGCGGCGGGGAGCTGGCGCCGGGCGACCGGTCTCGCCGGGGCCGCGATAGGCGTCCTCGCCGCGGGCGCCGCCGCCGGGGTGGCCATCGAGCGCATGACGGTCGGACGCGGGATACGCCGCAAGGCCCAGCTCGCCCTGGACTCGGCGGGCCCCTACGGCACCCTGCGCGGCACCCCCGGCAAGGCCATGGCGGACGACGGCACGGAGCTGTACTTCGAGGTCGACGACATCGAGCCCGACCCCGGTCCGAGCGTCTCCCCGCGCCGCCGCAGGCTCTTCGGCCGCAAGGCCCCCGCCCCCGTGACCGTCGTCTTCTGCCACGGCTACTGCCTCGCCCAGGACTCCTGGCACTTCCAGCGGGCCGCCCTGCGCGGTGTCGTGCGCACCGTCCACTGGGACCAGCGCAGCCACGGCCGCTCCGGGCGGGGCGTGGCCCAGACCCGCGACGGTGTGCCGGTCACCATCGACCAGCTCGGCCGCGATCTGAAGGCGGTCCTCGACGCCGCCGCGCCGGAGGGCCCGATCGTGCTGGTCGGCCACTCCATGGGCGGCATGACGGTGATGGCGCTCGCCGCCCAGTTCCCGGAGCTGATCCGGGACCGCGTCGTCGCCACCGCGTTCGTCGGCACCTCCTCCGGGCGGCTCGGCGAGGTCAACTTCGGCCTCCCGCTGGCCGGGGTCAACGCGGTGCGCCGCGTCCTGCCGGGCGTGCTGAAGGCGCTCGGGCAGCAGGCGGAGCTGGTGGAGAAGGGGCGCCGGGCCACCGCCGAGCTGTTCGCCGGGGTGATCAAGCGGTACTCGTTCGCGGGACGGGACATCGACCCGGCGGTCGCGCGGTTCGCGGAGCGGATGATCGAGGCCACCCCGATCGACGTGGTCGCGGAGTTCTATCCGGCCTTCACCGACCACGACAAGACCGAGGCGCTGGCCGCCTTCCGGGACATCCCGGTGCTCGTGCTCGCCGGGGTACGGGACCTGGTGACGCCGAGCGAGCACAGCGAGGCGATAGCGGACCTGCTCCCCGACGGCGAGCTGGTGCTCGTGCCGGACGCCGGGCACCTGGTGATGCTGGAGCACCCGGAGGTCGTCACCGACCGGCTCGCGGACCTGCTCACCCGCGCGGGAGCGGTACCGGCAGGGGCTACCGTTGCTGGCTATGGAAGAGGCAGCAGCACCGCACAGCCCGGCTGAGATCCGGCTCACCGTCACCTCCCCCGAGCAGATGCGCGGACTCGGCCTCCGCCTGGCCGGGCTGTTGCGCGCGGGCGATCTCGTGATGCTCAGCGGGGAGCTGGGCGCGGGCAAGACGACGCTGACCCGGGGGCTCGGCGAGGGGCTCGGGGTGCGCGGCGCGGTCACCTCGCCGACATTCGTGATCGCGCGGGTCCACCCCTCCCTGGTGGACGGCCCGCCGCTGGTCCACGTCGACGCCTACCGCCTCGCCGGGGGCCTCGACGAGATGGAGGACCTGGACCTCGACGTGTCGCTGCCCGAGTCGGTGATCGTCGTGGAGTGGGGCGAGGGCAAGGTCGAGGAACTGACCGACGACCGCCTGGAGGTCCTGATCGACCGCGCGACCGGGGACACCACCGACGAGGTACGGCACGTGACGGTGACCGGGCTCGGCAAGCGGTGGGCGGAGACCGACCTGGGCGCGCTGGAGGGCTGAGGCGCCGGAAGGTGCCGGAGGGGCGAGGGCCCGTGTCCATATCCCGACATGCTGTCGGGATCGTATTGCGCGGGACGTACCGGGCGTGGTCACATGGTAGCCAGCCCGTGGTTAGGCATACCTAACCACACCCGCCCCCGCAGCTCAGGAGGCGTCATGTCCGCTCCACGTCCCACGGCCCGGCCCGAGCGGGCCGGACGCGCCCCGGTGACCCCGCAGGTGTCGATGCGCGACCTGCTGGCCTCGTGCGCGGCGGCGAAAGCGGTCTCCACCCCGCCGCCCGCCCCGGACCCGGCCGAACACACCCCGGACCACCGCGAGGCGGCGTAACCGCGTCACGGCAGGGGGGTCAGCGGATCACCATCACCGGGACGCCGATCGTCGCGAACCGCCACATGGCGTCGCCGTCCGGCCGGGTCTCGCGGATGCCGCCGGTCTTCACCGAGCCGGTGTCGGATTCCGTCTGCGCCGGATCGTCGTCGGTCGCGGCGCTGAAGCCGATCGTCACGCCGTTCCGTGTGGCGAAGCGGACCACGTGCTCGACGAGTACGCCGTCGGTGCCCGGGACCTGCTTGGAGCGCGAGGTCACCCAGTAGGCGCCGAGACGCGGGTCCACCTGTCCGGGGCGTACCCGGAAGGTGCGCTGGACGCGCTCGTGGCCGTCCACCAGCCAGACCCGGTCGTCGTCCACCGAGTACACGACCCGTTCGCCCTTGCCGGAGTCGCGCGGCAGCGCGGTCGGGTGGCGGCTGTCGCGCGGGGCCTTGGCGGCGGGGGAGGGGGAGGCGTTCGCCTTGACGCGGCCCATGCCCGCCGGGACGGTGGCCTGCGCCTGCCAGGCGAGGAGGGCGACGGTGCCGAGGGCGGCCGCGGTGAGGCCGGCCACGATTCCCGAGCTGGTGCCTGCCACGTGGGACCGCCTTCGCCTCGTGCCCATATGTCGTACTTCGTACAGACCGTAGCAGCCGGTGACCGTCCGTCCGGGGCGGGCGTGCGCGAGCCGCGGGCGCCGTAGGCTGTTCGCGTGCTCTTGCTCGCTCTGGATACCGCCACCCCCGCCGTCACCGTCGCGCTGCACGACGGCGAGGCCGTCGTCGCCTCGTCCGGTCAGGTGGACGCGCGCCGCCACGGGGAGCTGCTGCTGCCCGCCGTCGACCGCGTGCTCGCCGCCGCCGGGGTCAAGCTCGACGCCGTCACCGGCATCGTCGTCGGCACCGGACCCGGCCCCTACACGGGCCTGCGCGTCGGTCTGATGACCGCCGACACCTTCGGCCTCGCGCTCGGCGTCCCCGTGTACGGCGTGTGCACCCTGGACGGCCTCGCCTACGCCGCCGACATCGAGAAGGGCCCCTTCGTGGTGGCCACCGACGCCCGGCGCAAGGAGGTCTACTGGGCGACGTACGCCGACTCGCGCACCCGGCTCACCGGCCCCGCCGTGGACCGCCCGGCCGACATCGCGGAGCGGGTCGCGGGCCTGCCCGCCGTCGGCGCGGGCGCGCTGCTCTACCCGGACACCTTCCCCCAGGCCCACGAGCCGGAGCACGTCTCCGCCGCCGCGCTGGCCTCCCTGGCCGCCGAGAAGCTGGCTGCGGGCGAGGAGCTGGAGGAGCCCCGGCCGCTGTATCTGCGCCGTCCCGACGCGCAGGTGCCGAAGAACTACAAGGTGGTCACCCCGAAGTGACCGCTGAGCTGCGCGAGATGCGCTGGTGGGACATCGACCGGGTCCTGGAGCTGGAGAAGGACCTGTTCCCCGAGGACGCCTGGTCGCGGGGCATGTTCTGGTCCGAGCTGGCCCACTCCCGGGGCCCGGAGGCGACCCGGCGCTATCTGGTCGCCTCGGCACCGGACGGCCGGATCGTCGGGTACGCGGGCCTCGCCGCCTCCGGTGACCTCGGCGACGTGCAGACCATCGCCGTCGCCCGCGACCGGCAGGGCACCGGGCTCGGCGCCCGGCTGCTGACCGAGCTGCTGCGGGCCGCGACCACCTTCGAGTGCGCCGAGGTGATGCTGGAGTGCCGGGTGGACAACACCCGCGCCCAGAAGCTCTACGAGCGCTTCGGCTTCGCCCCGATCGGCTTCCGGCGCGGCTACTACCAGCCGGGCAACGTGGACGCCGTGGTGATGCGCCTGACCGACCCCTCTTCCTCCCTGGAAGACGTACAAGGAACCGAGCAAGGAACCGAGATCAATGGCTGACGAACCTCTCGTCCTCGGCATCGAGACCTCCTGCGACGAGACCGGCGTCGGCATCGTCCGCGGCACGACCCTGCTGGCGGACGCCGTCGCCTCCAGCGTCGACGAGCACGCCCGCTTCGGCGGTGTCGTCCCCGAGGTCGCCTCCCGCGCCCACCTGGAGGCGATGGTCCCGACCATCGACCGCGCGCTGAAGGAGGCGGGCATCAGCGCCCGCGACCTCGACGGCATCGCCGTCACCGCGGGCCCCGGCCTCGCGGGCGCCCTCCTGGTCGGCGTCTCGGCCGCCAAGGCGTACGCCTACGCCCTCGGCAAGCCCCTCTACGGCGTCAATCACCTCGCCTCCCACATCTGCGTGGACCAGCTGGAGCACGGTCCGCTGCCCGAGCCGACCATGGCCCTGCTGGTCTCCGGCGGCCACTCCTCGCTGCTGCTGTCCTCGGACATCACCTCCGACGTACGGCCGATGGGCGCCACCATCGACGACGCGGCGGGCGAGGCCTTCGACAAGATCGCCCGCGTGCTGAACCTGGGCTTCCCCGGCGGCCCGGTCATCGACCGCTACGCCCGCGAGGGCGACCCGAAGGCCATCGCCTTCCCGCGCGGCCTGAGCGGCCCTCGCGACCCCGCCTACGACTTCTCCTTCTCCGGTCTCAAGACCGCCGTGGCCCGCTGGATCGAGGCCAAGCGCGCGGCGGGCGAGGAGGTGCCCGTCCGTGACGTGGCCGCCTCCTTCCAGGAGGCCGTGGTGGACGTGCTGACCCGCAAGGCCGTGCGCGCCTGCAAGGACGAGGGCGTCGACCATCTGATGATCGGCGGCGGTGTCGCGGCCAACTCCCGGCTGCGGGCGCTCGCCCAGGAGCGCTGCGAGGCGGCCGGCATCCGGCTGCGCGTGCCGCGCCCCAAGCTGTGCACGGACAACGGCGCGATGGTCGCCGCGCTCGGCGCCGAGATGGTCGCCCGCAACCGGGCCGCCTCCGACTGGGACCTGTCCGCCGACTCCTCCCTGCCGGTGACCGACCCGCATGTGCCGGGCAACGGGCACGGGCACAGCCACGACCACGTCCACGAGGTCAGCAAGGAGAACCTGTACTCGTGAGCGTCACCCTGATGTGGGAGGCGCGGGCCGCCGAGGGCCGGGGTGCCGACCTGCTCGCCTGGGCCCGCGCCCAGGAGCTGCCTGCCGCGCCGCTGCGCCGGGAGACGTTCCGGGCGCCGGGGGAGCGGGTGCTGGTCCTCACCTGGTGGGACGCGGCGTACGACGCGGACGTGCCGGAACTGCCTGATCCGGACGCGGGGTTGGTGTCACGGCCCGTGCATCGGTGGCGTTTCGAGCCGGTCGGGAACTGATTTCGCTGATGGTGCGGTCAGGGCTGGCGCTCGGCGGCGATCTTTGGCTATGATCATCACAGAGCGAACGGGCCGGAACAACTCCGGTCAGAACGCCAGG
Source organism: Streptomyces sp. SID4985 (assembly GCF_009863025.1). Lineage (GTDB taxonomy): Bacteria > Actinomycetota > Actinomycetes > Streptomycetales > Streptomycetaceae > Streptomyces. Next base: position 8,913 of record NZ_WWIR01000518.1, on the reverse strand, counting down.
CGTTGGTGGTCCAAGGAAAGACGCCCCGCTTCCTGCGGGGAAATGCAGGTGCAAGGCCTGCCCGGCGCTCAGATCAGAAGGCGCCCCGGTTTCGACCGGGGCGCCTTCGCCGTTTCCCGGCTCACCCGGCGGGGGCCACCACCGTGTCGCAGCGCAGTACGCGCTCCGGGCCCGCCACGCGCACCGGTCCGGTCAGCGTCACATGTGCCGTGTGCCGCACCTCGGCGCTCGACGGGCCCAACCGCAGCTCCAGCGCCCCCGGTTCGACGATCCGGGCGCCCGAGCGGCCGGTGAAGGACGCCAGGTCGGCGTGGAAGCGGAAGCTCACGCGGGCCGCCTCGCCCGGCCCCAACTCCAGCCGCCGGTAACCGATCAGCCGCACATCGGGCCGTGTCACCGAGGCCACCGGGTCGTGCAGATAGAGCTGCACCACCTCCGCGCCCGCCCGCTCCCCGGTGTTGCGCACGGTCAGCGAGAGGTCGCAGGCCCCGTCCGTGCCGATCTCGACGGGCTCCGTTCCGCTGAACTCCCCCCAGGCGAACGAGGTGTACGACAGTCCGTGGCCGAAGGGGTAGAGGGGTGTCGGGTCCAGGGCGCTGACCTCGCCCGCGAGGCCGAGCGGCGGCTGGAGATAGGTCCAGGGCTGGCCGCCGGGGTCGCGCGGCATGCTCAGGGGGAGGCGGCCCGAGGGGTTGACCCGGCCCGAGAGCACTCCGGCGACCGCCGTGCCGCCCTCCTCGCCGGGGAAGAACGCCTGGACTGTCGCGCCGAGTTGGCCGTCCCAGCGGCCCAGCGCATACGGGCGTCCGGTGAGCAGCACCAGCACGACCGGGGTACCGGTGGCCACCAGCGCGTCCAGCAACCCAGCCTGTACGCCCGGGAGTTCCAGGTCGGCCACATCGCAGCCCTCGCCCGAGGTGCCCCGCCCGAACAGGCCCGCCCGGTCGCCGAGCACCGCCACGCACACGTCGGCGTCGGCTGCCAGGGCCACGGCCTCCGCGAACCCGGAGGTGTCCGGGTCCGAGACGCCGCAGCCTTCGGCGAACTTGACCTCCGCGTCCGGGAGTTCGGTGCGCAGGGACTCCAGGACCGTCGGGATCTCGATGCCGAGGGGTACGTCCGGGTGGTGGGGGAGGACATGGGAGGGGAAGGAGTAGCAGCCGAGCATCGCGAGCGGGTCGGCGGCGCGGGGGCCCACCACCGCGATCCGGGCGGCGGGGGAGAGTGGCAGCAGTCCGGCCGGGTTGGCGAGCAGGATCACCGACTCCTCCGCCAGGCGGCGGGCGAGGGCACGGTTTCCGGGCGGGTCCAGGTCCACAGGGCCCTCGGCCTCGGTCTCCGGGGCGAAGTCCTCGTCCAGCAGCCCCAGTTCGCACTTCTGGAGCAGGACGCGGCGGGCCGCGCGGTCCACCAGGGACTCGGGTACGTCCCCGGCCCGTACCGCCGCGACCAGGTCCGTGCCGTAGCAGTCCACGGTGGGCAGTTCGACGTCGATCCCGGCGGCCAGCGCCAGACGGGCCGCCTGGGTCTTCGTGGCGGCCACCCGGTGCAGGGTGCGCAGGAAGCCGACGGCGAAGTAGTCGGCGACCACCGTGCCGGTGAAGCCCCACTCCTCGCGCAGCAGCCCGGTCAGCAGCTCCGGGTCGGCCGAGGCCGGGACGCCGTCGGTCTCGGTGTAGGCGGCCATCACCGACCGCGCGCCGCCCTCGCGCAGCGCGTGCTCGAAGGGCGGCAGGACGACGTCCGCCAGCTCGCGGACGCCCGCCCGCACCGGTGCCAGATTGCGAGCGCCCGCCGAGCCCGCGTACCCGGCGAAGTGCTTCAGGGTGGCGACCACCCCGGCCGACTCCAGGCCCCGTACATAGGCGGCGCCGACCGTGCCGACCAGGTACGGGTCCTCCCCGATGGTCTCCTCCACCCGGCCCCAGCGCAGATCGCGCGCCACGTCCAGGACCGGGGCGAGACCCTGGTGGACGCCGACCGAGCACAGGTCGGCGCCGATGCGGCGGCCCATCTCCGCCACCAGCTCCGGGTCGAAGGAGGCGCCCCAGGCGGGCGGGACCGGGTACGCGGTCGCGCCCCAGGCGGTGAAGCCGGCCAGGCACTCCTCGTGGGCGAGCGCGGGGATGCCGAAGCGGCCCGCGGTGGCGATACGGCGCTGGGCGGCGGCGAGCGCACGGGCACCCGCCGCCGCGTCCACGGGGGCGGTGCCGAAGGAGCGCGTCAACTGGCCGAGGCCGTGCGCGATCAGCTCGTCCCAGTCCGCCACCCGGCTCATCTCGCCCTGGAGCGGGGCGACTTCACCACCCTCCGCGTCCGCGCCCACCCACACGCCGTACAGCTGGGCCGTCTTCTCCTCCAGGGTCATCCGGGACAGCAGGTCGGCGACGCGGTCGGCGGCGGGCAGGGCGGGGTCGCGCCAGGGGGTGGTGGTCATGGAGCTCCTGTCGGGGGTGTCGTACGAGGGGGGATGCGGGACGGCCGGGATCACTTGCCGCCCACGCCCATCAGGCCGCCGACCAGGGCGCGCCGGGCCACCAGGTAGACGGCGAACACGGGGATGCCGGAGAGGACGACCGAGGCGAGCAGCGCGGGGATGTTCACGCCGAACTGGCTGACGTAGGTGAACAGGCCCAGGGTGAGGACGCGGGGGCCGTCGGACTGGGTGAAGATCAGGGGGAAGAGGAAGCCGTTCCAGGCCTGGAGCGCCGCGTAGACGACGACGGTGCCGATGCCTCCCCTGGCGAGGGGGATGACCAGCTGGAAGAGCATCCGCGCCGGGGAGGCGCCGTCCAGGGCCATGGCCTCGTACAGCTCCTCGGAGATGTCCCGCAGGGTGCCGGTGAGGATCAAGACCGAGACCGGCATGGCGAAGGCGGCCGTGGGCAGCACGACGGCGAGCAGGCTGTCGTACAGGTTCAGCTTGGCGATCATCAGATAGAGCGGGACCACCACGGCCTGCGCGGGGATGGCCACGCCGAGCAGGAACAGCCGGAAGGCGGCGCCGGACCAGAAGCCGCGGGTGCGTACGGCCACGTACGCCAGTGGCACGCACAGGACCAGGACGATGCCCACGACGGCGGCCGCCACCAGCGCGGTGTTGGCGAGGAAGTGGCCGAAGCCGCTGTGCAGGACGGTGTCGTAGTTGGCGAGGGTGGGGTGGCGCGGTGGGCGCAGGGCGTTGTGGCCCAGGGCCTCGTCCTGGCCGGTCAGGGAGAGCGAGATCATCGCGTAGACCGGGACGATGACGACGGCCAGCCAGATCACCGAGCCGAGACCGGCGAGCGGGTCGGCGCGCCGGGTCCAACGGCGGCGCGGGGGTAGGGGCTTCGGGGGCGCGGGGGGCTTCACCGGAGGGGAGAGGGTGTCGGGGGCCACGGCGTCACATTCCTTCGCGGGTGCTGCGCATGGCGCCGAAGCCGGACAGTCGGATCAGCAGCAGGGAGAGCGCGGTGGCGGCCACGACGAGGAAGGTCGCGACGGCGCTGGCGTAGCCGAAGTCGTAGCTCTTGAAGCCCGCTTCGTACATCAGGTACGGCAGGATCGCGGTGTCCGTGCCGGGGCCGCCCTGGGTGAGGATCAGGACGGTCTCGAAGTAGGTCAGCGAGCCGACGATCATCAGCACGCCCGAGGTCGTCGCCGTGTTGCGCAGCTGGGGCAGGGTGATGGAGACGAACCGGCGCAGGCGTCCGGCGCCGTCGATCGCGGCCGCCTGGTAGAGCACGTCGGGGATCTGCCGTGCACCGCCCTGGTAGATCATCGTGTGGAAGGGGATGAACTGCCAGCCGCCGACGAAGACGAGCGCGAGGAACGCGCCGGAGGTCGTGCCGAGCGTGTCGCCGCGCACGATGCCGAAGTTGGGGTCGAGCAGGGCGTAGAAGAGCAGCGAGATCGCCGTCGAGGACAGCAGGAACGGCACGAAGAAGACGGCCGACAGGATCGCCCGGTTGCGCTGCCGTCCGGCCGCCCAGACGCCGAGCAACAGGGACACGACCGTCTGGAACGCCCAACTCGCCAGCGTGAGAAGGACGGTGACGGTCAGGGACTGGGTGAGTCGGTCGTCCGTCACCAGCTTGCGCCAGTTGGTCAGGCCCGCCGGGCGAGGGTCGCCCAGGCCGTTCCAGGTGGTGAAGGACAGGCAGAACGCGAGGACCATGGGCAGGAGGGCGAAGAAGCCGAAGAAGAGCACGGCGGGCAGCGCCCAGGAGGGGTGGGGGCGCCCGGCTCGCGCGGCCAACCCGCTGGTCTTGCCGCTCACTTCAACTCCTTGAGCGCCGACACGAACCGCTCCGGCGACGACTTGCCGACGAACAGCTTGTTGACCTCGGTGAGCATCGGGGTGGAAGCGTTCGGGTCGACCGCCTGGTCCCAGCTGAGCGTGAACGCGGGTGCGTTCTGCACTAGTTGGTACTGGAAGCGGGCGAACTCCGGGTTGGGGGAGGCGTCGAGGAGACCGGCCGCGTTGGAGGTGGCCGGGATGTCTCCGTTGGCGATCAGGTCCTTGGCGTAGCGCTCGGAGGCGCAGTCGCGGAGGAAGGCGAGGGCCGCGTCCTTGTTGCTCGTACGGGCGTTCACCGACCAGTAGTTGGTGGGGTTGCCGACCACGTTGCGGATGTCGCCCGCGCCGCCCTCGAACTCCGGGAAGGGGCACCAGCCGAGGTCCTTCCTGGCGAAGTCGGGGAACTTGCCGAGCTGGGTGGAGTACTCCCACGACCCCATCAGATGCATGGCGGCCTTGCCCTTGGCGAAGGCGGCGGGCGCACCGCCGTTGGTGTAGGCGACCGAGCTGAAGCCCTTGCCGAAGGCGCCGTCGTCGATGAGTTCGCGCACGGTCCGGGCGGCCTTGAGGACGGCGGGGTCGCCCCAGGCGGCCGAGTCGCCGTTCTTGATCCGGTCGAAGACCTCGGGGCCGCCGATCCGGTCAACCAGGTACTCCAGCCACATGAGTTCGGGCCAGACGTCGGCGCCGCCCAGGGCGAAGGGGGTGATCCCGGCCTTCTTCAACTTCGCGTTGGTGTCCAGGAGTTGGTCCCAGGTGGCGGGCGCCTTCAGGCCGTGCTCGGTGAACAGACGCTTGTTGTAGAAGAGGATCACCGGCTGCATGCCGCGCATGGGGATGCCGTACTCGCGCCCGCCGAGCGCGCCCGCGGCGAGGACGGAGGGCAGGAAGCCGTTCTTGAGGACCGGGTCGGAGGCGATGGTGCCGGTGAGGTCGAGGAGCTGGTGGGCCTCCTCGTAGGCCTTGATGGAGCCGCCGCCCCAGTTGAAGAACACGTCGGGGGCGTTGGGCGAGCCCATCGCGGTGCGCAGCTTGGCGGGGTACTCCGCGCCGGGCACCTTCTCCAGCCGGACTCTGCCCTTGGTCGTGCGGGCCGCGGCCGAGGCGTTGAACCGCGACACCGCCGCGGCCTGCACCTTCGCCGCGTCGTCGCCGTACACGAACGCCGTGAGCGTGCCGTCCGCGCCGGAGCCGCCGCCGGAACCGCAGGCGGTGAGCCCGGCGGCGAGGGTGGTGGCACCGGCACCGAGGATCCAGCGCCTGCTGTAGGTCTCCATGGACGGGCACCCCTCACGGATCGTTCGCGGACGGTTCCGCGAATCTCTTCGAATGTTTCGAAAGTCAACTCGAATGTTCCGGGAACGTAAGACGCCCGAGGGAGCCCGTCAAGAGGTCGCGCAGAGATACGATCGCGGCCATGAAGCCGACGAAGAACGGAACGGCGCAGAGCGCCACGCTCGCCGAGATCGCCCGGGAGGCCGGGGTGTCGGCTCCGACTGTTTCGAAGGTGCTCAACGGGCGGGCCGACGTCGCCGCCGCCACCCGCGCCCGGGTCGAGGAGCTGCTGCGCGCCCACGGCTACCGCCGCAGACGGGCCGAGGCCACCCGCTCTCCGCTGATCGACCTGGTCTTCCACGAGCTGGAGAGCGCCTGGGCGATGGAGGTCATCCGGGGCGTGGAGAACGTGGCCCGGGAGGCGGGCCTGAGCGTGGTGCTCTCCGAGAGCGCCGGACGGCTCACCCCCGGCCGCACCTGGGCCGACCAGGTCGCGGGCCGCCGCCCGCACGGCGTGATCCTGGTCCTGTCGGATCTCGACGACGCCCAGCGCGCCCTGCTGACCAGCCGCCGCATCCCCTTCGTGGTCCTCGACCCGGCGGGCGACCCGGGGGCCGACGTGCCCTCCATCGGCGCCACCAACTGGCAGGGCGGCCTCGCCGCGACCCGGCACCTCATCGACCTCGGCCACACCCGGATCGGCGCGATCAGCGGCCCCTCCCGCATGATGTGCAGCCGCGCCCGCCTCGACGGCTACCGGGCCGCGCTGGAGACGGCAGGTCTGCCCGTCGACCCGACCCTCATCAAGGCGGGCGACTTCCACCACGACTCCGGCCGCCGCCTCGGCCTGGAACTCCTGCGCGCCCCCGACCGCCCCACCGCCGTCTTCGCGGGCAACGACCTCCAGGCCCTCGGCCTCTACGAAGCCGCCCGCGAACTCGGCCTCCGCGTCCCCGAGGACGTCAGCGTCGTCGGCTTCGACGACCTCCCCGTCGCCCGCTGGGTAGGCCCCCCACTGACCACCGTCCGCCAGCCCCTGACCGAAATGGCCGAGGCCGCCGCCCGCCTGGTCCTCGACCTCGGCCGCCCGGACTCCGCCTCCGCCTCCACCCGCGTGGAACTGGCGACGAGCCTGGTGGTGCGGTCTAGCACGGGGGCGCCGTCGGCGTGATCACCCGTTTGGATGATCGGCAGAGGTTACGGAGCGTCAGGTGCAGGGGCTTCCCTAGCGTTTCCTTGTCGCTTGTGCCGCAGCGGCGCACATGCCCACACTTGAAGGAGGAGGTGCTTCACGATGACCGCTCTCGCAGAAGAGGTGGTGGCCCCGGTGGTGACGGATCAGCCGGTTCCCGAGCCGGTTTCCGACCTGGACGAGGTCCTGTGGCAGGCGTGGAAGGCCATGGATCTCCCCGAGGGCTACCGCGCCGAGATCATCGAGGGGGCCATCGAGGTGTCGCCTACCGGTCGCCGTCGTCATACCGTGCTCATCGGCCGTCTCCGTCGAGCGCTGGACGCTCATCTGGCAGGCAGTGGCTATGCAGCCCATAACGACGGCAATGTGATCCATCGGCAGAAGGTCTGGATCCCGGACCTCTTTGTCGCCCCCGTCGACCTCGACGACATTCCCGACGAGGAGGGTCTCGGTGTCGACGCCGCCGGTGTCAAGGTGGTCATCGAGGTGACATCCCCGGGCCACCGCAACCTCCAGCGCGACCGCGCCCGCAAGCACCGCGAATACGCCCGGGCCGGCATTCCGGTCTACGTGATCGTCGACGACTACGACGACGAGGGGGCCGTGCTGGTGCTGACGTCCCCCGACGCGAAGAAGGGCAAGTACGCCGACGAGCACCGGGTTCCGTACGGGACGGACGCGGTGATCCCGGAGGGCCCGGCGAAGGGCTTCGCCGTGGGCAAGTCGATCGTCGCAGCCTGAGCGGGCGCCCCTACGCCGCCGGATGCCCGATCAGCATCGTCGGCGCCCCCGCCACCCGCGTGAGAAACACGGTCGCGGAGTTGGGCCCCTGCGGCTTCACCTTGCGGCGGAGTTCCTCCGGTTCGACCGCTGAGCCGCGCTTCTTGACGGTGAGGGTGCCGACCTGGCGTTCGCGGAGGAAGGCTTTCAACTTCTTGAGGTTGAAGGGGAGTTGGTCGGTGATCTCGTAGGCGGTGGCGTACGGGGTGGGGCGCAGGGTGTGGGCGGTGATGTAGGCGATGGTCTCGTCCAGGAGGCCGCCGGACAGGTCCTCGGCGACCTCGGCGACGAGGTGGGCGCGGATGACGGCGCCGTCGGGCTCGTAGAGGTAGCGGCCGACCGGGCGGACCGCCGGGTCGGGCAGGCCGCGGCCGAGCAGGGTGCGGGGGCCCGGGAGCAGGGTGGCGCGGACGCCGCCCGGGGTGCCGGTGCCGAACCACAGCACGGCCTCCTTCACGTCCCCGGCGTCCGAGATCCACTCGGCCTCGGCCTCGGCGGGCACCGCCTCGTGCGGGATGCCGGGGGCGATCTTCAGCGCGGCGCGCGGGGCCGTACGGGCCGCCGTGACCGCCCAGGACAGGGGCGGGGAGTACGCCTCGGGGTCGAAGATGCGGCCCCGGCCGCCGCGCCGCGCCGGGTCCACGAACACCGCGTCGTACCCGGCCGTGTCCACCTCGGTGACGTCCGCCTCGCGCACCTCGATCAGGTCGTCCAGGCCCAGCGCCTCCGCGTTCGCCCGCGCCACCGCCGCCGTCAGCGGGTCGCGGTCCACGGCCAGGACCCGGATGCCCGCGCGGGCCAGCGCGATCGCGTCGCCGCCGATCCCGCAGCACAGGTCGGCCACCGAGGTCACCCCGAGCGCCCGCATCCGCTCCGCGCGGTACGCCGCCACGCTGGTCCGGGTCGACTGCTCGACCCCGTTCGGGGTGAAGAACATCCGCTCCGCGTCCCCGGCCCCGAACTTGGCCGCCGCCCGCTGCCGCAGCCGGGCCTGCCCCAGCGCGGCCGACACCAGTTCGACGGGGTGGGTGCGGCGCAGCCGGGTCGCGACGGCGAGTTCGTCGGCCGGGGCGGTGCCGCGCACCTCGTCGAGCAGGGCCCGGCCCTCGTCGGTGCGAAGGGCGTGGAAGGAGGAGAGCTGGTCGTTCACCGGCTCATTGTGGGCCAGTCGGTGGACCGTACGCCTCCGGCGGCGGTGTCGGGCCGGTCACGGGGCTCCGGCCTGCCAGGATCCGGCACCATGCGAGCCGTCGTACAAAACGATAAAATTCGGGCGCGGTTGCGCTCGACCGCCCTGCGCTGCGGCGTCGCCGCACTGACCGCCGCCGCCGTCCTCACCGGCTGCGCGGGCCCCGGCGACAACGCCGCCCCGCACAAGGCCCCCGCC
>NZ_WWIR01000517.1 GCF_009863025.1 Streptomyces sp. SID4985 | reverse complement strand
ACCGCGCAGCCCGCCGCCCGTCAGGCGCTCGGCCGGGCCCTGACCCGCGAGACCGCGGCGGGCGGCGGTACCGCCGTCGCCGTGGACAGCCTGCCCGACCGCCTGGTCACCGCCCTGGACGCCGACTACGGCGAGGTCCACCGCCCCGACCTTGGCAGCCTCGTCGCCACCGTCCCCGCCGACCCCCAGGCCCGCAACGAGGCCCGGCAGGCCGTCGCCGCCGTCGACGACGAGGCCGTACGCCTGAAGTCCGCCGTGAAGTCCCGCGACGGCTTCTTCACCACCTTCTGCATCAGCCCGTACTCGCGCTACATCGCCCGCTGGTGCGCCCGCCGGGGCCTCACGCCGAACCAGGTCACCACCGCCTCGCTGATCACCGCGCTCATAGCGGCGGCCTCGGCCGCGACGGGCACCCGCGCCGGGTTCATCGCCGCAGGTGTCCTGCTGATCGCCTCCTTCGTGCTGGACTGCACCGACGGCCAGCTCGCCCGCTACTCCCTCCAGTACTCCACCCTCGGCGCCTGGCTCGACGCCACCTTCGACCGCGCCAAGGAGTACGCCTACTACGCCGGTCTCGCCCTCGGCGCGGCCCGCGGCGGTGATGACGTCTGGGCCCTCGCGCTCGCCGCGATGATCCTCCAGACCTGCCGCCACGTCGTGGACTTCTCCTTCAACGAGGCCAACCACGACGCCACCGCCAACACCAGCCCCACCGCCGCCCTCTCCGGCAAGCTGGACAGCGTCGGCTGGACGGTCTGGGTCCGCCGCATGATCGTCCTGCCCATCGGCGAACGCTGGGCCATGATCGCCGTCCTCACCGCCGCGACCACGCCCCGCATCACCTTCTACGTCCTCCTGATCGGCTGCGCCTTCGCCGCGACGTACACCACGGCGGGCCGCGTGCTGCGCTCGGTGACCCGCAAGGCGCGACGCACGGACCGGGCGGCCCAGGCGCTGGTGGACCTGGCCGACCCCGGCCCGCTCGCGGAGCGGCTGAGCCGCCTGTTCAAGCGCGGCCTGCCCGGCTACGGCGCCCCCGCCGTCGCCCTCCTCGGCACCGCCGCCGTGGTCGTCTGCTCGGCGCTGCCCGGCTACGGCAGCCCGCTCCCCGTCGTCGGCGCCGTCCTCTACGTCATCGCCTCGGCCCTCGCCGTCGCCCGCCCGCTCAAGGGCGCCCTCGACTGGCTCGTGCCGCCCTTCTTCCGCGCCGCCGAGTACGGCACGGTCCTCGCCCTCGCCGCCCGCGCCGACGTACCCGGGGCCCTCCCGGCGGCATTCGGCCTGGTGGCAGCGGTCGCCTACCATCACTACGACACGGTGTACCGCATCCGCGGCGGCGCCGGCGCGCCGCCCGCGTGGCTCGTGCGTGCCATCGGCGGTCAGGAGGGACGGGTTCTGCTCGTCGCCGTTCTGGCCGCGCTGCTGACCGCCTCCGCGTTCACCGTCGCGCTCACGGTCCTCGCCGTGGTCATCGCCTTGCTGGTGCTCGCGGAGAGCATCCGCTTCTGGGTGTCCGCAGGGGCGCCCGCCGTTCACGACGAAGGAGAAACCGCATGATCGGCCTCGTGCTGGCGGCCGGCGCCGGACGGCGTCTGCGCCCCTACACCGACACG
>NZ_WWIR01000516.1 GCF_009863025.1 Streptomyces sp. SID4985 | reverse complement strand
TCGCCCGCACCGGCCTCGCCACCCGCGCCCGCCTGGCCGCCGTCGCCGAGGGTGGCGCCGGTGGCCGCGAGGGCGGTGGTGACCGGCTGGAAGAAGGTCTCGCCGCCGCTGGTGCAGTCGCCGCTGCCGCCGGAGGTCAGACCGACCGCGCCGCCGTCCTGGGTGAACAGGGAGCCGCCGGAGTCGCCGGGCTCGGCGCACACGTTGGTCTGGATGAGACCGGTGACGGTGTCCACGCCGTTGGGGTCGGTCTCGCTCTGGAAGTTGACCGTGGCGTCCAGGCCGGTCACCTGGCCGTTGTGCAGCCCGGTGGTGGACCCCATGCGGAACACGGTGGAGCCGACGGTGGCCTCCACGGCCTGGGCGATCGGCACGGTCTGGCCGTTGCCCGCGTTGACCTCGCTGGGGGCCTGGGTCGCCGGGTCGTCGTACTTCACGAGTGAGAAGTCGCCCTCGCCGGGGAAGGTCGCCTGGTCCACCGTGGCGATGGGCTGACCGGTCTGCGAGTCGGACCACTCCTTGGCGGCGACGCCGCAGTGACCGGCCGTCAGGAAGGCGGGGCTGCCGTCGGAGGCGGTGACGTTGAAGCCGAGGGAGCAGCGCACGTTGCCGCCCTCGACCTGGGAGAAGATGGCGTCGCCGCCCGAGACGAAGGTCTTGAAGGTGCCGGAGGACTTTCTGAGGGTGGCCATGTTCGAGCCGAGCCCGGCCACGGTGGACTCCAGCCGGTCCCACTTGGCGCCGGTGACCGTGCTGTCGGCGCTGACGATCACCCTGTTGGTGCGCGGGTCCACCGCCCAGGCGGTGCCCGGGATGGTCGCCTTGGTCTTCAACGTCTGTGCGGCGGCCTTGAGTTCGGTGGTGCTGTTGTCGACCTCGCGGACGGTGGCACCGGCCTGCTGGGCCTGCGCCATGGCGTTCTGGTCGCCCCGGGCCACGTTGACGACGAGCTGCTGCTTGCCGTTCTCGTAGTAGGAACCGGCGAACGCGGTGCCGAGCTGCTTCTGGATCTGGGCGCTGAGCGTGGAGGCGTCGGTGGCCTTCAGCGTCTTGGCGGTGCCTGCGGCGGCGGTCGCGTCCTTGTCCTGGGACGCCATGGCGTTGGGCAGCAGGAGGGCCGCGGCTCCGAGCGCCGCGACGCCGCCCACCGCTATCGCGGCCTTGCGCTTGGGCATTCGCTTGTGACTCAACCTTCTCGACCTCCAGTGGGGGACGGGGGTCTGCCGCTGGGGCAGTTGGATCGGGGGCGCCCGGACGGCCACAAGTACGGGCGCGGTGCGCGGAGCGTTCAACTCCGTTCGCCAACTTCCTTCCGGGCAAAGCGAATCAGCCACCGCGCCAGGGGTGTCCGCCTCGCCCCGGGGGCCGTACCGCAAGGGCGGCGGGTCCGAATCGTCACGCTGGGGCTCCGTCAGGTGACGGTCCGTCCAGGACGTGTACCGGAATCGTTGCTTCAGGGAATCTGCACACCGACTGCCCAAGCGGGTCACCGGAGAGGCCGGATCTGCACATCCGCGCGCTCCCGCAACGCGCCTTTGGAGAGGAGTGCCGGATTCGCCGCCGGAGGAACGTACGAGTCGGCGCGCGCCGGGCGCCCGGCATGTGAAGGAGTGGCCACGACCCGGTGCGCACGCCTGCACCATCGCCCCCCATTACCGACAGAAACGCCTGGTGAGGGGCTTGTTCAGGTGGAAGCGGGCGCTGCGTGCGTGCTTTGATCCATCGCACCGCGGGGACCGCTCAGGGGCTGCCGGAGACGGCGACCCCCGGGTGCTCGCGGACGCGGCGGTCCATCTGTCCCCCAGAGGGGGCCGCTCTCCCCCTTGTGAGATATCCATATGAAGGGAAGTTCCACCATGAACTCCACCCCCCAGGTTGAGACCGTCGAGATCTCGGACGCCGAGCTGGACAACGTCTCCGGCGGCCTGTCCGTGAACGCCCTCAACACCGTGACCGGCGCCGTCAACGGCATCGTCCCGGTCTCCGGCGTGGTGGACACCGCCATCGGCACCGTCGAGGGCGTCACCGGCCTGAACACCCAGCCGGTCACCAACCTGGTCGCCGGTCTCTGATCGCACCTGGTTTCACCGAAGTCCCGGAGCCGTCCGCCGGCTCCGGGACTCTCGGGCGTTCCGCGGCGGTTTCCGCCCAGGTCTCCGCCGCGGCTTCCGTGATGTCGTCTCTCCTCGGGTGAGGGAAGTTCCGTGCAGTTCCGCCAACAGGCCCTCGCCAAGCTCCAGTCGCCGGAGGAACTCGACCTCCCGGTGCGGCTCGCGCGCCCGCAGGGCTGGCTCGCGCTGGGTGTCACCGTCGTCGTGATGGCGGCCGCCTCCGTGTGGGCGGTGACCGGTTCGGTCACCTCCACGGTGAGCGCCCCCGCCATCCTCACGCACGCGCAGGGCAGTTACCTGCTCCAGAGCCCCGTCGCCGGGCAGGTGACGGCCGTGCTCGCGCAGCAGGGCGACCGCCTCGACGCGAACGCGCCCGTCCTCAAGGTCCGTACCGCGCAAGGCGATTCACTCATCCGCACGGTCGCGGCCGGACGGATCACCGCGCTCGCCGCGACGATCGGGCAGATCATCCAGACCGGCGCCAATGTGGCCGCCGTCGAGAAGGTCGCGCACGCGGACGACCCGCTGTACGCGACGGTGTACGTGCCCGCCGAGAACGCCGCCTCGATCCCGGCGCACGCGGAGGTCGACCTGACCGTCTCCTCCGTGCCCGCCGAGCGCTACGGCGTGCTGCGCGGCCGGGTGAAGTCGGTGGACCGCACCGCCCAGTCGGCGCAGTCGATCGCCGCGTTCCTCGGCGACAGCCAGCTCGGCGAGCAGTTCACCCGTGAGGAGCGCCCGGTCGCCGTGACCGTGAAGCTGGAGAAGTCGGCCTCGGCGAAGAGCGGTTACCGCTGGTCCTCCGCCGACGGGCCGCCGTTCCGGCTCGACTCCATGACCCTGGCCACCGGTTCGGTCCGGCTGGCCGACCAGCGCCCCCTCGATTGGCTGCTCCCGTGACCGTCCAGACGGGGCAGGACCCCGACACCCGTAGCCGCAGACGCGCCGCCCCGCCCCGGCGCCCGGTCCCCAAGGGCCGTGGCGGCACGGTCCGTACCCCCACCGTCCTCCAGATGGAGGCCGTCGAGTGCGGCGCCGCCTCCCTCGCGATGGTGCTCGGCCACTACGGCCGCCATGTCCCGCTGGAGGAGCTGCGCATCGCGTGCGGTGTCTCCCGCGACGGCTCGCGCGCGAGCAACCTCCTGAAGGCGGCCCGTAGTTACGGGCTGACCGCCAAGGGCATGCAGATGGACCTGGCCGCCCTCGCCGAGGTGCGCGCACCGGCCGTGCTGTTCTGGGAGTTCAACCACTACGTCGTCTACGACGGCATGGGCCGCCGCTTCGGCCGGCGCGGGGTGTACATCAACGACCCCGCCAAGGGCCGCCGGTTCGTGCCCATGGACGAGTTCGACGGCAGCTTCACCGGTGTGGTGCTCGTCCTGGAACCCGGTGCGGACTTCGCCAAGGGCGGCCGCAAGCCGGGCGTGCTCGGCGCGATGCCCGCCCGGCTGCGCGGCACCGCGGGCACCCTGCCCGCCGCC
>NZ_WWIR01000515.1 GCF_009863025.1 Streptomyces sp. SID4985 | reverse complement strand
CCCGGTCCGCGACCGCCGCCCGCTCCGACTCGGCCCGCAGCCCCGCGAGCACCGGCACCCGGCCCTCCACCGGCCGCACCCCCAGCAGCACCGGCACCCCCACCGAGGCCAGCTCCTTCGCCACCGCCTGCGCCAGCACCGCCCACCCCGCGCCCGGGCCGACACAGTCCCCGACCCGCATCACGACCGGCAGCAGCGGGCCCTCGCCGGGCCGGAAGCCCAGCACCCGGGCCTGCGCGGGGGCGTCCTCGGCGGCGATCCGGCCCTCGGCGAGGTCGCTCAGGAAGTCGCCCCGGCCCCGTGCCGCCAGCTCCTCCTCCTGCCGGGCCTGCATCAGCACCACGGCGACGATCCCGGCCGCCCGCTCGGCCGCCATCCGGTGCACCGGGGCCAGCGGCCCGCGCACCGGCAGCAGCACAAGCCGCGCCCGTACGGAACCCCGCCCCGGACCGCCCCCGGGCACGTCCACCAGGACCGAACCGGCCGGTGGCGGTACATCCCGCTGCTTCCCGCGCAGCCTCTCCCACACCTGCAGGGCGTCCGCGCCCTCGGGGCCCGCCCCGGCCGCGTACAGCAGCCGGCCGTCCGCCGTCTCCAGGAACACCGGGTTGGCCGCGAAGTCCGCCAGGATGCCCAGCATCTGCGGCACCCCGCCCCCGCCGAGCAGCGCCTCGGTGCAGCGGCGGTGCACCTCCTCCGCCCGCTGGAGCAGGGCGTAGTGCCCGTTGACGATCTCGGTGTGGATCTCCTCGGTGACGGTCACGAACGCCACCTCGCGATGCAGCTGCACCAGCGGCAGCCCGGTCGCCCGCGCCGTGTCCACCAGGGCGGCGGGCAGCCGGGTGAAGCGCGGGCCCAGCTCCACCACCAGCGCGGCGATGCCCCGCTCGGCAAGCGTCCGCACGAACGCCCGCTGCTCGGCGGGGCGCGTGCCGAGCCCGTACCCGGTGGTGAGCAGCAGCTCGCCGCCCTTGAGCAGCGAGGCGATGTTCGGCACCTCGCCCGCGTGCACCCAGCGCACCGTGCGCCCCAGGCGGTCGCCGCCCGCCAGGATCTCCGGCAGCCCGCCGCGCAGCCCCGGCAGCTCCAGGGCGCGCCGGACGGTTATCCCCGCGCCGCGCGGGGCGGCCCCGCTCTCCGTACCGCTGTCCATGCGCCGGACGCTACCCGCGCGCCCGCCGCTCCGACAGCCCCGGCCGTGCGGCTCCGCCTGGTCAGAGCGGCCGGATGTTGTGGTTGAAGCGGAACACGTTGTCCGGGTCGTACGCCCGCTTCACCTTCTCCAGGCGCAGCAGGTTCTCCGCGCCGAGCCCCGCGCGGACCCGCTCCGCGCCCTCGTCGCCGATGAAGTTCAGATAGACGTCGCCCGTGCTCCACGGCTTCACCGCCGCGCGGACCTCACGCACCCAGTCGACCGCCCGGGTGTCGTCGGCGGGGTCCTCCCAGACGGCGAAGGGGTGCGCGACCCAGGCCGCGTCCCGGTACGACACCGGGTACTCGTGCGGCCCCGCGGCGATCGCGCCGCCCTGCGGGAACAGGATGTGCTGGGTGGCGGTCGGCACGGGCTCGCTCGCGGACAGGGCGCAGTACACGTTCACCAGGTCGTCCGGCATCCCGGTCAGATACTCGGCCGACCAGTAGTTCCGCAGCCCCGGCGGATCGTCGATCATGCACTGCACGTCGGCGTACGGCATCTCGCCGACCAGCCCGCCCTCGTACGGCAGTGCCAGCAGCGGTGCCGCCAGCTCGTGGAGCAGGTCGAGGGAGCCCGCGTGCGTGACCAGCACCGCGCAGACCAGTCGGCCCACCATCTGCTCGGGGACGAACTCGAAGGGCGGGCCGGTGAGGTAGATCGTGGCGCCGCTCAGGGAGTCGGGGCCCGCCGCGATCACGTCACGGAACGTGCGGACCGCCTCGGGGCCGTCCTCCGGCGCGAACAGCAGCAGCGCGATCGAGAACTCGGGCAGCTCGTGCAGGCCCAGCGTGAGCGCGGTCGCCACGCCGAAGTTGCCGCCACCGCCGTGCAGCGCCCAGAACAGCTCGGGGTTCTCCCGGGCGCTGGCGCGCACCGGCTCGGCGTCGGCGGTCACCAGCTCCACCGAGCGGAGATTGTCGACGGCGAGCCCGTAGATCCGGTCCAGCCAGCCGGTGCCACCGCCGAGCACGAACCCGCCGACCCCGGTCGTGGAGGCCCGCCCGCCGGTCGTGGCCAGGCCGTACGGCTGGGTGGCCCGGTCCATGTGGCTCATGGTCGCCCCGCCCCCGACCCGCACCTCACGGGCCTCCAGGTCGACGTCCACCTGATGCATCCGGCGCAGATCCACCACCACCGCGCCGTCCCCCAGCGCCGTACCGGCCACACTGTGCCCGCCCCCGCGCACCGCGACCGGCAGATCCAGCTCCCGCGCGAACCGCACGGCCCGGATGACGTCCGCCGTGTCCGCGCACTGGGCGATCACGGCGGGCCGCCGGTCGATCATCCCGTTGTAGACGGCCCTGGCCTCGTCGTAGCCCGCGTCCCCCGGCGCGAACACCTCTCCGGCCAACTCCTCGCGCAGCACGGCCAACGCCGCACCCGCCTTCGAGAGGGAAGCCATGGCCGCCCCCTTCCGAGATCGGGGGCAGAATGCGCTCCCAGCCTAGGCGCGCGCGGCATCCCGGTCATCCGCAAGGGGCAGCCCTAGAGGCCGAAGCCCTCCGGGAAGTCCCGGAGGAACGCCCGGCGCCGGGGGTCGGTCTCCGCCCCGGCCATGCCCTCGATCACCGCCAGCAACTCGCCCCGCTGGCCCGCCGACAGCCGGCCCATCACCGCCGCGACGCCCTCCAGCGCCTTCACGGCGTCGTCCTGGTCCATCCGCTCGTCGTCGGCGCCCTCGATGAACCAGGTCAGGTCGACGACCACCTCGGCCAGGGCATGGACCAGGGACGGATACGCGGCGGTCGTGTCGGACACCCCGTCAGCCCCCGTACGCACCCGAAGCCGTCAGCCGCAGTGCCGTGTCGATCAACGGCACATGGCTGAACGCCTGCGGGAAGTTGCCCACCTGGCGCTTGAGGCGCGGGTCCCATTCCTCGGCGAGCAGGCCGAGGTCGTTGCGCAGGCCGAGGAGCTTCTCGAACAGCTTGCGGGCCTCGTCCACCCGGCCGATCATCGCCAGGTCGTCCGCCATCCAGAACGAGCAGGCGAGGAAGGCGCCCTCGTCACCGGGGAGGCCGTCCACGCCCTCGTGCTCGCCGTCGGTGGGGTAGCGCAGGATGAAGCCGTCCGGGGTGGACAGCTCGCGCTGGATCGCCTCGATGGTGCCGATGACGCGCTTGTCGTCGGGGGGCAGGAAGCCCATCTGGGGGATGAGCAGCAGGGAGGCGTCCAGTTCCTTGGAGCCGTAGTACTGCGTGAAGGTGTTGCGCTCCGGGTCGTAGCCCTTCTCGCAGACCTCGCGGTGGATCTCGTCGCGCAGTTCCTTCCAGCGCTCCAGCGGGCCCTCGGCGTCGCCGGACTCGATCAGCTTGATCGTGCGGTCGACGGCGACCCAGGCCATCACCTTGGAGTGCACGAACTGCCGGCGCGGCCCGCGCACCTCCCAGATGCCCTCGTCCGGCTCCCGCCAGTGGTCCTCCAGATAGCGGATCAGCTTCATCTGGAGCACCGAGGCGTAGTCGTTGCGGGCGAGTCCGGTCATGTGCCCCAGGTGCAGCGCCTCGATGACCTCGCCGTACACGTCCAGCTGGAGCTGGTGCGCCGCGCCGTTGCCGACCCGGACCGGCGTCGAGTGCTCGTACCCCGGCAGCCAGTCCAGCTCGGCCTCGCCCAGCTCGCGCTCACCGGCGATGCCGTACATGATCTGGAGGTTCTCCGGGTCGCCCGCGACCGCCCGCAGCAGCCACTCGCGCCAGGCGCGGGCCTCGTCGCGGTAGCCGGTGCGCAGCAGCGAGGACAGGGTGATCGCCGCGTCCCGGAGCCAGGTGTAGCGGTAGTCCCAGTTCCGCACGCCCCCGATGTCCTCGGGCAGCGAGGTGGTGGGCGCGGCGACGATGCCGCCGGTCGGGGCGTACGTCAGCGCCTTCAGAGTGATCAGCGAGCGGATCACGGCCTCGCGGTAGGGGCCGTGGTACGTGCACTGCTCGACCCAGTCACGCCAGAAGTCCTCCGTCGCCTCCAGCGACTGCTCCGGCTCGGGCAGCGGCGGCGGCTCCTTGTGCGAGGGCTGCCAGGAGATCGTGAACGCCACCCGCTCACCGGGTGCGACGGTGAAGTCGGAGTACGTCGTCAGATCCTTGCCGTAGGTCTCGGCGTCCGTGTCGAACCACACCGAGTCCGGCCCCGCGACCGCCACCGTGCGGTTGTCGTGCTTGTGCACCCACGGCACCACCCGGCCGTAGGAGAACCGCATCCGCAGCTCCGAGCGCATCGGCACCCGGCCGCTGACGCCCTCCACGATCCGGATGAGCTGCGGGGCGCCGTCGCGCGGCGGCATGAAGTCGGTCACCCGGACCGTGCCGCTCGGGGTGTCCCACTCCGACTCCAGGATCAGCGAGTCGCCCCGGTAGCTCCGCCGCGCGGCCTTGGGCGGCGGCGCGTCGGCCGCGTGCGCCGGGCCGATCCGCCAGAAGCCGTGCTCCTCGGTGCCCAGCAGGCCGGCGAAGATGGCATGGGAGTCGAAACGGGGCAGGCACAGCCAGTCCACCGTGCCGTCCCGGCAGACCAGCGCCGCCGTCTGCATGTCTCCGATGAGTGCGTAGTCTTCGATGCGCCCGGCCACGTGCAACTCCAGTCGAACGGCCACGTCACCCCCCGCGCGAGGGGGCTGTCGCTTGGTGCGGTCAAGGGATCGTCGGTTGTGCGTCGTTGAGCGGTGAAGCAAAGCAGCCGTCCGAGCCCTGAGGCAAACGGCAGTCCTCGCTCGACGAACTGCCACGCTGTGGTTGCCTCCGGCGGGTGGTGCGGGCGGGGGTGTGCCGTCGTTCCGGCCGGGCTCGGCAGCGAGTGTCCGAGCAGGATACGACGCACGTAGATGATCTGCGCGCCGCTCCGGACAACCCGTGTGAGCCGAACGAGTGAGCACCGGGTGAGAACCCCGCGACCGGCCCGGACACCGCCCCCGCGCTGGTCACAGCCGCGTGCCCGGGTCGTCGCGGAGCGTGCCCGGACGCCATTCCCTCCGGGCGCTGATACCCTGGTAGCCCGTGGACCGGTGGGCGTAAAACCCCCGAACCGCAGCGACGGCGCCACCGCGAGGAAGACATGATCCTCCGGGCCGACGGCCGTTCCGCATCACAGACAGCGACCACGGGAGCCCCCTCTTGGCCATGCCGCCGAAATCTACGACGACCAAGCACATCTTCGTCACCGGGGGTGTCGCCTCCTCGCTCGGCAAGGGCCTCACCGCCTCGAGCCTCGGAATGCTGCTCAAGGCTCGCGGCCTGCGCGTCGTGATGCAGAAGCTCGACCCGTACCTGAACGTGGACCCGGGCACGATGAACCCCTTCCAGCACGGCGAGGTGTTCGTCACCAACGACGGCGCCGAGACCGACCTGGACATCGGCCACTACGAGCGCTTCCTCGACCGCGACCTCGACGGCTCCGCGAACGTCACCACCGGCCAGGTCTACTCCACCGTGATCGCCAAGGAGCGGCGCGGCGAGTACCTGGGCGACACCGTGCAGGTCATCCCGCACATCACCAACGAGATCAAGCACCGCATCCGGCGCATGGCCACCGACGAGGTGGACGTCGTCATCACCGAGGTCGGCGGCACGGTCGGCGACATCGAGTCGCTGCCGTTCCTGGAGACCGTCCGCCAGGTCCGCCACGAGGTCGGCCGGGACAACGTCTTCGTCGTCCACATCTCGCTGCTGCCGTACATCGGCCCCTCCGGCGAGCTGAAGACCAAGCCGACCCAGCACTCCGTCGCCGCGCTGCGCAACATCGGTATCCAGCCCGACGCCATCGTGCTGCGCTGCGACCGCGAGGTCCCCACCGCCATCAAGCGCAAGATCTCGCTGATGTGCGACGTGGACGAGGCCGCCGTCGTGGCCTGCCCCGACGCCCGCTCGATCTACGACATCCCGAAGGTCATCCACGGCGAGGGCCTGGACGCCTACGTCGTGCGCAAGCTCGACCTGCCCTTCCGCGACGTGGACTGGACGACCTGGGACGACCTGCTGGACCGCGTCCACAAGCCGGACCACGAGATCACCCTCGCCCTGGTCGGCAAGTACATCGACCTGCCCGACGCCTACCTGTCGGTCACCGAGGCGCTGCGCGCGGGCGGCTTCGCCAACAAGGCCCGCGTCAAGATCAAGTGGGTGACCTCGGACGACTGCAAGACCCCGGCCGGTGCCGCCGCCGCCCTCGGCGACGTGGACGGCATCTGCATCCCCGGCGGCTTCGGCGACCGCGGTGTGCTCGGCAAGGTCGGCGCGATCCGCTACGCCCGCGAGAACAAGATCCCGCTGCTCGGCCTGTGCCTGGGTCTCCAGTGCGTGGTGATCGAGGCCGCGCGCAACCTGGCCGACATCGCCGACGCCAACTCCACCGAGTTCGACCCGTCCACCGCGCACCCGGTCATCTCCACCATGGCCGAGCAGATGGACATCGTCGCCGGTGAGGGCGACATGGGCGGCACCATGCGCCTGGGCATGTACCCGGCCAAGCTGGCCGAGGGCTCCATCGTGCGCGAGGTCTACGACGGCAAGGAGTACGTCGAGGAGCGGCACCGCCACCGCTACGAGGTCAACAACGCGTACCGCGCCGAGCTGGAGAAGAAGGCCGGTGTCCTCTTCTCGGGCACCTCGCCCGACGGCAAGCTCGTCGAGTACGTCGAGTACCCGCGTGACGTCCACCCCTACCTGGTCGCCACGCAGGCCCACCCCGAGCTGCGCTCCCGGCCGACCCGGCCGCACCCGCTGTTCGCGGGCCTGGTGAAGGCTTCCGTCGAGCGCAAGACGGCGGGCAAGCCGAAGAACTCCAAGTAACACACCGATTGTTACGGTGACCGGGGTGCGAACCTTCAACAGGGACGCACCCCGGTTTTCTTTTGCGTGACGGGAAGGACAGGGCATGACGATCAAGGACACCCCCGAGGAGTGGGAGGTCCGCGGTACCGCGACCCCCTTCAAGGGCAACAAGACCTCCGTCCGCACGGACGACGTGGTCATGCCCGACGGCTCGGTGGTCCGCCGCGACTACCAGGTCCACCCCGGCTCCGTCGCCGTCCTCGCCCTGGACGAGGAGGACCGGGTCCTGCTGATCAACCAGTACCGCCACCCGGTGCGCCACAAGCTCTGGGAGATCCCGGCGGGCCTGCTAGACGTGCCCGGCGAGAACCCGCTGCACGCCGCCCAGCGCGAGCTGTACGAGGAGGCGCACGTCAAGGCCGAGGACTGGCGGGTCCTCGCCGACGTCTACACCACCCCGGGCGGCTGCGACGAGGCGGTGCGGATCTTCCTCGCCCGCGACCTCGCCGAGGCGGAGGGCGAGCGCTTCGAGACGGAGCACGAGGAGCAGGACATGGGGTACGCCCGCGTGCCCGTCGACGAGCTGGTCCGGCTGGTCCTCGCCGGGGACGTGCACAACAACTGCCTGGTCGTGGGCGTCCTCTCGCTGGTCGCCGCGCGCGGCGGGGAGGGCCTGGACGCGCTGCGCCCGGCCGACGCGCCGTGGCCCGCGCGACCGTTCAGCGCGTGACCGTACGCGGGACGGCAGGTGTGAGGCAGGTGTGACGGTATTGGTGTGACCATCGCCTGATCCGATCGGGGGATGTACCCGCCCCGCTCGCACGGGAAGGTCGCAGAGCGTGAACTAGGCTCTGGAATCGCCCGTACCGGAAGAACCGGCGGGCTGTGCGCGTGCGGTGGGACGGGAGCGTGACCCGTGACGGATCAGGCGGTGGACCAGAACGACGTGCGGCCGGCGGAGCCTCCAGCCGCACCGGCCTCGTTCCTGGGCCGCACACGGGAGTTGAAGGAACTGCGCGCCGACATCGAGCGCACGGGACTGGACACCCTCGCCGGGCGCAAGGCCCCCCGCGCGAGGGTCCTCCTCATCGCCGGGCGCCCCGGCTCCGGCCGCACCGCCCTCGCCGAGGAACTCGTCCGCCAGGTCGCTCCCCGTTACCCCGACGGCGTCCTGCGCGCCCGGCTCAGCGACCCCGACGGCACCCCCGTACCGGTCGAGCGCACCGCCCGCGACCTGCTCACCGCCCTCGGCGTGCGCCCGCCCGCCGGAGCCCCCGAGGACGTCCTGACCGAGGTGCTGCGCACCGCCCTCACCGGCCGCCGGACCCTGCTCCTGCTGGACGACGCGACCGGTGCCGAACAGGTCGACGCCCTTCTCCCGGACGCCCCGGACTGTCTGGTCGTCGCCGTCTCCGCGGGCCCGCTCACCGGCATCGCCGACGTCCGCCCCTGCACCCTGGGCGGCCTCGACACCAAGTCGGCCGTCGAACTCCTCACCCGCTGGGCCGGATCGGTGCGCGTCACCGTCGACCCGCGCTCCGCCGAGAGCCTGGCCGAGATCTGCCAGGGGCAGCCCGCCGCGCTCACCCTGGCGGGCGGCTGGCTCGCCTCGCGGCCCCAGGCCGGGATCTCCGACCTCGCCAAGCGGATGCACGCCGACTCCGACGACGGCAGCGACAGCCCCCCGCTCACCCGTGTCCTCCGGCTCGTCCACGACCGGCTCCCCGTCGCCTCCGCCCGGCTGCTGCGCCTGCTCTCCCAGGCCCCGGCCGGGACCGTCGACCCGCACACCGCCTCAGCCCTGGCCGGCTGCTCGCCCACCCGCGCCCGCGCCGTCCTCGACGACCTCACCGCCGTGGGCCTGCTGTGCCACGCCGACTCCGCGCTGCCCGAGTACGAGGTGCCCGGCTGTCTGCACCCCCTGCTGCGCGCCCTCGCCGAGAAGGAGGACCGCCCGGCCGAACTCCAGCTGGCCCGCGCCCGCGTCCTGGAGCGTGACGTACGGCTGCTGCAGTCCTGCCGCGCCGCTGTCGAGACCGACAGCCCGCAGGCCCGCGAGAAGCTGCGCTCGCTGCCCCCCGCGCTGCGCTTCGCGAGCGCGGAGGCCGCCGCCGAGTGGCTGACCGTCCGCAGGCCCGCCCTGCTGGCCGCCGCCC
>NZ_WWIR01000053.1 GCF_009863025.1 Streptomyces sp. SID4985 | reverse complement strand
GCCAGGAGCGCGAGCCGGACGGCCGCCGGGTCGGTGCGGCGGGCCAGGGCCGAGCCCGCGCGGCCGAGCCCCGCCGCCGTCGCCGGGCCGGTGATGACCGCCGTGCAGGCGAGGTTGGCCCAGATCCAGTAGGCGTAGGGGCGTGTGCCGCCGATGCCCTGGTAGTAGCGGATCACCAGCAGGTGATAGCCGGTCCACCAGTTGAAGCCGAGCAGCGTGAACACCACCGGGACGACGGCCAGTCCGGCCACCAGCGCGACGAGGAGCACCGGACGGGCGCGGATCCCGGCGCGGCCGAGCCACAGCACCGCGAGCGCGACGACGGCCATCAGCGTCAGGCCGTAGGACAGATAGAGGGTCAGGCCGAGCAGCAGGCCGGAGGCGGCCGCCCACAGGAGTGAGCGCCGGGTGACCGCGAGGGCCAGGCAGGCCAGCCCCCAGGCGGCGACCGCCGCGAAGTAGGCGTCCGCCGAGGCGCCCAGCCACACAGCGGCGGGCGCGAACACCAGGAAGGGCGCCGCGCGGCGCGCCGTCGGCTCGTCCACCAGGGCCCGCAGCGCGACCAGGACGGCCGCGCTCGCCGACGCGCCAAGGATCACGCACCAGGTCCCCGCCCAGGCCCCGCCGCCCAGCCCGATCCGGTCCAGGAGCACGAAGGTGACCGTGGCGGCCGGAGGATGCCCGGCGATGTGGGCGGGCCAGGCGCCGGGCGTACCGCTGACGATGTGCTGGTCGAAGTCGCGCAGGGTGGCCGGGATGTCGTGGAAGCGGCCGATCACCCGCAGATACTCGTTGGGGGCGGTGAGCCGGGCGGCGATCCCGGTGTGCCAGCCGTCGACCAGCGCGAGCGAGAAGATCCACGCCGCTGACACCGCCCAGGCGGCCCACGGCAGCACGCGCCAGGACAGCCGGGCCGCGAGCGCGGGGCCGTACGCCACGGCGCCCGC
>NZ_WWIR01000514.1 GCF_009863025.1 Streptomyces sp. SID4985 | reverse complement strand
GCGGCGCGGGCGGCCGGGGAGAGGCGACTGCGGCGGCGGCGCGGTCCTGAGGGGGCCGGCGCGGAGAGCGCCGCCGTGGTGCGCGCGGCCACCGCGCGTATGCCCTCGGCGGTGTCGAGCACGTCGCGCGCGGCCCGCCGCAGCAGTTCGGCCGTCTCGTGTCCGTCGTCGTGGTGTCCGCCCTTGATGGGCCGTCCGGGTGCGTGGCCGTCCGCTCGCATCCGACGCTCCCTCGGTTCGACTGTGTACGACAGGCCCTGGAGACGGCCTCGGTCCCATCGTCGGCCAGCGTCTGCGTGCCCGCACTTCCGTCCGGGTCGCAGGTGAGAAGGCGACGGGGGCCGCGAGGGCGCCTTCGGGAGACCCGCCGGATCCGCGTGACACCGGGCTCGTGGGGCGATCGGGCGCGTCGTCCCGGCGGTCGCTCCGCCACCTCCGGAGGCGCGCTGTATCGGGGTCGGCCGACCACTCGAACGGGTTAAGCGAGGCCCTGGCGGGCGTCCCCCTCAGACCTCGGCGGACAGGGCGGCGGCCACCGTGGCGCCCAGTTCCCAGCACGCCTCCGTGTCGGTCTTCGCGGGGGTGCCGGTGACGGTGACGTTCTCGGCGACGCGGCGCCAGCCCAGGCCGGTGGTGACGGCGTCGAGGCCGCGCAGGGCGCCGGTCACGTCGCTGCCGCCGTGGACCCAGCTGCCGAAG
Source organism: Streptomyces sp. SID4985 (assembly GCF_009863025.1). Lineage (GTDB taxonomy): Bacteria > Actinomycetota > Actinomycetes > Streptomycetales > Streptomycetaceae > Streptomyces. The sequence goes on along the minus strand of NZ_WWIR01000514.1, from coordinate 3,952 downwards.
GGACGGCCCCGGGTCGCGTCCAGGCAGGGGTAGTAGACCTGGTCGAAGAAGTGCTTGAGGGCGCCGGACATGTAGCCGAGGTTCGCGGGGGTGCCGAGGAGGTAGCCGTCGGCCTCCAGCACGTCGGAGGCGGTGGCGGCGAGGGCGGCACGGCGTACGACGCGGACGCCCTCGATCTCGGGGGTCTCCGCGCCGGAGACGACGGCCTCGAAGAGTTCCTGGCAGTTCGGCGAGGGGGTGTGGTGGACGATCAGCAAGGTGGGCACGCCCGGAAGCGTGCCCTGCGGACGCCGGGGGCCGCAAGCGGTGTCGTTGTGGCGCACCGGCCGGGATGCGACGATGCCGGGCAGCTGAACGGGATACGGGAGGAGCCGTCTTGGCCGAGGACGAACAGCGGGCACCGGCAGCCGTGGTGTTCGACGCGCTGGGTCTCGCCTACGAGGAGGCGTTCGCCGCCTCCGCACCCCATCTCGCCTCGCTGGGCTGGCTGGTGGAGCGGCTGAAGCCGGGCAGCCGGGTGCTGGACGTGGGCAGCGGGACGGGACGGCCGACCGCGCGGACCCTGGTGGACGCGGGGCACACGGTGCTCGGCGTCGATGTCTCCCCGGTGATGGTCGAGTTGGCCGCGCGCCAGGTGCCGGAGGCGGAGTTCCGGCTCGCGGACGTCCGTGAACTGCCGCTCGACGAGGGGTCGTTCGACGCGGTGTGCGCGTACTTCTCGCTGCTCCAGATGACGCGCGCCGAACAGGTCGCCGTGGTGGGCAGGTTGGCCTCCGCGCTGCGGCCGGGCGGGCTCGCCGTGCTGGCGACGGTGCCGGTCGACGTGGAGGGCGTGGACGTGACGTTCATGGGACAGCCGGTGCGGGTGACGAGCTTCGCGGCGGAGGAATTCGCCCGGCTGGCGGCGGACGCGGGGCTGTCGGTGCTGGCGGAGGAGAACGTGCTGTTCACTCCGGCGCATCCGGACGGCGGTCCCGAGCCGCAGGTCTTCCTGTACTGCCGACGGGACGCGGGCTGAGACGACGACAGCGGCGGTGCGGGGCTCGTCGCCCTCGCACCGCCGTTGTCCTGTCGCTACGGCTGTTCGTTCCGGGTCAGTAGCGCAGACGCCGCGCCCGCAGGAACATCACCAGGCCGGAGAGGGCCAGGAGGACGCCGATCGCGGCGGGCCAGAGCTGCGCGCCGGTCTCCGCGAGGCTGCCGCCGGACGTCTGCGGCTCGGTGCCGGTAGCGGGCGGAGGCGTGGTGGTCTGCGGAACGACGGCCGCGCCCGTGCTGTCGGTGGCCGACACCGAGGGGGTGGCCCCGGCGGTCTCGGTGGCCTGTTCGGCGGGGGCGGTGGTGCGGTCCGCCTTCGGGGCCTGGGCCGGCCGGGTCGCGTCGGGCTCGGTGGTCTTGGCGGGGTCGTCCTGCTTGGCGCCGTTGCCGCGACCGTCGTTCTTGGTGTCGCCGGTCGGGGTGACGGTCGCGTCGGTCCTCGGCGCCTCGGCGGGGCTGCTCGCGGTGGCGGTGTCGTCGGGGTTGCCGCCCTCGGACGGCGCGGTGGTGCCCTTGTCGCCGCCGTTCTGGCCGCCGCCGTTCTGACCGCCCTCGTTCTTGCCGCCGTCGCCCGGGGTGTCGCCGTTGCCGCCGTCGCCCGGGTTCGCCGTGGCGCCGCCGTCGCCACCGCCGTTGTCGTTGCCGTTGTCGTTGCCGTTGCCGCCGCCGTCACCACGCGGACCGCACGTGCGGCCGGAGTTGATGCAGTCGACCATCTCGTTCATCAGGCCGTCGTCGAAGACGTTGATGAAGTCGCCGTGGTCGGTGACGGGCTTGTGCTGCTGCTCGGGGAAGGAGTCCACCGCGAACAACGGCACCGTGGCGCCACCGTCGTTGAGGCTCGGCGCGTCCACGTCGTAGACGATGCGCTGCACCAGCTGCGGGATGGGCTCGAAGCCCGCGGCGCAGGCGCCGTCCTGGCCCGCGAAGGCCACGTGGGTACGGTGGTTGGCGCTGTCGGTGTTGCGGCCGTCCCAGCAGCTCTGGAAGCGGAAGGTGCGCACCACGTCCGAACCGGCCGGACAGATCGGGTACTTGTCCTTCAGCTGCCGGTCCTCGAACCCGGTGCAGCTCCAGGACGCGTTGGCGTTGGCGGGGCCGTTGACGAAGGACTTGGCGTCGCCGGTGATGATGCGGAGCAGCCGCGGCATGGCGGTGACCTTGCCGCGCGGGTTGCCCTCGAAGGTGATCGTGACCTGCTTGGGCGTGACGATCTCGCCCGCGTTGCCCTCGGTTCCGCCGCCCGGGGCGCCCGCGTCCTTCTCCTGCTTGCCGTTCTGCAGCCGCAGCACCGGCCAGTAGTACGTGGACTTGTCGCCCTGGTCCACACAGGAGGTGGCGGCCTTGGCGAGGTCGTCGTCGCTGGCGAAGGCGGTGTTGGACTGGTTGCCGACGTAGTCGTGGAAGTGGTGGGCACCGTTGGAGACGCCGGGGGCCACGATGACGTTGTCGGAGTTGCGCAGGCCGTTCTCGTTGACGCCGCACTCGGAGGTGAAGGTGCCGCCGGAGGCGTCCGAACCCTTGGCCGGGTTGGGCACGTTGGGCTGTACGGAGTTGATGTCGACGTAGTCCGCCGCGACGGGTCCGTTGCCGCCCTGGCCCGGAGCGGGGGCCTGGCCGTTGTCGGCGGGGGCCTGTGTGGCGGCGGGAGGCGTGCTCTCGGCCGAGGCACTGTCGCCCGGGGCGCTCTCGGCGGGGCGCATGGTGCAGGCGGCGAGCGCGTCGAGGCCCTCGGGGCGGTTCCCGGCCCGGCCGATGGCGTCGGCCACGCGGTCCAGGGTCGCCTTCCGCTTGTCCTTCAGCGGGTTCATGATCGGACCGTCGGCGGCTACCGGGTCCTGCCGTATCTCCGGTGCCGCCTGCTGGAGTTGCTGGTAGGCGGCGGCGATCTGCTGGTCCAGCTGGGCGAGTTCGCGGTCCACGTCGGCGCGGGCCGCCTCGGGCACCTGCGTCAACTGGGTGCCCACATCGGGGCAGTCGATCGTGGCCATGCCGGCGGCCTTGACCTGTCCGGTCGCCTCCGCGCCCTGCCCGCCCCAGCCGCCTTCGGAGGCCGAGGCGTAGACGTTCGCCACGACGAGGCCACCGCCGCCGAGCATCAGGGCCATGGCGGCGAAGGTCACGCGTCGTGCGCCGGTCGGGCGTCTGCGCCTGTTGGGTTCCAAGGTCGTTCCCCTGCGTGTCGTGGTCGGTCGGGGCGTGCTCGGTCCGGGGCATGAAGTGCCCCGGACCCCATACGCGGGGTGGCACCGATGTGTTCAACGGCATCAGGGATTCAGGCCGAACTCATAAGAAAAACCGGCCACATGACGGGTGACGCCCTACGGAGGTGCCGCGTCCCGGGGAGCGTGACGGGAGCCTGTCGCGGGCGTACTCCATTTCCCGCTCGAACGCTGCTGTGAACATCACAAATACGTATCGGACATTCCACCCGTCGACCTTCACACGAGTGACACAAGTTGGCTAGGTTGACGCCAAGGCCGCCCGGCTCCCCACCCCGTGAGCCCTCCGCGGCGCCCGGAGCGGGGGCTCGACCGACTCGCGGGCGCGCCGGCCCGATTGCCCCGCGGGGCGAGGAAGGAGCGCGTCTCGCATGGCATCGGAGAACCCCGAAGAGGTGCGGCAGCGGATCGACTCCCTCTACGCCCGGGCCGAGAACGACACCGGAAACTTCAACGCCACCCGCGCGATGGCGGCGGCCACCCGCAGAGGCGTGCCGCTGGCCAAGCAGCGGGGCGGCGGTTCCGACCCGGCCCTGGACGCCCTCGCCCAGCAGTGGTTCGACGCGGCCCGCGCCAAGCTGGGCCCGACGGTCCCCGCCGCGCTGCCGCCGGACCGGATGCCGGAGATCGCCCCGGGCGGCCGTACCGACTACGCCGCCGAACTCACCGCCCCCTCCGCGCCCGCGCTCGGC
>NZ_WWIR01000513.1 GCF_009863025.1 Streptomyces sp. SID4985 | reverse complement strand
TCCGCCCGCGGTGAGCGCGGCGCCGCCCACGGCCGAGGCGGCGAGCAGGCGCCGCCTGGTGATGCCGCCCGTCACGCGGACCCCTCCTCGGAGGTCGAGCCCTCGGCCGCCCCGGCACTCTCGGTACGGGGGGACGGCGTCCATGCGGCCGTCGGGCGCCAGGCCCGGACCAGCATCAGCACCGTGCAGGCGATGATGGCCACGCCCAGCGGGACGTGGACGGCGAGCACCCGCCCGTACCCCATGGCTATCTGCCCGGCCTCCGCGCCGAAGAGCGCGAGGGACGCCAGGAGCGGCCAGCCCGGTCCACCGCCCGGCCGCCACAGCAGCAGAGCGGCCACGGCCTGCGCCACGGCGGTGAGCCCGGTGGCGGTGGCGTTCAGCGCGTGCAGGTCGAGGGCCGCGTAGTGACCGGACAGAAAGCTTCCGGCGAGGACCGCCTGCCCCACAGCGAGGACGGCCTCGCCGGTCACCACCGTCCGGAAGAGCATCAGGGTCCAGCGCCGCACCGGAGGACGTCCGCCGTCCGCGGGCGGGGAGGGCACCTGCACCAGGGGCGAGGTGGACGCAATCGTTTTAGGCATGGTCGAGATAGTGCCACATGGAACTATCTTTCTGGAACCAATCTCGCCTTGCCCTATGCTGAGGCCGATGAACCCGCCCGATTCCACCCCGCACCCACCCGGCATCGGCCGTGTCCGCGTCGGCCCGCTGCTCCGCCTCGCCCAGCGGCGCGCCGCCCACGCGTTCGCCGACGCCCTGCGCCCCCTGGACATCGAGGGCCGCCACTACGGCGTCCTGCTCAGCCTGAACGCGCACGGACCGCTCAGCCAGCGCCGGCTGATCGACCTCACCGGCGGCGACAAGTCCTCGATGGTGCGTACGGTCGACGACCTCGAGACCCGCGGCCTGGCCGTGCGCCGCCCCGCGCCCACCGACCGCCGCGCCTACGCCGTCGAGATCACCGACCGGGGCAGGGCGCTGTTCGCCGAGGCGTCCGTCGTCGCCGACGACGTGGCCGCACGGCTCCTCGGTCACATGGACGAGGACGATCAGGACCTGCTGTGCACCCTGCTGGAACGCTTCGTCGCGGCGCCCTCGGACAGGCCCTAGCACGAGGGGGCTCCGGACGCAGAACATGCGTGCCGGGACCCGCCTTGGGATGATCAGTGAGGCACCCTTCGTCTGGCAGACTCGGTGGCTATGAGTGACTCGACCGTGACAGGCCCGGAAGGTCGCGAGAAGGTGACCGTTCCGCGGACCGTCACGGGCGAGCGCACCGGAAGCGTGCGGGAGCGGCTGCGCCGTCGTCCCGGACGCCCCCGGCTGTGGTTCGAGATCCTGCTGACCGGGGTGAGTTACTGGGTCTACTCCCTGATCCGCAACGCGGTCCCGGAGCAGAAGGCCGAGGCGCTGCGCAACGCCGACGGGATCTGGCGCCTGGAGCACCATCTCGGCATCGCGGTCGAGGCATCGGTCAACCACGCCGCCGACGCGGTCACTTGGCTGATCATCGCCATGAACTACTACTACGCCACCCTGCACTTCGTCATCACGATCGCCGTGCTGGTGTGGCTCTACCGCTGGCATCCGGGGCGCTACGGCGCCGCCAGACTCGTCCTGTTCGCGACCACGGGCGTGGCCCTGCTCGGCTACTACCTGTTCCCGCTCGCCCCGCCCCGCCTGATGCGCGGCGGCCACTTCGTGGACACGGTCATGGTCCACCAGACCTGGGGCTCCATGGCCTCCGGCGACCTCAAGCACATGTCCAACCAGTACGCCGCGATGCCGTCGATGCACATCGGCTGGTCCCTGTGGTGCGGGCTGACGATCTTCGCGCTGGCCTCGGTGCCGTGGGTACGCGTCCTGGCCCTCCTCTACCCGGCGGCGACCCTCGTGGTCATCGTCGCCACCGCCAACCACTTCTGGCTCGACGCGGTGGGCGGGGCGGCGTGCCTGACCTTCGGGTTCGGGGTGGCGTGGCTCTGGTACGGGCGGCTGCCGGGGGCGCTGCCCCGGGGGGTGGACGGCGGCGTGGCCAACGGGGTGACCGACGGGGCGGAAGCGTCGCCGGACACGGGTACGAGGTCCCGGTCCAGGGCCGGTTCCCGGTGAGGGCCGAGCCGGTGCGCCGGTTCCGTCCGGCTCAGTCCGCGTAGAACCGTTCGTCCACCACCGCGCGGGCCCGGCGGGCGGTGCGGCGGTAGGCGTCGAGCATGGTGCCCGCCTGGCCGGCGCCGTAGCCGAGGTAGCGGCCGACGGCGGCCAGTTCGCGGGGCTCGGTGGGGAAGGTGTCCCCGGCCCGGCCCCGGACCAGCATGACCGCGTTGCGCACCCGGCTCGCCAGCACCCACGCCTCGTCCAGGACGGCCGCGTCCTCCTCGCTCAGCAGCCCCGCCTCACGCGCGGCGGCCAGCGCCTCCCGCGTACGGGTCGTACGCAGGCCCGGCACCTCCCAGGCGTGCCGCAGCTGGAGCAGCTGCACGGTCCACTCCACGTCGGAGAGCCCGCCGGGGCCCAGCTTGGTGTGCAGCTTGGGGTCGGCGCCGCGCGGCAGCCGCTCGGACTCCATCCGGGCCTTCAGGCGCCGGATCTCGCGTACGGCCTCGTCGTCCAGGCCGTTCCTCGGGTAGCGCAGCGGGTCGACGAGCTCGATGAACCGGCGCCCGAGGTCCTCGTCCCCCGCCACCGGCTCGGCCCGCAGCAGCGCCTGCGACTCCCACACCAGCGACCAGCGGCGGTAGTACGCCTCGTACGACTTCAGGGTGCGCACCAGCGGCCCCGACTTGCCCTCCGGACGCAGGTCCGCGTCGATCAGCAGCGGCGGGTCGGCGCTCGGGATCTGCAGCAGGCGGCGCATTTCGGCCACGACCTTGTTCGCGGCGCGGGCGGCCTCCTGGTCGTCCACGCCCTCGCGCGGCTCGTACACGAACAGCACGTCGGCGTCGGAGCCGTAGCCCAGCTCGTGCCCGCCGAAGCGGCCCATGCCGATGACCGCGAACCGGACCGGCAGGGTGTCGCCCCAGTGCTCGCGCACCACCGCGCGCAGGGTGCCCGCGAGGGTCGCGGCGGTGAGGTCGGAGATCGCCGCGCCGGTACGGTCCAGGAGGGCGCCCTCGTCGGCCTCGGCGGGGGTGGTCTCGGTGCCGTAGGAGCCGACGATGTCCGTCGCGGCCGTACGGAACAGCTCGCGGCGGCGCACTCCGCGGGCGGCGGTCACGCCCTGCTCGGCGTTCTCCGCGCGGCCCACCGCCGCCAGGATCTCCTGCTCCAGCTGGGCCCGGCCGCGCGGCTCCAGACCGCCGCTCCCGCCGTCCCCGTCACCGAGCAGCGCGACCGCCTCCGGGGCGCGCATCAGCAGGTCGGGGGCGAGACGGCCCGCCGAAAGCACACGGGCCAGGTTCTCCGCCGCCGCGCCCTCGTCGCGCAGCAGCCGCAGGTACCAGGGGGTCTTGCCGAGCGCGTCGGAGACCTTGCGGAAGTTGAGCAGTCCGGCGTCCGGGTCGGCGGAGTCCGCGAACCAGCCGAGGAGCACGGGCAGCAGCGTGCGCTGGATCGCCGCCTTGCGGGTCACGCCGGAGGCCAGCGCCTCCAGGTGCCTCAGGGCGGCCGCCGGGTCGGCGTACCCGAGCGCGACCAGGCGCTCCCGGGCCGCCTCGGGGCTGAGCCGGGCCTCGCCTGGGGCTAGCTGGGCCACCGCGTCGAGCAGCGGGCGGTAGAACAGCTTCTCGTGCAGCCGTCGTACGACGCCGGTGTGCCGCTTCCACTCGCGGCGCAGCCGGGTCACCGGGTCGGTGCGCAGGCCGAGCGAGCGGCCGAGCCGTCGCAGGTCCTCCTCCGCCTCCGGGACCAGGTGGGTGCGGCGCAGGCGGTAGAGCTGGATGCGGTGCTCCATCGCGCGCAGGAAGCGGTACGCCTCGTCCAGGCGGGCGGCGTCCTCTCGGCCGACGTAGCCGCCCGCCGCCAGCGCCTGGAGCGCGTCCAGGGTCGTACGGCTGCGCAGGGTCGGGTCCGTGCGGCCGTGCACGAGCTGGAGGAGCTGGACCGCGAACTCGACGTCCCTCAGTCCGCCGGGGCCCAGCTTCAGCTCGCGGTCGATCTCCGACGCGGGGATGTTCTCCACCACCCGGCGGCGCATCTTCTGCACGTCCGCGACGAAGTTCTCCCGCTCCGCCGCCTGCCACACCATCGGCGCCAGCGCCTCGATGTACGCCTCCCCCAGCTCCGCGTCCCCCGCCACCGGGCGGGCCTTCAGCAGCGCCTGGAACTCCCAGGTCTTGGCCCAGCGCTGGTAGTACGCGATGTGGCTGCTCAGCGTGCGGACGAGGGGGCCGTTGCGGCCCTCGGGGCGGAGGTTCGCGTCCACCGGCCAGATCGAGCCCTCGATCGTGGTCTCCGAGCAGATGCGCATCATGTGCGAGGCGAGTCGCGTCGCGGATCTGAGGGCCTTGGACTCGTCGGTGCCTTCCGCCGCTTCCGCTACGAAGATCACGTCCACGTCCGAGACGTAGTTCAGCTCGTGGCCGCCGCACTTGCCCATCGCGATGACCGCGAGTCGGCAGGCAGCGGCGTCTTCGGGGGCGGCGGCTCGCGCCATCGCGAGGGCGGCGCGGAGGGTTGCCGTGGCGAGGTCGGCCAGTTCTGCGGCTGTCTGGGCCAGGTCCGTGGTGCCGCAGACGTCCCTCGCGGCGATGGAGAGGAGGCAGCGGCGGTAGGCGACTCTGAGGGACACCGGGTCTGTCGCTTCCGCGAGTCCTCGTTCGAACTCGGCCACTCCTGGGTGCAGGTCTCCCGGTTCGTACGTGACCAGGGTCTGCCAGTCGTGGGGGTGGCGGGCCAGGTGGTCCGCGAGGGCCTCCGATGCGCCGAGGATGCCGAGGAGGCGGTCCCTGAGGGGCTTGGCCGCGATCAGGGTGTCGAGGAGTTCTCTTCTGTCCGTGGGGGCGGGCTGGGACTCCAGGAGTCTGACCAGGCCGTGCAGGGCTAGGTCGGGGTCGGCGGTTCCGCCGAGGGCTTCCAGGAGGACAGGGTCGTCGCGTACCTCCGACAGCTCCGGGGTGTCGAGGCTGCGTTCTGCGGCGGAGGGGTCGGTGAAGCCGTGCCTGAGCAGTCGGGTGAAGGTGCTGCTTCTGCGGCCCGGCGTCATCTTCTTGGGCTCCCCATCTTTTTCGGGACGGTGCTGGCCAGAGCGTAACGCCCGCGGCGCTTCGGGGCTGGGGCGGTGACCTGGGTGCCGGTGCGTGGCATCGCGCCCACGGTTGTGTCGTGGTCGGGGCCGCGGCGGGGGGTATCCGTCCTCGGTCCGGCGCACTGTTCGCTATATAGGCGCCGGGTGTTTTCGCCGGCCGCTGCGGGCGGACACCCCCCG
>NZ_WWIR01000512.1 GCF_009863025.1 Streptomyces sp. SID4985 | reverse complement strand
CGCGGCGCCCACGCGGTGGTCGCCTCCCTCGGCCCCGAGGGCCTGCTCGCCGTGACCCCCGAGGGCCACTGGCGCGCGACCCCACCCGCCCCGTTGCGCGGCAACCCGACCGGAGCGGGGGACGCGGCGGTCGCGGGACTGCTCTCGGGCCTGGTGGAACACCTGCCCTGGCCGGACCGGCTGACCCGCGCGGTCGCCCTGTCGGCGGCGGCCGTACTCGCCCCGGCGGCGGGGGAGTTCGACCGCGCCGCCTACGACGAGCTGTGCGGCCGTATCGAGGTGACCGGCGCGGCGGAGGCGGCCTGAGCCCGGTCCCGGAGGACCGGAACTAGCGCGTGACGTGACCCTTCTTGATCCAGAACTGGTCCATCAGCACATTGCACTTGTCGCCCGCTTGGCAGGAGACGGAGAGCGTGTTGGCACCCTTCTTGAGGTCGGGCCACACGTAGGAGTTCACCCAGCCGTTCTTGAAGTCGCCGTCGGCCACGTGCCGGTAGTTCCTCAGACCCGCCTTGCTGCCGAAGTCCTTGCCGTTGACGGTGACCGTCATCGACTGGTCCTCGCCCGTCGCGCTGTACCGCATGAAGAAGGTGTACGGGCCGTCCTCCGGCACGCTCACACTCCAAGTGACCGACGCGCCGACCTGGTTGAGGCCGCCGACATAGGTGCCGCCCGCCGCCTGCGCGCCCTTGACGTCCGACGCCTTGGCCGCGCCGCCCGCGAGCTGGACGGAGGCGTCGGCCGCGTCGGCCTTCGGGAGTTCGCCCGGAGGAGCCGAGGCGGTGGCCTTGGGCTGCGGCTCGGTGCTCTGCGACTGCGTCGGGCTCGGGCTCGCGCCGCCCTTCGCCTCGTCGCCGGAGTCGCCGTTGAACATGGCCACGCTGATGCCGATGACGACCGCGGCGACCACCGCGATCGCGCCGATGAGCAGGCCCTTGGTGTTGGGGCCGCGCCGTCCGGCGTTCTGCTGCATCCGGCTGCCCGTGGGGAGGCCGCCCGGCTGGGGCTGCGGGGCCGGGGCCTGGTACTGGGCGGTCGGCTGCCCGTAGGTGCCCTGCTGCTGCGGGACCTGCTGGCCGTACGTCTGCTGCTGGGGGTACTGGCGCTCACCGACCGCGCGCACCCGGCTGACCGCGTTCGGGTAGCCGTAACCGCCGGACGGCGGCTGGGCACCTCTGGCCTGGCCGTCGGCGTACAGGTAGCCGAACGGGTCGTCTTCCTCGGGCGTGCTCGCGCCGTTGTCGCCGGGCGTCATCCCTGGTACTCCTCAAGCAGGTGCGGGCGGATGGGGTACGGGTAGGCATGGCGAGCCTACCTTCCCGCATAGCCGAATTCGCTCGATCGGGGGACACCGACGGGCCCCTCAAATCGGGCGAGTCAGCCTGTCTCAGCCCACTGACCTGCGAATCACCCGGCGCGCCGGTGCTGTTTGGGACGAGATCGTTTCTCTACGTACATCCGCTCGTCGGCCGATTTCAGCACCTCGTCGGCCGTCATCCCGCAGTGCGCCCAGCCGATGCCGAAACTGGCGCCCACCCGCACGGCCCGCCCCTCGGCCCGGATCGGCTGGATGATCTCGCCGCGCAGCCGTCCGGCGAGGTCCTGCGCGTCGGCCCGGCCGAGCCCGTCGGCGAGGATCACGAACTCGTCGCCGCCGAGCCGGGCGACCGTGTCGCCGTCCCGCACGCCGTTGCTGAGCCGCCGCGCGACCTCGATCAGCACCGCGTCGCCCGCGTTGTGCCCGAAGCGGTCGTTGATCGACTTGAAGCCGTCCAGGTCGCAGAAGAGCACCGCGAGACCCTTGGCGCCGTCGTCGTGGGCGCCCTCCGGGGCGATGGTGTGGACATGGTGGTCGAAGGCGTCGTACGCCTCGGCGCCGGAGGCGAAGTCGAAGCCGTGCCCGCCGTCCGCGTCGCCCGGGTGACCGTAGGCCGCGTCGAGCGAGTCCAGGCCGTCGGCCTGGGTCTGGCGGCGGCACAGCCGGGCGGCCAGCCGCGCGCGCAGCTCGGCGGAGTTGGGCAGCCCGGTCAGCGAGTCGTGGGAGGCGCGGTGGGCGAGCTGCAGCTCGCGGCGCTTGCGCTCCTCGATGTCCTCGACGTGGGTGAGCAGGAAGCGGGGTCCGTCGGTGGTGTCCGCGACGACGGAGTTGCGCAGGGACACCCAGACGTACGAGCCGTCCCGGCGGGCCAGCCGCAGCTCGCCCCGGCCGCCCTCGGGGGAGGTGCGGCGCAGGGTGGTGACGTCCTCGGGGTGGACGAGGTCGGCGAAGGAGTAGCGGCGCATCGCGGCGGCGGGGCGGCCGAGCAGGCGGCACAGGGCGTCGTTGGCGCGCAGGACGCGGCCCTGGTGGTGGTCGCCGTCCATCTCCGCGATGGCCATGCCGGAGGGGGCGTACTCGAAGGCCTGGCGGAAGCTTTCCTCACTGGCGCGGAGGGCCTGCTGGTCGCGCTCCAGACGGACCAGGGCGCGCTGCATGTTGGCGCGCAGATGGGCGTTGCTGAGGGCGATCGCGGCCTGGAAGGCGTACATCTGGAGGGCCTCGCGGCCCCAGGCGCCGGGGCGGCGGCCGCCGTGCGGACGGTCGACGGATATGACGCCGATCAGCTCGCCGCGGGCCCCGCCCTGGACGCCGGGCGTGTACATCGGCGCGAAAAGGCGGTCGCCGGGGTGCCATTCCTCGTCGAAACGGGGGACGGGGGCCTCGGTGTACCACTGGGGGACGTCGTCGTCGTCGAGGACCCAGCCCTCGTGGTGGGGTATGAACACGAGGTCGCCCCACAGCTCGCCCATGCGCAGCCGCCGCTCCCAGGACTCACGGGCGCCGACCCGGCCCATGATCAGGGCCTCGGCCGCCGGGTTCCCGGAGAAGGCGGCGACCACCAGATCGCCGTCGGGGCGGACGAGGTTCACGCACGCCATCTCGTACCCCAGCGCGGTAACCGCGCCGTCGGCGACGATCTGCAGCGTGTCCGCCAGGCTGCGGGCCGTGTTCATCTCGGCCATGACCTGATGCAGCTGACGCAGGGATGTGAGCGGGACGTACGGCTCCGACTCTGTCTCCATGCTCGCCCTCCCCCTCCCCCGAGACCTCGCTGCGAATCAAGGCTTCTTCTCGCCACTGAATCACAGCGCGCTCCCCACTCGGTACACAGGGTCAACAATTATTGCCCCTTGTGACTCAAGTCACAGCAGAACGTGAACAATTGAGTGGAGTTTCTGTGTTTTCCCAGCACCGTTCTTGAACGCAAAGTGAGTGAACATGCGCATATGCCGTACGAATCGGCAGGCGGGCGGGTCGGGACGGTTGTCCGGAGCCCCTGTCCGGGTACTCCCGGGCGTGCGCCTGGGGTCCTAGGACCCCTCTCGGGCGGAGGGCCGATGCGGCGGGCCGGTGTGGCGGATTAGCGTTTCCGGCGTGCTGAACATCTCCGCCTCCGCCCCGTCCCCCACCGCCCGGGCCGCTTCCGGGCATCCTGAGGGGGTGAGCGACGACGAGTTCCGGGCCGCGATGTCCCGGCTGGCCGCCGGAGTGGTCCTGGTGACCGCGCAGGAGCCGCCGCTGGACCCCGACGACCCGTACGCGCCGGGCACGGAGGACGTGGGCATGACCGCCACGGCCTTCCTGTCGGTCTCCCTGGACCCCCCGCTGGTCATGGTCAGCCTGCGCACCGGCGGCCGCATGGACGAACTCCTGGAGGAACAGCCCCTCTGGGCGGTCTCGGTCCTCGCCGACCACCAGCGCCAGATCGCGGGCCGCTTCTCGATGAAGGGCCGCATCAGCGACCGCCTCCTCTTCGCCGACCTGGACCTCACCCGGGGCGAGGCGACGGGCGCCCCGCTGATCTCCGGCGCGCTGGCGGCGCTGGAGTGCCGTACGGAACAGCGCGTGCTCGCGGGCGACCACACCCTGGTCATCGGCCGCGTCCTGACCGCCCACGTCCCGAGCGCGGAGGGCGGCCCGCTGCTGTACTTCCGGGGGCGGTACCGGCACCTGGGCTGAGCGCCGGGAACCGGGACGGGCGCCGCCGCCGTCCGCCGCTGCGTGACGACCATCGCCCTGGACGATCTGGCCCCGGCCTTCTATATGGCCGCGCTCTTCGCTCCGTTCACGATGCCCGGCCTGGCCGCCCTGTCCGTCTTCCTGCTCGCGGTGCGCATCCGCAGGCACGGCTGGGGCGAGGCCTGGTACGCGCCGGACCGCGGTCCCTGCGTACTGACGGTGCTCCTGGCGTCCGCCACAGCCTTCGGCGCCTATGGGTACGGCGTGGGGTGCGGCTTCTACCTCCTGGACCCAGACCAGAAATGCGCGGCCATGGGCCTACGCGGCGATGACATCGTGACGCACCTGGCGCTGCCGGTCGGCGCGGAGTGCGTCACCGACAACGGCGTGGCCACCGAGCTGGTCCCGTCCTGGGTGAACCCGCTCGTCTACGTGTCCCTGGCGGCGGCCGCGGTGGCGGCGACGGCATGGGTGGCGGCCTGGCTGCGGCGCGCCGAAGAGGAAAAGGAAGGGGAAGAGGAGTGGGGGCCTGACGCGGAGCCAGAGGGCGTCTCCGGCGCGGACTGGCAGGATTCCTAGCCCCAGTCCCGCCCGGAACGGCCCCGCTTGGTGTCCGAGCGCTGCTTCTTCTGTCTGAGGCGGCGCTCGTTGATGCCCCGTGGGATGCGGGTGGCGCGGCGCGGCTTGGGCGGGGGTGCGGTGGCCTCGGCGAGGAGGGCGGTGAGGCGGACGGCCGCGGCCTCGCGGTTGCGCCACTGGGAGCGGTGCTCGGAGGCGCGGACGATCAGGACGCCGTCCACCAGCCGGGCCGCCAGCCGCTCCAGCGCGCGCTGCTTCCACACCTCGGGCAGCGCCTCGGTGCGCGCGAGGTCGAAGCGCAGCTCGGCCTGGGAGTCGCTGGTGTTGACGTGCTGCCCGCCGGGCCCGGAGGAACGCGAGAAACGCCACGTCAGCTCGGCCTCGGGAAGCGAGACCGAGCCACGGATGAGATAGGGCCCGGACATGACTCCATGGTCCCTGCCCGCACGGCCCCGCGTCACCCCGTTTTCCCCCAGCTCGGTAAAAAAGGTAAAGCGAGCAGGAACCTCTGGTACCCCTCCCGGCGTTCTCCCGGGTGACGTAGCTTCGTCGGGACCGACGGAGCGACAAGTACTCCGCCACGTACGCATTAAGGGAAGGGACTCCCAATCATGGCTGTAAGCCTGTCCAAGGGTGGCAACGTCTCGCTCACCAAGGAGGCTCCGGGCCTGACCGCCGTCACCGTGGGCCTCGGCTGGGACGTCCGCACCACCACCGGCACGGACTTCGACCTGGACGCCTCCGCCATCGCGGTCAACGGCCAGGGCAAGGTCTACTCCGACCAGCACTTCGTCTTCTTCAACAACAAGCAGACGCCGGACAGCTCCATCGTCCACACCGGTGACAACCGCACGGGCGAGGGCGCGGGCGACGACGAGGCGATCAACGTCAACCTCGCCGCCCTCCCGGCCGACGTCGAGAAGATCGTCTTCCCGGTCTCCATCTACGACGCCGAGAACCGCGGCCAGAACTTCGGCCAGGTCCGCAACGCCTACATCCGCATCGTCAACCAGGCCGGCGGCGCCGAGATCGCGCGCTACGACCTCTCCGAGGACGCGGCCACCGAGACGGCGATGGTCTTCGGCGAGCTGTACCGCAACGGCGCGGAGTGGAAGTTCCGCGCGGTAGGCCAGGGCTACGCCTCCGGCCTGGTCGGCATCGCCCAGGACTTCGGCGTCAACGTCTGAC
>NZ_WWIR01000511.1 GCF_009863025.1 Streptomyces sp. SID4985 | reverse complement strand
CGGCCGAGGTGGTCCCCGCGGCCCCCGCGGCCGTGGCGCTCACCGGAGCCGAGGCGGCAGGAGCCCCCGGCTTGTAGTCGGCGAAGAAGTCCCACCAGGCCCGGTCAACCGAATTCGGGTCCTGGAGGTACTGCTGATAGATCTCGTCGACGAGCCACTCGTTCGGGCCGAACGCCGCGGCGGGGTTCTTCCCGGCTTGGTCGTCGGTCGAAAGGTTCGAGTTACTGGGGGACTGTGGCGACACGGCGGCAACCGCCCTCTTCCGCTTCACAAGGTGATGGACAGCGGGAATAAAGGCTACGCCTCCCGGAGCGGGAAGGTCAGGTCGGGCCCGTTCATCGTCGTGTAAGTCACACCGCGAACAGCGTTTCGGGGCCGGAAATGGCGGGAAACAAGCGTGGTTCCGCACGTCAGAGCGAGGGTGAGGGTGCGAGGAACCAGGCCCCTGGACGCCGTCGTTCGTCGACCGGCGTGGGCCCGGACCTGATCACACGGGTCCGACGGCGCGGATCAACGGTGATCTTGGTCTTCCGAAATGAACTCTACGTCAACTCGGCTACGAGGAAAGCCCCGGAAGGGTGATGATGATCCGGCATCCGCGCTCGGATTCGGCCACGCCGATCCGGCCGCCGTGCAGATCCACCGCCCAGCGGGCGATCGCGAGACCGAGTCCCGTGCCGCCGTCGCTGCCCGGACCGTGCGGACGCGTCACCGCGCCCCGGTTGAACCGCTCGAACACCCGGTGCCACTCCGACCTGGGGATGCCCGGACCCTCGTCCTGGACCTCCAGCTCCAGCGACTCCGGCTGCGCCCCGCGCCGCGCCTTCACGGTCACCCGGCCGTAGGCGGGGCTGTGCTTGACGGCGTTGTCGATCAGGTTGGCGACGACCTGGTGGATGCGCTCGGGGTCCGCGTGCGCGGTCAGCTCCGGCGGGGAGACGTCCAGGTGCAGATGCACGTCGGTGCGGGTGTGCGTGCCCGAGCCCGAGGCGATGCCCGCGCGCGCGGAGGCGACCATGTTGGCCTCCTTCAGCACCCCGGACAGATACGGCCACACCTCGAAGCGGCGCAGCTTCAGCGGTACGACGCCGTTGTCGAGCCGGGAGAGGTCGAGCAGGGTCTCCACGAGCCGGCCGAGGCGTTCGGTCTGCTGCAGGGCCGTGCGCATGGTCTCGGGGTCGGCCTCGGTGACGCCGTCGACGATGTTCTCCAGCACCGCGCGCAGGCCCGCGATGGGGGTGCGCAGCTCGTGCGAGACGTTCGCCACCAGCTCCTTGCGCTGGCGGTCCTGCGCCTCCAGCTCGTCGGCCATGACGTTGATCGTCACGGCCAGGTCGCCCAGTTCGTCGCGGCGGCCCTCGCTCACCCGGCGGGTGTAGTCGCCGTGCGAGATGGAGCGGGCCACCGCGTTCATCTCGTCGAGCGGGGCGGTGAGCGAGTGCGCCACGAACTGGGTGATCAGCAGCGTGGCGATCATCGAGAAGACCGTGATGAAGCGCAGTTCGGTCTTGGTGTGCACCGCGATCATCGACAGACCGGTGGTGATCAGCACCGAGATGACGACCAGGGCGCCCAGCTTGGTCTTGATCGAGAACGGGCGTACGCCGCCCCAGGGCTGATCCTCCCCGGAGCCCTTCCGTGCGGCTTCCCGTCCCCCGCTCACGGCGTCGGCGTCTCCAGCGCGTACCCGACGCCGTGCACCGTGCGGATGCGTTCGGCGCCGATCTTCCGCCGCAGGGCCTTGATGTGGCTGTCCACGGTCCGGGTGCCGGAGGCGTCCGCCCAGTCCCACACCTCGGCGAGGAGCTGCTCACGGGAGAGCACCGCGCGCGGGGTGTTGGCCAGGCACACCAGCAGGTCGAACTCGGTGGGAGTCAGATGCACGTCCTCGGCCTTCACCCGCACCCGGCGCTGAGCGTGGTCGATCTCCAGCTCGCCGAGGCGGAGTATCCCCGAGCGGGGCGTGGCGGCCGCGACCGCGGCGCGCTCCATGCGGCGCAGCAGCACGTGCACACGGGCCGCCAACTCCCGCATGGAGAACGGCTTGGTCATGTAGTCGTCGGCGCCGACGCCCAGGCCGACCAGCATGTCGGTCTCGTCGTCGCGCGCGGTGAGCATCAGCACCGGCACCGGGCGGGCGGCCTGCACACGGCGGCAGACCTCCAGGCCGTCGAAGCCGGGCAGCATGATGTCGAGGATCAGCAGATCGGGCTGCCATGCCTCGGCGGTGTCGACGGCTGCCGGACCGTCGCCTGCGGTCTGCACGAGGAAGCCCTCCGCACGCAGCCGGGCCGCGATGGCGTCGACGATCGTGGGGTCGTCCTCGACGACCAGCACCCGGCGCTGGGCGCCCTGGGTCGTGGTCGTCGCACCGGTCTGGGAGGTCTGTGTCTGCTCCATCGCCCGCCCCTGCTGCTTTCCGGAATCCGTGGGGTGATCCCATGACTGCGTTCGACGCCCAGTGATCGGCGTCAGGGCAGCACACTACGGGGACACGACGCGCCGTCGCTATCCAGGGCGGACGGCGAGGTGCACCACGTCGGGAACGCCACGGGCAACGGGCACCTCTTCGGTACGCACCTGCCGGAACCCGGCATTCCGCATGGTTCCTTCAAATTCCGGAGAGGGCTGGGCCGACCACACCGCCAGTACCCCGCCCGGCCTCAACACCCTTGCGCAGGCGGCGAGTCCGGCCTTCGTGTACAGCCCGTCGTTGTCCTCGGTGACGGTCCATCCGGGGCCGTTGTCGATGTCGAGGCACAGTGCGTCGAACGTGTCCGATGTCTCATTGACGTAAGCGACGAGATCGTCCTCGACGACGGCCGTGCGCGGGTCCGCGAGCGCGTCCGCCGACAGCTCCCCGAGCGGTCCGTCGCGGTGCCAGCCGACCACGGCGGGCTCCCGCTCCACCACGACGATCCGGCCCCAGCGGGGATCGGCCGCCGCGTGGGCGAGCGAGAAGCCGACCCCCAGGCCGCCGATCAGCACGTCCGGCGCGGGGCGGCCGTCCAGCGCGGCCCGCGCGGCGTCCACCAGCAGCCGCTCCGAGCGGCCGTCCGAGGTGTCCATCAGGAAGCACCCGTTGGCGATGATCTGGAGCAGGCCGCCGTGCCGACGCAGCACCACCTCGCCGTACGGCCCGTCGCGCCGGTCCAGGACAACGGGGCTGTCGTGCGTCGTGGTCATGGAGGCATCCTGCTCGACCGGCGGGGGTCGTCGCAGGTGTTTTACGGAGAACCGCTCCCCCTCCCGTCTGCGGCAACGCATTCCTCCCCAGGTGTTCGCTCAGAGTGAACAGAAGGCGGGGAACATTCCAGGGCTCACGAGCATTGAGTCAGTGTTACTCAAGTTGACTGTCAAAGGGGAGATCATGGCTGATGAGTCCACGGCGTTCACGCTCGTCCTGCCCGTGCTGCCGCTCGACGGTGAAGTCGTGCTGCCCGGCATGGTCGTACCGCTGGACCTGAGTGACGCCGAGGTGCGGGCGGCCGTGGAGGCCGCGCAGGCCGCCGCCCGCTCGGAGTCGGGCAAGCCGAAGGTGCTGCTGGTGCCGCGCATCGACGGGACCTACGCCAGGACCGGCGTCCTCGGCACCGTCGAGCAGGTCGGCCGGCTGGCCGACGGCGACCCCGGCGCGCTGATCCGGGGCCGCGACCGCGTGCGCATCGGCGCCGGCACGACCGGTCCGGGCGCCGCGCTGTGGGTCGAGGGTGCGCAGGTCGAGGAGACGCTGCCCGACCCCCTGCCCGGTCAGGTGACCGAGCTGGTGAAGGAGTACAAGGCGCTGGCCAGCACCTGGCTGAAGAAGCGCGGTGCCT
Organism: Streptomyces sp. SID4985; assembly: GCF_009863025.1. Lineage (GTDB taxonomy): Bacteria > Actinomycetota > Actinomycetes > Streptomycetales > Streptomycetaceae > Streptomyces. The sequence goes on along the minus strand of NZ_WWIR01000511.1, from coordinate 2,549 downwards.
GGCAGGTCGTGGACCGGGTCCAGGCCATCGACGGCGTCTCCGCGCTCGCCGACAACTCCGGTTACTCGCCCTTCCTCACCGCCGAACAGAAGATCCAGCTCCTGGAGACCACCGACCCGGTGGCCCGGCTGAAGCTCGCCACGCAGCAGCTCCGCGACCACCTCGCCGAGCAGGACGTGGCCGAGACCATCGCCAAGGACGTCCAGGAGGGCGTCGACAAGCAGCAGCGCGAGTTCCTGCTGCGGCGCCAGCTGGAGGCCGTCCGCAAGGAGCTGCGGCAGCTGAACGGTGACGGCGACGACGCGGCCGAGGAGTCCGACGACTACCGCGCCCGTGTCGAGTCCGCCGACCTGCCGGAGAAGGTCCGCGAGGCCGCCCTCAAGGAGGTCGACAAGCTGGAGCGCGCCTCCGACCAGTCGCCCGAGGGCTCCTGGATCCGGACCTGGCTGGACACGGTCCTGGAGCTTCCGTGGAACGAGCGGACCGAGGACGCGTACGACATCCAGGGCGCCAAGGAGATCCTGGACGCCGAGCACGCCGGTCTGGACGACGTGAAGGAGCGCATCACCGAGTACCTCGCGGTGCGCAAGCGGCGCGGTGAGCGCGGCCTCGGTGTGATCGGCGGGCGGCGCGGCGGTGCCGTGCTCGCGCTGGTCGGGCCTCCCGGCGTCGGCAAGACGAGCCTGGGCGAATCCGTCGCCCACGCGATGGGGCGCAAGTTCGTCCGCGTCGCGCTCGGCGGTGTCCGAGACGAGGCGGAGATCCGGGGGCACCGGCGCACCTATGTCGGCGCGCTGCCCGGCCGTGTCGTCCGCGCGATCAAGGAGGCCGGGTCGATGAACCCGGTCGTGCTCCTGGACGAGATCGACAAGGTGGGCTCGGACTTCCGGGGCGACCCGGCCGCCGCCCTCCTCGAAGTGCTCGACCCGGCGCAGAACCACACCTTCCGGGACCACTACCTGGAGGTCGAACTCGACCTGTCCGACGTGGTGTTCCTCGCCACCGCCAACGTCCTGGAGGCGATCCCGGAGGCGCTGGCCGACCGGATGGAGATCGTCCGCCTGGACGGCTACACCGAGGACGAGAAGGTCGTCATCGCCCGCGACCACCTGCTCCCGCGCCAGCTGGAGCGCGCCGGTCTGACCGGCGAGGAGGTCGTGCTCGACGAAGGCGCGCTGCGCAAGCTGGCCGGGGAGTACACCCGCGAGGCGGGCGTGCGCACCCTGGAGCGGACCGTCGCGCGGCTGCTGCGCAAGGTCGCGGCCCAGCACGAACTGGGCGAGCGCGAGCTGCCGTTCACCGTCCGCGAGGAGGATCTGCGCGGTCTGGTCGGGCGTCCGCACCACGTGCCCGAGTCCGCCCAGGACCCGGCCGAGCGCCGTACCGCCGTACCCGGTGTGGCGACCGGGCTCGCGGTCACCGGCGCGGGCGGCGACGTGCTGTTCGTCGAGGCGTCCCTCGCGGACCCCGAGACGGGCGGGGCGGGGCTGACCCTCACCGGTCAGCTCGGCGACGTGATGAAGGAGTCGGCGCAGATCGCGCTGAGCTTCCTGCGCGGTCACGGCGCGGAGCTGGAGCTGCCGGTGGCCGACCTGAAGGACCGGGGTGTGCACATCCACTTCCCGGCGGGCGCGGTCCCGAAGGACGGGCCGAGCGCGGGCATCACCATGACGACCGCTCTCGCGTCCCTGCTCTCCGGGCGGCTGGTCCGCACGGACGTGGCCATGACCGGTGAGGTCTCGCTGACCGGGCGGGTCCTGCCGATCGGCGGCGTGAAGCAGAAGCTGCTCGCCGCGCACCGCGCCGGGGTGACCACCGTGATCATCCCCAAGCGCAACGAGGCCGACCTGGACGACGTCCCGGCCGAGGTGCTGGAGAAGCTCGACGTCCACGCCGTGACCGACGTGCGCCAGGTGCTGGAGCTGGCGCTTGCCCCGGCGGGCGCGACGGCACCCGAGGTGCCCGTGGCCGCGTGACGGCGGCAGGCGCCGACCGGCGTACGAGGGCCGACCGGCCTGCGAAGGCCCGGACTCCGCTGGGGAGTCCGGGCCTTCGGGCTGTCCGGAGTCGCCCTAGCCGTTGGCCAGCGCGACCACCCGGTCCAGGGCGCCGTTGAACTTGTCGTGGTCGCCGACGGTCGGGCCGGACGAGGTGTACTGCCACATCGTCTGGTAGCCCCAGCCCGCCGGGAGGGTGCCCGGGTCGGCCGCGTAGCGGGCGATCCACAGCGGGTTGGCGGCGGCGAACCCGCCGTAGTTGCCGGTGCACTGGGTCCACCAGCTGGTCGCCGTGTAGATCACGGCGTCCCGGCCGGTGCGGGCCCTGTAGGTGTTCAGGAAGTCCGCGATCCAGGAGACCATCCCGGCCGCGGTCTTGCCGTAGCAGGCGGCGCCGTACGGGTTCCACTCGATGTCGAGCGCGCCGGGCAGCGTCCTGCCGTCGCGTGACCAGCCGCCGCCGTGGTCCACGAAGTAGTTGGCCTGGGCGGCGCCGGTCGTGGTGTCCGGGGTGGCGAAGTGGTACGCGCCGCGGATCATGCCGACGTTGTA
>NZ_WWIR01000510.1 GCF_009863025.1 Streptomyces sp. SID4985 | reverse complement strand
GGTGCCGGGTGCCGGGTGCCGGGTGCCGGGTGCCGGAGGTGCAGGGGGCGCAGGGCGTGCAGGAGGTGCAGCGGGTCGGCGACGGGTGGACAGCGGGCCGCGTGAGTCAGCCCACGGGCTCGGCGTCCGCCTCTTCCCGCGCGGCGGCCGAGCTGCCGCCCGTCGGCTCCGGCGCCTCCCCGAACCGGGCCAGTGCCAGCGCCCCCGCCACCGCCACGGCGAACCCCAGCACCGCGAGCGGACCGAGCCCCGCCCTCGTACGGTCGCCCAGCCAGATCACGCCCACCGCCGCCGGGCCCAGGGTCTCGCCGAGCACCATTCCGGCCGTCGCCGTGGTGACCGAACCGCGCTGCAGCGCCGAGGTCAGCAGCAGGAAGGCGGCGCCCCCGCCGAGGAGGAGGGCGTAGAGGGCCGGGTCGGTCAACAGGGCGTACGGGCGCAGCGAGTTCACCAGGCGTACCGCGACCTCCACCACCCCGAAGCCGAACCCCGCGCCGAGGCCGAGGAGCAGCGCGCGCGGCCGCCCCGAGAGCCTGCCGCCGACCGCGCCGAGCAGCAGGACGCCCGCCGCCGTCGCGAGCAGCACGTACGGCAGCCAGGCCGGGCCGTCGCGGTCGCCCTCCGCGCCCGAGGCCAGGCCGAGCATCGCGAGCCCCGCGCAGACCACGCCGACCGCCGTCCACTCCGCCCCGCTCAGCCGCACCCGCAGCAGCCGGGCCGCGACCACCGCCGTCACCGCGAGGCTCGCGGCCAGCGCGGCGCCCACCGCGTAGATCGGCACCGAGCGCAGCGCGAGGATCTGGAGCACGAAGCCGAGCCCGTCCAGCGCGAGGCCCGCCGCGTACCGCCACTGCCGCACCGCCCGCAGCAGCAGCGCCGCCTCCCCGCCGCCCTGTCCTCCGGCCGCCCGCGCGGCCACCGCCTGAAACACCGTGGCCGTACCGAAGCAGACCGCCGCGCCGAGCGCGCACACCATTCCAAAAAGCACAAAGCGACTGTAGGGGAACAGGAGTACGTGGGGCCGCCCTGCCGGAAACTCACACCGATCTCTAGGGTGGCTGTCGAACACGACATCGACGGGTACACATCGACGGGGGAGAACAGAACATGGCGAACACCCGGTCCCAACTCCGCTCCACGACAGTCGTTCTGGGCGGCATGGGCCTCCTCGCCGCCGCCCTGACCGCCTGCTCGTCCAAGCCGGACAAGCGCTGCGTCGACCACAGCAGCTACAACCTGGTCAAGGGCTACCAGGTCGTCGCGGACAAGAACTGCACCACCGCCACCAAGGTCAACGGCTCCTGGTACTACGGCGGCAAGAAGAAGGGCTCCTGGGTCAAGGGCGGCTCCTTCACCCCACCCCGCGAGGGCTCCGGAAGCACCAGCACCTCGGGCACCTCCCGCACCTGGCGCAACGGGACCGGTGGCGGCTCGTCGAACAACGACGACGGCGACAGCGGCGTCCACCGGGGCGGCTTCGGCGACGGCCACGGCAGCTCCGGCGGCTGAGCGGACCGGAACCGACCACCATGGAACGCCACACCATCGCCCCCCGCCCCGACTGGCAGCAGATCGTCGAGCAGCAGGGCGTGATCTATCCCCTCACCCGCCACCCCGACGACTCCCTGCGCCCCTACTGGGACGAGAGCGCGTACTACTCCTTCTCCCTCCCCGAGGTCGAGGCGCTGGAGGAGACCGTCGCCGAGCTGCACGCCATGTGCCTGGCCGCCGCCGGGCACCTGGTCGAGCACGACCGGCTCGCCGAACTCGGCATCACCGACCCGCGCGTGGTCCGCGCGGTCACCGAGGCATGGCACCGCCGCGTCGAACTCCCCTCCATTTACGGCAGGTTCGACCTCCGCTACGACGGCACCGGACCGGCCAAGCTGCTGGAGTACAACGCGGACACCCCGACCTCCCTGGTCGAGGCCGCCTCCGCGCAGTGGTTCTGGATGGAGGACCGCTTCCCCGGCGCCGACCAGTGGAACTCCCTGCACGAGCGCCTGGTCCACGCCTGGCGCGCCCAGGCCAAGCTGCTCCCGCCCGGCGTCCCGCTGCACTTCGCGCACTCCTCGGCCGACGAACTCGGCGAGGACCTCATGACGGTCGCCTACCTCAAGGAGACCGCCGAGCAGGCCGGACTCGACACCGACTGGCTCACCATGGAGGAGATCGGCTGGGACACCCTCTCCGGCCGCTTCGTGGACAACCGGCTGAGGTTCATCCGCGCGATCTTCAAGCTGTACCCCTGGGAGTGGCTCACCACCGACTCCTTCGGCGGCCACGTCCTCGACACCCTCGACAACGGCGGCGGCACCGGCAGCACCCTGTGGATCGAACCCGCCTGGAAGATGCTGCTCAGCAACAAGGCGCTGCTCGCGATCCTCTGGGAGCTGTACCCGGACCACCCGAACCTCCTCCCCGCTCACCTGGACGGCCCCCGCGACCTGGCCGACACCACCGGCTACGTCGCCAAGCCCCTGCTCGGCCGCGAGGGCGACGGCGTCACCCTGCACCCGCCCGGCTCCCCGGCGCCCCCGGAGCCCGAGGACCTCTGCTGCTACCAGGCCCTCGCCCCCCTCCCCGCCTTCGACGGCAACCACGTCGTCCTCGGCGCCTGGGTCGTCGACGGCGAACCGGCCGGCCTCGGCATCCGCGAGTCCAGCGGCCTGATCACCGACTCCTACGCCCGCTTCGTACCGCACGTGATCCTCTAGCCCTCGTGATCCTCTAGTCCTGGGGGACGCTGCTCATCCGCAGCCCCCGAGCGCCGCTGCTCATCCGCAGCCCCCCGGGGGCTGCTGCCCGCCCGCAGCCCCCGGGGCCGCAGCCCGTCTGCCCACCCGGACCGGCTGCCGTCCGCCCCGGGATCGGCCACCGTCCGCCCCGTGCGCCCCGGGACCGGCTACCGCCCGCCTTGTCCGCCCCCCCCGGACCGGCCACCGCAGCCTTGTCCGCCCGCCCGGACCGACCGCCATCCGCCCCGTCCGCCCCCCGGACCGACCGCCGTCCCCCCGGCCCGGCCGGTATGGTGGCCGTGGGCCGTGACTGGCGCGCTGGGATGGGACGGACCATCGGGGAGCGGCCCGTGAACAGCGAGTGCCGTGCGCCTGGGCCGAACCGAACACGCCGACACACAGACGCGCCCTGTCCGGAGGTCCCCATGCCCGAGAACGCCACCCCGTCCGGCTCCGCCGAGTCCACCGCCTTCCGCGCCGCCCTCGACGTCATCCGCGCCGTGGAGCCCCGCGTCGCCGATGCCATCGGCCAGGAGGTCCACGATCAGCGCGACATGCTCAAGCTGATCGCCTCCGAGAACTACGCCTCCCCGGCCACCCTCCTCGCGATGGGCAACTGGTTCAGCGACAAGTACGCCGAGGGCACCGTCGGCCGCCGCTTCTACGCGGGCTGCCGCAACGTCGACACCGTCGAGTCCCTCGCCGCCGAGCACGCCCGCGAACTCTTCGGCGCCCGGCACGCCTACGTCCAGCCGCACTCCGGCATCGACGCCAACCTCGTCGCCTTCTGGGCCGTCCTCGCCGACCGTGTCGAGGTCCCCTTCCTGGAGAAGGCGGGCGTCCGCCAGATGAACGACCTCAGCGAGGCCGACTGGGCCGAGCTGCGTCAGGCCTTCGGCAACCAGCGGATGCTCGGCATGTCCCTGGACGCGGGCGGCCACCTGACCCACGGCTTCCGCCCGAACATCAGCGGCAAGATGTTCGACCAGCGCTCTTACGGCACCGACCCCGCCACCGGCCTCATCGACTACGAGGCCCTGCGTGCCCAGGCCCGCGAGTTCAAGCCGCTGATCCTCGTCGCGGGCTACTCCGCCTACCCGCGCCTGGTGAACTTCCGGATCATGCGCGAGATCGCGGACGAGGTCGGCGCCACCCTCATGGTCGACATGGCCCACTTCGCCGGCCTGGTCGCGGGCAAGGTCCTCACCGGCGACTTCGACCCGGTCCCGCACGCCCAGATCGTCACGACCACCACCCACAAGTCGCTGCGCGGCCCGCGCGGCGGCATGGTCCTGTGCGACGACTCCCTGAAGGACCAGGTCGACCGGGGCTGCCCGATGGTCCTCGGCGGCCCGCTCCCGCACGTGATGGCCGCCAAGGCCGTCGCCCTCGCCGAGGCCCGCCAGCCCTCCTTCCAGGACTACGCCCAGCGGATCGTGGACAACTCCCGCGCCCTCGCCGAGGGCCTGATGCGACGCGGCGCCACCCTGGTCACCGGCGGCACCGACAACCACCTCAACCTGATCGACGTCGCCGCCTCCTACGGCCTCACCGGCCGCCAGGCCGAGGCCGCCCTGCTGGAGTCCGGCATCGTCACCAACCGCAACGCCATCCCCGCCGACCCCAACGGCGCCTGGTACACCTCCGGCATCCGCGTCGGCACCCCCGCCCTCACCACTCGCGGCCTCGGCACGGCGGAGATGGACGAGGTGGCCGGCCTGATCGACCGCGTCCTCACCACCACCCAGCCCGGCACCACCAAGTCCGGCGCCCCCTCCAAGGCCCAGCACATCCTGGACCCGAAGCTGTCGGACGAGATCTCCAAGCGAGCGACGGACCTGGTGGCGGCGTTCCCGCTGTACCCCGAGATCGACCTCGGCTGACCTCGTCCGGCTGACCTCGTCCGGCTGACCTCGTCCGGCTGGGCACGCCCCTCAGAGGTTGACCAGCTCATCCCGTGGCGGCCTGGCACTCTGCCGGGCCGCCACGCGGCGTATCAGCAGTCCACCGGCACCGCCCAGGACCAGTCCCGGTGCCGCCCACCACATCCCGTCCGTCAGCCGATCGGGCGCGGATGACCCCGACGCGCGGGCGACGGCCGGGCGGGGAGTGGCCGACTCCGACTGCCAGGGCCCAGGGAAGACCCCCGCGTAACCGTCACCGGTGCGCGTGCCCATCACCCCCAGCTTCTTGAGCAGCGCGGTCAGCTCGGCGCCCCGCTCCGCGCGATGCCAGTAGCCGTTGGTCGACTCGGGCAGGTCCCTCGCCGTGTGTATCCAGACGGTGCCTGGCTTGGTGTCGACCGGGAAGACCCGGTCTATCCGCCAGGGCGCCATGTCGTGCGCCATCCAGGTCACATTGATCTGCCGGGCGTACGACATGTCCATGGTTGCCTCGGGAGGCAGCTCGCGTGCGCCCTTGTTCTCCGGGCCGAGCAGCCGCAGCAAGGTCTCGTACTCCTTGTCGGAGTTGTACAGCGATGTGGTCTGCTGACTCTCCGGAGAAGCCACCAGCACACTGGTGGGCCCACCGGCGGCCGCAGGGGACGCGGCCCACAGCACCAGCCCGACCGTCGCCGCCAACAACCCGCCCAGAGCCCTCAGTTCACGAACCGTGCCGTTCCGCATTCCGTCCCCCAAGCCGTGTCCCGTGCGGCCCGTCCATGAGCCGCGTGTCACTTCTGGTACACCGCTCGACACGACGGGGTTCCCATCCGGCCCGGACCGTTTTCGACGGCTTCGCCAAGCCATCCCGAGACCCCCGAAGCTCCGAGACCCGGAGCGCAGGGAGCCCTCCCCAAGACCTACGGCGCCCCGTTCTCCAGCGACCTCGCGATCTCCACGGCCCGCGACTTCGACGGCACCCCCTCCAGCCGGAGTGTGACCTCCCCGCCGGGCGACGCGTGCGTCCACAGCAGCGTCGGTCCGGCCGTGCGCACCGTATGGCTGTACCGCTCGCCGTGGTCGCCGAGCAGCCAGAAGCTGAGCTGGTGCGGGCGGGGGAACCACAGGGCCGGGTCGGGCACGGTGCCGTTCCCCTCCGCCGTGGTGCCGTTCAGCGGCACCCACTCCGGTGGTTCGCGCACGGTCTTGGTGAAGCCGACGTCCAGCCAGGCGGGGAACTCGTCGAGGCGGACGGTCCGGCCCTGCTCGCGCCAGCACAGGGTCACCAGGAAACGCCCGCGCGGCTCACCGCTCACCGTCACCGCGTCCGGCGCCCCCAGCGCGTCCGGCACCAGCGGCTCGAACCCGGCCCGACGGGCTGCCTGCCCCAACGTGACCGAGGAGCGGCCACAGCCGGGGACCTCGGTGCCGGGGGAGGGCACCGCCGACGGGTCGTACCGCACCTCGACGCCGCCGAAGCCGAACCAGTCGAGCAGGGCCGCCCGCGCCGGGGGTGTGGCCACGGCCACCGTCAGCAGACCGCACAGTATCGCGGCCAGCGAGCGTCGGCGCAGCCGGATCCAGCGCCGGACCGCGCACAGCCGCTCCCGCGTGCTCGGCGGCTCGGCCACCGGGACCGGCAACTGCTCGGCGAGTATCCGCTCCAGCACCCGCTCGACCATCGACTCGGCACCGGCTGCCGCGCCCGACCCCCAGGCGCCGTCCGCCCCGGCGGACCCGGCCCCCTCCGTGCCCCCGGGTGTGTCCAGGGACCGTCCCAGTCCCCGCAGCTCCTCCGGCAGCCCGGACTCCCGCTCACGGCCGCGCCGCCCCCAGGGCCACCGGCCGCCCGCGCCCTCGCGCGGACCCGGACCCGGAGACATGTCCGGACCCGGAGACCTGTCCGCCTCGTCCTCACGCACTCCCGGCACCCCCTTCCCCGGGCTGAAGATCCGGCAGCAGGCGCCCCAGTTTCCGCAGGGCGCGGGTCAGGCGGGACTTGACCGTGCCCCGGGGCCAGCCCAGGGCTTCGGCGGTCTCGGACTCGTTCATCTCCAGTAGATAGCGGTAGGTGACGACCAGGCGATGCTCCTCGCTCAGCTGTTCAAGGGCGGAGAGGAGTGCCGCGCGGCGCTCGGTCTCCAGGGTCGCGACGGCGGGGTCCGCCGACTCGGGTATCAGCGGCTCCGCCTCCGCGAACGCGGCCTCCCGGCCCGCGAGCGTGCGCTGCCGTGCCGCCGTCCGCACGGTGTTCCGTGCCTCATTGGCGACGATGGCGAGCAGCCAGGGCTTGAAGGCCGCACCCTCCCGGAAGCGGCCCACGGTGCAGTACGCCTTCACGAAGGCCTGCTGCACCACGTCCTCCGCGTCCGCACCCGCTCCGAGCGCTCTGGCCGCCCGGAGCGCGATGCCCGTATGGGCCCGCACCAGCTCCGCATACGCCTCCGGCTCTCCGGCGCGTACGCGTGCGATCACCGCGGCCTCATCGGCGATGCGGCCCCCCTCCCGCGTTCTCACGTTCTTGGTACACCGCGAGAGCGGGATCGGTTCCCATCCGCTTCCGGCCGGTTCCGGTTTCGGCCGGTTCCGGACCGGTCCCCGACACCTGGGAGACGGACCGGTCCCCGACACCTGAGAGAATGGGGGGCATGGCGACTGACCGACCCCGCGTGCTCTCCGGCATCCAGCCCACCGCCGGCTCGTTCCACCTCGGCAACTACCTCGGCGCCGTGCGCCAGTGGGTGGCCCTCCAGGAGACCCACGACGCCTTCTACATGGTCGTCGACCTGCACGCGATCACGGTTCCGCAGGACCCGAAGGAGCTGCGGGACAACACCCGCCTGGCCGCCGCCCAGCTCCTGGCCGCCGGTCTGGACCCCGACCGCTGCACCCTGTTCGTGCAGAGCCACGTGCCCGAGCACGCGCAGCTCGCCTGGGTCATGAACTGCCTCACCGGCTTCGGCGAGGCGAGCCGCATGACCCAGTTCAAGGACAAGGCCGCCAAGCAGGGCGCCGACCGAGCGAGCGTCGGCCTCTTCACGTACCCGATCCTCCAGGTCGCGGACATCCTGCTCTACCAGGCCAACGAGGTCCCGGTCGGCGAGGACCAGCGCCAGCACATCGAGCTGACCCGCGACCTCGCCGAGCGCTTCAACACCCGCTTCGGCCAGACCTTCGAGATCCCGAAGCCGTACATCCTCAAGGAGACGGCGAAGATCTACGACCTCCAGGACCCGAGCGTCAAGATGAGCAAGTCGGCGTCCACGCCGAAGGGTCTCGTCAACCTGCTCGACGAGCCGAAGGCGACGGCCAAGAAGGTCAAGAGCGCGGTCACGGACACCGACACGGTGATCCGCTTCGACCCGGAGAACAAGCCCGGCGTCTCCAACCTGCTCACCATCCAGTCGACGCTGACCGGCACGTCCATCGCCGACCTGGAGCGCGCGTACGAGGGCAAGATGTACGGCGCCCTCAAGACCGACCTCGCCGAGATCATGGTCGAGTTCGTGACGCCGTTCCGCGAGCGCACCCAGCAGTACCTGGACGACACCGAGACGCTGGACGCGGTCCTCGCCAAGGGCGCGGAGAAGGCGCGCGCGATCGCCGCCGAGACGCTGGCGCAGGCGTACGACCGGGTGGGCTTCCTGCCCGCCAAGCACTGAGCGCGCACGGCGGAGACGCGCACTGAGCGGGGCCCCGGGTGCCGAAGTCGCCCGGGGCGTACGACCGCACGCGTGTCCCAGGGGAGAAGCGCCGTACATCACGTCCGTTGCGCCTGCCCGGGGGACGGCCGTGGCCGTACAGTCGATAGCCGGTGGCCGGGGCGCAGGTGGCCGGCCGGACAACACGTGACGACGGGAGACGACGTGGGGACCGTAACGATCGGCGTGTCGATCGCGGTCCCGGAGCCTCACGGCAGCCTGCTCCAGGAGCGGCGCGCGGGCTTCGGTGACCCCGCCGCCCATGGCATCCCGACCCATGTCACCCTGCTGCCGCCGACCGAGGTCGACGCGGCGGACCTGACGGCCGTGGACGCCCATCTCGCCGCCGTCGCCGCCGCCGGACGCCCGTTCCCGATGCGCCTGTCCGGCACCGGCACCTTCCGGCCCCTGTCGCCCGTCGTCTACGTGCGCGTGGTGCGCGGCGCCGAGGAGTGCGCGGAGCTCCAGCAGCGGGTGCGGGACGCCTCCGGACCGGTCCCGCGCGAGCTGCAGTTCCCGTACCACCCGCACGTCACCGTGGCGCACGGCATCGAAGAGGCCGCCATGGACCGGGCGTTCGAGGAGCTGGCCGGGTTCGAGGCCGAGTGGTCCTGCGCCGGGTTCGCGCTCTACGAGCAGGGCCCCGACGGGGTGTGGGGCAGGCTGCGCGACTACCAGTTCGGCGCGCCGGTCGTACCGCCGCAGGCGGGCCCCCCGGCCGAACGCGGCACGATCGCCAGCCGCTAGCTCCTGCGGCTCCGGAGGCTCCGGAAACTCCCGCGCCTACAGCGGCAGTCGGCGGAACAGTGCCCGCGGGGTGTGCCGCAGCGCCGCCATGACCGGTCGCAGCGTCCCCGGCACCCACACCGTCTCCGAGCCCCGGCGCAGCCCGAGTTCGACGGCCGCCGCGACCGCCTCGGGGGTGGTGGAGAACGGCACCGGGCCGAGCCCGGCCGTCTTCGCGGTCCGTACGAACCCGGGCCGTACGACCATCACCTGGACGCCCGTGCCGTACAGCGCGTCGCCGAGCCCCTGCGCGAAGGTGTCCAGACCGGCCTTGCTGGAGCCGTAGATGAAGTCGGTGCGGCGGGCGCGTTCCCCGGCCGTGGCGGAGAGGACCACCAGCGCGCCGTGGCCCTGGTCCTGGAGCGCGCGGGCGGCGACCAGCCCGGAGGAGACCGCGCCGGTGTAGTTGGTCTGGGCGAGGCGGACGGCGCGCATCGGGTCGCACTCGTCGCGCGCCTGGTCGCCGGGCAGCCCGAAGGCGAGCAGGACGAGATCCACCTCGCCCTCCGCGAACACCTTGCCGAGCACCGTCTCGTGGGACTCGGGGTCCAGGGCGTCGAAGGCGACCGTACGCACGTCGGCGCCGAGGTCGCGCAGGCTCGCGGCCGCGCGGTCGAGCGCGGCGGAAGGGCGCCCGGCCAGCCAGACCGTGCGGGTGCGGCGGGCGACCAGGCGGCGTGCGGTCGCCAGCGCGATCTCCGAGGTGCCGCCGAGGACGAGCAGGGACCGGGGAGGTCCGGAGACAGCAGACATGCCCGTGACCGTATCGCCCGCATATGGGTGATTCACCGCAAGGCGTCGCCGGGCTCCCCGCAATGGGTGATTAATGAGACGCGGTACAAGTGCGGTGCCGTACCCGTGGATCGGGGTACGGGCACATGGAGTTCCCGCGACGAGGGCAGAGACGGATCATGGACTGGCTGAAAAAGCTCCCCGGCATCGGGCCGGTCGTCACCTGGGTGATGACCACGCACGCGTGGCGGTCGTACGCGCGTCTGGACCGGGTGAACTGGACCTGGCTGGCCGCCGCGATGACGTTCGTCAGCTTCGTCGCGCTGTTCCCGCTGCTGACCGTCGCCGCCGCGATCACCGCCGCGACGCTCAGTCCGTCCCGGCAGAAGACGGTCGAGAAGCAGATCGCGGCCCAGTTCCCGGGGCTGGCGGACAAGCTGGATCTGGGTGGTCTGGTGCACAACGCCGGGACGGTCGGCGTCATCGCCGGTGCCGTGCTGCTGTTCACCGGCATCGGCTGGGTCGGCCAGATCCGGGACTGTCTGCGCGCGGTCTGGGAGTTGCCCGACCGGGGCGTCAATCCGGTCGTCGCCAAGATCAAGGACGCCGGGGTGCTGGTCGGGCTCGGCGGCGCCCTGCTGCTCACCCTCGCCGCCTCCACCCTCGCCTCGGCCGCCATCGGCCGGGTCGCGCACGAGATCGGCCTGGACGAGCACAGCTGGGGCACCGCCCTGCTGCGGGCGGCCGCCTTCGCCGTCGCCGTGCTCGCCGACTTCCTGGTCCTGCTCTACGCCCTCACGCTGCTCCCCGGCGTCGAACCGCCGCGCCACCGCCTGCTGGTGGCGGCCCTGCTCGGCGCGGTCGGCTTCGAACTGCTCAAGCTGCTGCTCAGCGGCTACATCCAGGGCGTCGCCGCGAAGAGCGTCTACGGCGCCTTCGGCGTCCCCGTCGCCCTGTTGCTGTGGATCAACTTCACCTGCAAGCTGCTGCTCTACAGCGCCGCCTGGACGGCGACGAACGGCGCGGAGGGCGACGCGGAGGCGTCCGGCGAGGTCACGGACGGTTCCGGCGGTGCAGCAGGTCGGGCAGCGGCCAGCGGCGGTTGACCAGGAAGGCCGCGCCCGCGAGCAGCACGAGCAGTCCGCCCGCGAGGGCGGCGGCGGTCCCGGCGCCCCGGTGGCCGCCG
>NZ_WWIR01000509.1 GCF_009863025.1 Streptomyces sp. SID4985 | reverse complement strand
GGGGTCCGGTCGGCGGTGGGAGCGGCCCGCCCCCACCGCCTGAGCCGCCCCAGCCGCTGTCTCCGTCTCCGCCCACGTCGCCGCCACCGCCTCTCGTCCCGGGCCCGCCTCCGTGTGGCCCACCGGCTTCCTGGATCGCTCGTGCCCCCGTTCCCGCCGTACCCACCAGCTCCACTTCCGCCAGCACGGCCGCCGGGAGCACCACGACCGCCGTCGTACCGCCGTAGGGCGAGTCCCCGAGGCTCACCCCGATCCCGTGGCGGGCGGCCAGGCGGCCGACCACGTAGAGGCCCAGGCGGTCGTGGCGGGTGGGGTCGAAGGCGTCCGGGTCGGTGAGGGTGCGGCGGGCCTCCTCGCGGTGGGTGGCGTCGAGGCCGAGCCCCCGGTCGTCGATCTCCAGGACGAAGCCGTCGCCCACGCGTCCGGTGCGGATCGTGACCTCGGTGTGCGGGGGCGAGAACGCGGTGGCGTTCTCCAGGAGTTCGGCGACGAGGTGCACCACGTCGGCCACGGCGTCCGCCGCGATGCCGAGGTCGGGCAGGGGCGGCACCACCACCCGCTCGTACGCCTCGATCTCGCTCACCGCCGAGGCGACGACGTCCGCGAGGGGCACCGGACCGCGCCAACGGCGGCCCGGTGTCGCGCCGGAGAGGATGATCAGGCTCTCCGCGTGCCGCCGCATCCGGGTGGTGAGGTGGTCGATGAGGAAGAGGTGGCGCAGCAGTTCGGGGTCCTCGGTGCTGCGCTCCAGGGTGTCGACGAGCTTCAACTGCCGGTGCACGAGCGCCTGGTTGCGGCGGGCGATGTTGAGCAGCACCGCGAACAGGCCGCGCCGCAGCGTGGCTTGGGTGACGGCTGCTTCAACTGCGGCGAGTCGCGCGGCGTTGAAGGAGCGGCCGACCTGTCCGATCTCGTCGTCGCGTACGTCGTCGGCGGCGAGCGGGGGTGCCTCGGCGGCCGCGTCGACCGGTTCACCGGCGCTCAAGCGCCGCATGACGTCCGGGAGTTGGCGGGTACTGAGCAGATCGGCGGCGTCGCGCAGCCGTTCCAGGCGGCGGGAGACGCGCCGGGCGCCGCGCACGGCGAGCCACAGCGACAGCGCGACGGCGGCCAGTCCGGCCACGCCGACCACGGCGGCCTTGGTCAGCTCGGCGTAGGCGAAGGTCCGGCCGCGCGCGGCGGAGTCCTTGGCGGCGGCGACGCACAGCTCCCGGTAGCGGAGCACGGCCCGGTCGGTGACCGTCCGCCAGGTGTCCGCCGCGACGGCCTTGCCGGAACCGGCGGGTCCGGCCCGCAGCAGCGCGTCCTCACCGCGCACCAGCGAGCGGTGCAGGTCCCCCCGCTGGAACTGCTCGAAGCGGGCCCGCGCCGGTGCGGGCAGGTCGGGCACATAGGTCCGCTCGAAGACGCGGCGGTCCTCAATGGTCGCGGTGAGGGTGTCGTACTGCCGGTCGGTCAGCCCGCCCTCCGCGCGCGCCCCGGCGACGAGGGCGTCCTCGCGGGAGACGAACTCCCGTACCCGGACGAGTTCGATGACCGTCTGGGACTCGCGCGCGAGCTGTCCGGCCTGGAGGGCCGTGAGCGCGGACTCGACGGCGAAGCCGGGCTCCACGAGCGCGCTGTACGCGGTGACGGCGCCGTCCCAGGTGAGACGCCGCTCCAGGACCTCCTGGCGCAGTCCGTCCAGCTTGCCGGTCGCAGCGGTCATGGTGTCCAGGGTCCGGCGCTGGCGGGCCGTGAGCCGGCCGAGATCGCCGCTCGCGAGGGCGTGCCGCATACGGGCCACGGCGCGGTCGGTACGGCGCTGCTGGGCGAGCAGTCCGCCGGGGTCGGCCCGCTCGCGCGGGGTGCCGAGGTAGGCGGCGGACATCCGGCGCTCGATCTGGATCTGCCCGATGGCGGTGTCCACCGGGCTGCCGTAGTCCACGTACACGCCCTGGAGGCGGATCAGGGCGCGTAACTCACCGGTGACGGACACCATGGCGAAGCCCCACAGCGCCATCAGCGCGACGGCCGGGGCCAGGGCTAGCGCCACGATCCGCGCGCGGACGGTGGTGGTACGGCGGAACCGGCGCATGTGTCACCTGCTTGGTCACCAATGGGGGTTACCGCTCGGTACAAAGCGCGGGACAACCTACGCGATCACCCGGCGGACCGCAATGGTTACCTCGGGTAACACCTGCCAGGAGCCCGTCAGGAGCCCGTCAGGCCGGTGCCCCCGAGGAGAACCTCCGCAGCAGCGGCGAGAGCACGAGCACCGACTTGGTCCGCTCCACGAAGGGCTCCCCCGCGATCCGCTCAAGGACCCGTTCGAAGTGCCGCATGTCGGAGGCGAAGACCTGGGCGATGGCGTCGGCGTCCCCGGTGACGGTCGACGCGGCCACGACCTCCTGGTACCGCTCCAGGCCCCGCTGGATCGTCTCCGGCGAGGTGTTGCTGCGGCAGTAGATCTCGATGTACCCCTCGGTCTCCCAGCCGAGCGCCGCCGGGTCCACCCGCACGGTGAATCCGGTGATGGCTCCGGTGGCCCGCAGCCGGTCCACCCGCCGCTTGACGGCGGGCGCGGACAGACCGACCGACTGCCCGATGTCCGCATAGGAGCGGCGGGCGTCCTCGGCGAGGGCGTGCACGATGCGTTCGTCGAGATCGTTCAGCACAGGGGGTGGTTCACTTCTTCGTGTCGATCACTTCTGCGCCCCGCCCGCGACCTCCTCAAAAGGCCACGTCACGGGGACGGCGTGGGCCGTCATACGAAGTAGAACACGACCACCCGGGCCGGGCGTCAGCCACCGACCCGCCGGGTGAGGAACGTGCACATGTCCACACACTCGCGGGTACGGCCGTCCGCCTCGACGTACGCGTACCGGTCCGCGTACTCCACCACCGGCCGGTACCCGAGCCGGGCGTACAGCGCGGCGGCCCGCGGATTGTCCTCCGCCACCCCGATCCCGACGACCTCCAGCCCCCGCTCCCGCGCGAGCTCCTCGCAGGCTCGGATCAGTCCGCTCCCGATCCCCCGCGACCGCGCCTCCGGCAGCACGGCCACCCCGCCGATCTCCGGGCAGTCGATGGTGACCTCGGGCGCGTCACACCCGGTCCAGCGCATCTCGGCGGAGCCGACCGGCCGCCCGTCCAGCCAGGCCACGAGATAGGTGCTCTCCCCGGCCCGCTGGCGCGCGAGGCGCCGGGCGTGGAAGGAGGTGCGTCCAGGGCCGGGGAGGGCGCGGTCGAGGAGGGGTACGTCGGCGGCACGGCACACGGCGATGTCCATGGGCCGAGCGTAGGAGCGAAAGCGGGCGGACGGCCCCTGATTTACAACGGGGGCCGTCCGCAAGGGACTTGCGTCAGTTCCAGCTGGCGTGCAGGGGCTGGCCCTCGGCGTAGCCCGCCGCGCTCTGGATGCCGACGATGGCCTTGTCGGCGAACTCCTCCAGGGAGGCGGCACCGGCGTAGGTGCAGGAGGAGCGGACGCCCGCGATGATCGAGTCGATCAGGTCCTCGACGCCCGGGCGGGCCGGGTCGAGGTACATGCGGGAGGTGGAGATGCCCTCCTCGAACAGCGCCTTGCGGGCGCGGTCGTACGACGACTCCTCCGAGGTGCGGTTGCGCACGGCGCGCGCGGAGGCCATGCCGAAGGACTCCTTGTACAGGCGCCCGTTGACGTCCTGCTGGAGGTCGCCCGGGGACTCGTAGGTGCCCGCGAACCAGGAGCCGACCATCACGTTGGAGGCACCGGCCGCGAGGGCCATCGCCACGTCGCGCGGGTGGCGGACACCACCGTCGGCCCACACATGCTTGCCGAACTTCCGCGCCTCGGCGGCGCATTCGAGGACGGCGGAGAACTGCGGGCGGCCCACGCCGGTCATCATGCGGGTGGTGCACATGGCGCCGGGGCCGACACCGACCTTGACGATGTCCGCGCCCGCCTCGATGAGGTCCCGCACGCCCTCGGCGGAGACGATGTTGCCCGCGACGATCGGCACGTCCGGGTCGAGCCCGCGCACCGTGCGCACCGCGTTGATCATCGACTCCTGGTGGCCGTGCGCGGTGTCGATGACGAGCGTGTCGACGCCCGCGTCGAGCAGCTGCTTGGCCTTGCCCGCCACGTCGCCGTTGATGCCGACGGCGGCGGCGATGCGCAGCCTGCCGTTCGCGTCCACGGCCGGGGTGTACAGCGTGGCGCGCAGCGCGCCCTTGCGGGTGAGGATGCCCGCGAGCCTGCCCTCGCTGTCGACCGCCGGGGCGTAGCGCCGGTTCGCGCCGTCCAGGGTGTTGAACGCCTCGCGCGGGTCGATGTCCGCGTCCAGCAGCAACAGGTCCTTGGACATGACGACTTCGAGCTGGGTGAACCGGTCGACACCGGCCAGGTCCTCGTCGGTGACGACACCGACGGGCCGGTGGTCGCCGTCCACGACGACACCGGCGTTGTGCGCGCGCTTGGAGAGCAGGGCCAGCGCGTCGGCGACGGTCTGCTGCGGGGAGAGCACGATCGGGGTGTCCAGCACCAGATGGCGGCTCTTGACCCAGGAGACGACGTCGGTGACCACGTCGATCGGGATGTCCTGCGGAATGACGACCAGGCCGCCGCGCCGCGCGACCGTCTCGGCCATACGGCGGCCCGCGATGGCGGTCATGTTGGCGACGACCAGCGGGATCGTCGTACCGGTCCCGTCCGGCGCACCGAGGTCCACTCCCTGCCGCGAGCCCACCGCGGAGCGGCTCGGAACCATGAACACGTCGTCGTACGTGAGGTCGTACGCGGGCCGGATGTCATTGAGGAAACGCACGTGCCGCACATCCCAGTCGATCAGAGGTGACCCCCCGACGGGTGCGCCGGGGGGAAAAGAGCACGTACTTCATTCTCCCATGGGAGGTCCCCGGTCATACCCCCACGGAACCTCCAGCGTCACCGGTCAGGGGTGGGCGTTTCCTCCAAGCGCCAGCACCACGTCGAGCAGGAAGGTGCGGTCGACCGCCTCGGAGAGGATGTCGCTCGCGATGCGCCACTCGCGCGGGTTCTTCTCGGCGAACGTGTGCCAGCCGCGCACGACGACCAGCAGCCCGCGCTCGACGGCCGGGGTCGGCCAGACCGTGGTGTCGCACAGGGAGTCGAGCAGCGCGTCCCAGTTGCGGCCGAACCACTCGGGCAGGTCGAGCACGTCGGCCGCCCGCTCCATCAGTCCGGCCTTGTCGGTGACGCCCGCCAGATTGACGGTGACCGTGAACCGGTCCGCCAGGTCTTCGCTCATCTCAGCACCGCCCGGAACGAGTTGTAGTGGTCGTCGGTGTAGTAGAACTCGGTGCCCTGCCCGGTGATGATGCGCCGGGCGCCCCGCGTACGGGAGTTGGGGGTGGGCACGGTGTACTCGTGGTAGTAGCCCCGCTGATGCTTGGGCAGCAGTCCCTCGTAGTTGCCGAAGACGACGCCGTCCCGCGCGTACGGATAGGGGCCGCCCCGGTCGATCAGGGCCAGGGTGCGCCGGGCCTCGACGGGCAGCCGGGACGCCGGGACGGTGGCCATGCCCTTGGCCCACGCCGGTACGGACGCGGTGGAGGGGCCGGAGGAGACCGCTGCGGACGAGGTGGCCGCGACGGTCGTACGTGTGACGGCGGGCGGAGCGGTGCCCACTCCCGGGTCCGCGCATCCGGCGAGCAGGACGGAGAGGGCGACGAGCAGCCCCGCGAAGACGCGGGGGACGAAACGGGACGGCCCGTGGGGCGCGCGGGACACGCGCCGGACGGGCCGATGGGGGACGAACCGCGACAGCATGCCGACGATGCTGTCACGGTCCGGCCCCCGCGTGGGCCCGGATGGCCCCTTTCGCCAGGATCGGGTCGGCCGGGGCCGGTCAGGAACCGTCAGGAACCATCGGGGTCCGCGCGGCTGAGCGCGGCCTTCGGCGTGGGCCCCGCGGTCAGCAGGTAGTCCGCCGCCGAGGTGTCCGTGACCAGGCTGGTGACCAGGCCGGAGCGCAGCACCGCGTCGATGGCCGGGGCCTTGCGCTGGCCGCCCGCGATGGCCACGACCTCCGGGATACGGCGCAGCTGGTCGGTCTTGACCGTGATGCACCGCTCCCCCAGGTCCCGCCCGATCCGGCGGCCCTCGGCGTCGAAGAGGTGCGCGGACATCTCGGCGGCGACCCCGAGCGAGGCGTAGTGCGCGCGCTCCTCGTCGCTGAGCATGTCGTGCACGGTCGAGATGCCCGGCTCCCAGGAGCCGATGGAGACGCAGGCGACCGTGACCTTGTCGAAGTACTCGAAGGCGCGGGCGATGCCGGTCTGGTTGCGCAGCGCCGCCGCGGTGGCCTCGTCCGGCAGCAGCATCGGCGCGTAGATCGGGTGCGCGTCGCCGCCCGAGACCTGCGCGGCCCGGCGGACGGCCTCGACGGAGCCGCGCTCGGCGGTCCCGGCGTCGTACACGCCCGTCAGCTGCACCACCGTGCACGGCGGCAGCCGGTCGAGGGCCGCGGCCATGTGGATGGTGGAGCGGCCCCAGGCGAGCCCGAGCACGTCCCCCTCGTCCACGAGTTCGCCGAGCAGATCGGCCGCCACCTCGCCAAGGTTCTCCGGGTCGGGGGTCTCCTCCGCCTCGGCCGGGGACTCCACGACCACGGCGTGCCGCAGTCCGTAACGGGCGCGGAGCGCGTCGGAGCGCTCGGCGTCCAGCTCGGCCGGCACACGGATCTCGATACGCACGAGATCCCGTTCGAGGGCCGTCTCCAGGACCCGGGCCACCTTGAAGCGGCTCACGCCGAACTCCTCGGCGATCTGGATCTTGGATTTGCCCTCGAGGTAGAAGCGACGGGCCATGGCCGCCGCCTGCACCAGCTCAGCGGGCCCCATCCGCATGGCTGTCCGGCCCGCCGACATACCCGACACGGCGATCTCCTCACTGCTGTGCACACACTCTGATTCGCCGTTCATCCTCGCAGATTCGGCGCGGCTCATCCGCCCTGATCGGCGGGCTTCCGTCAACCGTTCACGCAACCGTGGCTCAGTGGCCGCACACCCAGGTCGAATCGGCGATCGCCCGGTCCGCCTGCGCGCGCAGCGCGCGCACGGCCTCGGCGGGGTCGGCGGCGCCGTAGACGGCCGATCCGGCGACGAACACATCGGCTCCGGCCTCGGCGCACCGCTCGATCGTCTCGGCCGAGACACCCCCGTCCACCTGCAGCCACATCTGCAGACCGTGCTTGGCGATCAGCTCCCGGGTACGGCGGATCTTCGGCAGCGTGATGTCCAGGAACGCCTGGCCGCCGAAGCCGGGCTCCACCGTCATGATCAGCAGCATGTCGAGCTCGGGGAGGATGTCCTCGTACGACTCGATGGGCGTCGCGGGCTTGAGCGCCATGGAGGCGCGGGCGCCCTTGGCGCGGATCTCACGGGCCAGCCGGATCGGGGCGCGGGCCGCCTCCACATGGAAGGTGACCGAGGAGGCGCCCGCCTCCACGTACTGCGGGGCCCAGCGGTCGGGGTCCTCGATCATCAGGTGGCAGTCCAGCGGGATGTCCGTGGCGCGGGCCAGGGACTCTACGACCGGGGTGCCGAGCGTGAGGTTCGGGACGAAGTGGTTGTCCATGACGTCGACGTGGAGCCAGTCGGCCCCCTCGACCGCCTCCGCCTCGTCGGCGAGTCGGGCGAAGTCTGCGGACAGGATGCTGGGGTTGATCTGAGCGGCCATGGCCATAAGCCTGCCATGTCCCTCCGGGGGTTTGGGGGGCAGGGCTGGGGTGGTGGAGGTTTGTGGTTCGGGTGCGGGTGCGTCGTGGTTCCTCGCGCAGTTCCCCGCGCCCCTGGGAGGGGTGGGGGTTGTGCCTCGGGTGCGGGTGGGTTGTGGCTTGTCGCGCAGTTCCCCGCGCCCCT
>NZ_WWIR01000508.1 GCF_009863025.1 Streptomyces sp. SID4985 | reverse complement strand
CCGCGCCCACCACGCGGCGGCCTGCGCCGCGGCGGCCGAGTCGGGCTACGCGCTGGCGATCGCGCAGGTGCTCGTCGGCGTCGCGGACCTCGCGCTGCGCCGGGACGAGCCCGGGCAGGCCGCCCGGCTGCTCGCGGTGAGCGCGGACGTGGGCGGTCTGCGGGACCGCTCGAACCCGGACACGGACCGGATCGAGCGGGAGGCCCGCGCCCGCCTCGGCGACGCGCGGTACGCCGAGGCGGCCCGGGAGGGAACCCGGGCCGCCTGGCCCCGCCTTGCCGAGGCCGTACTCGCCGCGCCCCGGGTCACGCCCGCTTCTTGAACGTGGAGACCGCCCACACGTAGCCGACGACCGCGAACCCGGCGCACCAGGCGAGAGCCGCCCAGGTGTCACCGCTCGACGGGTGGCCCGTCAGCAGCCCGCGCAGCGTCTCGACGATCGGCGTGAAGGGCTGGTACTCCGCGAACTGCCGTACGCCCGCGCCCATCGTGTCGGCGGGCACGAACGCGCTGCTCAGGAAGGGCAGCATGATCAGCGGCACGGTGGCCAGACCCGCGGACTCCACGGTCTTCGCGGCCAGCCCGAGGGCGACCGTGAGCCAGCTGACGGCGAACCCGAGCAGCAGCATCACACCGATCGCGCCGAGCCACTGGAGGAGGTCCGCGTGCGGACGGAACCCCATGGCGAAGCCGACCCCGATGATGACCGCGTCGGCGATCAGACCGCGCACCGTCGTGGAGACGACATGCCCGATGAGCACGGCGCCGTGCGAGACGTCCATGACCTTGAACCGGTTGATGATGCCCTTGGTCATGTCCTGGTTCACGGCCGCCGCCGTCGGACCGAGGCCGTAGGTGAGGGCCATCACGATCAGGCCCGGCACCGCGTAGTCGATGTACTCGCCCCGGACCTTGAAGGCGCCGCCGAAGACGTAGACGAACATCGCCATCATCACGAGCGGGAACAGGACCGCCTGGAACACGGTGACCGGATTGCGCAGCGTGTGCTTGAAGTTGCGGCGCAGCATGACCGCCGCGTCGGCCAACGGCATCGTGGAGGTGCTCACTTGGCGGTCACCTCCGCGTGCGCGCGGCCGGTGAGGGCGAGGAAGACATCGTCGAGGTCGGGGGTGTGCACGGAGAACTCCTTGGCGTCCAGCATGTGTTCGTCGAGGCGGTCCAGCAGGGCGCGCAGCGACCGCGAGTCGCCCTCGCTCGGCACCCGCAGGGTCAGTTCCTGGTCGTCGCGTACGGCCCCGGGCAGTACCCGGGCCGCCGTGTCGAGGTCGGCGGGGCCGGCGAAGCGCAGCCGGACATGGGTGCCGGGGACCTGGCGCTTCAGCTCCTCGGGGGTGCCCTGGGCGACCAGGCGGCCGTGGTCCAGCACCGCGATCCGGTCGGCCAGTTGATCGGCCTCCTCCAGATACTGGGTGGTGAGGAGGATCGTGGTGCCGTCGGCCACCAGCTCGCGCACGATGTCCCACATCGTGCGGCGGCTGCGCGGGTCCAGGCCCGTCGTCGGCTCGTCGAGGAAGATGATGCTCGGGTCGCCGACCAGGGTCATCGCCAGGTCCAGCTTCCGGCGCATACCGCCGGAGTAGGACGACGCCAACTCGTCGGCGGATTCCGTGAGATCGAACCGCTCCAGGAGCCCGGCGACCACCTCGTCGGCCGGGCGCACCCGCTTGAGGTCGGCCATCAGCCGCAGGTTCTCCCGGCCGGTCAGCAGCTCGTCCACCGCCGCGAACTGGCCGGTCACCCCGATGGCCGCGCGCACCTCCCGGGTCGCGGTCGTCACGTCGTGCCCGGCGACGCGCACCGTCCCGGCGTCGCCCCTCAGCAGGGTGGTGAGGATGTTGACGGTCGTCGTCTTGCCCGCGCCGTTCGGGCCGAGCAGGGCGAAGACGGAGCCCTCGGAGACGTCGAAGTCGACGCCGTCGAGGACGACTTTGTCGCCGTATGCCTTGCGCAGTCCCGAGACCGCGATCGCTGAATTCCGCATGACCCCAAGGTGGCGGCCGCGCCTGACACGGCGCCGCCACGCCCCTGACACGGGTGCGGGGCCCGTGTCACCACGGGCCCCGCACCATCGTCGTTCCCCTTGCCGTCACTCCCCGCCGAGCCGCGCCACCGCGCGCACCGGCGCCCCGTCCGCGCCCGGCAGACGGAGCGGGAAGAGGAACACCTCGGCGTCGTCCGCGCCCACCAGCCGGTCCAGGTGCGTGAGGTTCTCCGCGATCACCCCGCCCGCGCCGCACAGCACGCGGTGGGCCGGGAGGACCGGGTCGGCGTCCGGGCCGCTCGGGTCCACGCTGAGGGCGTCCACCGCCACCGTGCGGACCCCCGCCGCCACGACGGCCTCGGCGGCGGCCGGGGTCAGCCAGGGATGGTCCGCGTAGGCGTCCGTGCCCCAGTGCGCCGACCAGCCGGTGGCCAGGAGGAGGACCGGGTGCTGGACGGACGCCGCCGCCTCCAGAGCCGGGGCCAGCAGCTCCGGGGTGATGGGGGAGCGGGGCGCAAGGCCGCGTACGTCGGCCACCACCGCGCGGCCCGTGAACCGGGACAGGGACAGCTCGTCCAGCCGGGGCCAGGCGTCGTCGATGTGGTACGGCGCGTCCACATGGGTGCCGGACTGCGAACCCAGGTGCAGGGCAAGGACGTTGACGCCGTCGGCCGGGGCGCGCAGCGCGGGGGAGACCGTGACCTCCGGGTCACCGGGATACACGGGCATCCCGGTGACCACCGGGACCGAGAGGTCCAGCCACCGCGTCATCGGGTGGGCTCCGCCAGGACCGGCTCGCCTACCGGCTCCGCTCCGCCGCCCGTGATCGGCGGGACCGGGGTGTCCACCGTGCGGGCCAGCCGCGGGCCCTCGGGGCCGTAGACCGCGCGGGGCTCGGGGAACAGCCACAGCAGGGCCAGGAAGAGCAGCGCGGCCACCGCCAGCGAGAGCGGCAGGCTGATGTCCACACCGCCCGCCAAGTCACCCAGCGGGCCCACGAACTGGCCCGGGATGTCGGTGAACAGCACGCCGAGCACCGCCGAGACCCACCAGGCCGTCATGCCGCGCCAGTTCCAGCCGTGCGCGAACCAGTAACGGCCGCCGCGCTGACGGCGGTTGAAGACCTGGAGGGCGTCCGGGTCGTACCAGCCGCGCCGGGTCCAGAAGCCGAGCATCATCACGACCATCCACGGCGTGGTGCAGGTGATGATCATCGTGGCGAAGGTGGAGATGGACTGGACGAGGTCCAGTCCGAAGCGGCCGATGAAGATGAAGGCGATGGACAGGACGCCGACCAGCAGGGTCGCCTGGACCCGGGACAGCCTCGGGAAGACGGAGGAGAAGTCCAGGCCCGTGCCGTAGAGCGAGGTCGTGCCGGTGGACATGCCGCCGATCAGGGCGAGCAGGCACACCGGCAGGAAGAACCAGCTCGGGGAGATCGCCAGCAGACCGCCCACGAAGTCCGGCGCCTTCGGGTCCACGTATGCCGGAGCCTTCGTCGCGATGATGCTCGCGGTCGCCAGGCCGAACACGAAGGGCAGCAGCGTGGCCAGCTGGGAGAGGAACGCGGCCCCGATCACCTTGCGGTGCGGGGTGGACGCGGGGATGTAGCGCGACCAGTCGCCGAGGAACGCGCCGAACGACACCGGGTTGGACAGCACGATCAGGGCGGCGCCGATGAACGACGGCCAGAACATCGACCGGGTCGCCGCGTCCGCGTGGGCCGTGAAGACACCGGCGTACGACGGGTCGAAGTCACCGGCGAAGGCGATGGCGCCGAGCAGGAACAGCACGGTCGCCGACATCACCGCGATCTTGTTGACGAAGAGCATGAACCGGAAGCCGTACACGCACACCGCGAGGACCAGGCCCGCGAACAGCGCGTACGCCACGACGTACGACAGCGTGCCGCGATCCAGGCCGAACAGCCGGTGCGCGCCGCCGACCAGGGCGTCGCCCGAGCTCCACACCGAGATGGAGAAGAAGGCGATCGCGGTGAGCAGGGAGAGGAAGGAGCCGACGATCCGGCCGTGCACACCGAGGTGCGCGGAGGACGCCACCGCGTTGTTGGTGCCGTTCACCGGGCCGAACACGGCCATCGGACACAGGATCAGGGCGCCCACGACCACGCCGAGGAGAGTCGCGGCCAGCCCCTGCCAGAAGGAGAGTCCGAACAGGATCGGGAACGCGCCGAGGACACAGGTGGAGAAGGTGTTCGCGCCGCCGAAGGCGACCCGGAAGAGGTCGAGCGGGGTCGCGGTGCGCTCGGAGTCGGGGATGCGTTCGACGCCGTAGGGCTCGACCTCGGTGAGGGCGGGCGGCGGCGTGGCCGGGGATTCGGCGGGCTGTGAGGTCAACGGGGGCTCCTGCGCCGCGTGATGGACGGATGTCCGGATCGGGATCTGCCGACGGTACGGCCGGGCGGCGGAATCGGGCCAGGTGATGTTTCGTCCATGTTCCGGGCCGGCCGATGGAGGGTTCGGCCATGCCGGTGCGCCGGAAACCCGGGCGAACGCGAGGAAGCGTGAAGGTGTCACGAACGGGACGTGAAGGCGGTCGGGGTGTGTGCGGCCGGAATGTTTCAGGCCGATTGCGCAGGCGGTGGTTTTCGGCCATCGAGTCGTCACATCCGATCAAGAACCGTGGGGTTGAGCGGCCGACGTGTTCGATTTCCGTGACTTCTCGCCACTGATTCAACACGCAAGGTTACTGAAAGTCATGGGTGGGATGTGTGTTCCGGCGGCGGACTCGGCAGAGTGGCGGCCGCCGCCCCGGCACCCGAACGGAGCCGGGCCGGCACCCCCGAATCTTCGAGCGGAAGGATGCACACGATGCGGAACACCGCGCGCTGGACCGCGGCCCTCGGGCTCACCGCCGCCGCCGTCTGCGGCCCCCTGACCGGGGCCGCCGCAGCCGCCCCGGCCTCGCTGTACGCGCCCTCGGCGCTGGTGCTCACCACCGGGCACGGCGACAGCGCCGCCACGCTCGCTCCCGAGCGCGCCGTCACCCTGAGCTGCGCCCCGACCCCGTCCGGCACCCACCCGGACCCCGTCCGGGCCTGTGCCGAACTGCGCGGTCTCCAGGGCGACTTCACGGCCCTGAAGGCCCGCGACGACGTGTGGTGCACCCGGCTCTACGACCCGGTGACCGTGACCGTCCAGGGCGTCTGGCAGGGGCAACGGGTCTCCTACGAGCGCACGTTCGGCAACGCTTGCGCGAAGGACGCGCTGGACAGCAGCGTCTTCGCGTTCTAGGACCGGGATCGCGCGGACTCCAGGACGCCGGATCGGGCTCGTGACTGGGGAGTGCGGCCCCTGGCCGGAGCGACCGCGATCCCGTTGCCGGAGCAGGCGGAAGGTGTGGGGCCGACCGCCGGTCTCCGGAAGCACAACCGTGTCCCGGCCGGGCCCGTGGGGGGCCTTGGCCGGGACACGGCGTTTTCGCGGCCGGGGATGCGCGCGACGGCTCTACGTCAGCTGCCTGCGCACCAGTTCGTGCAGCCGCCCCCCGGTGTCCGCGAGGAGTTCGGCGGGCGGCCCCTGCTGGACGACCTTGCCGTCCTCCATCACCACCACCCGGTCCGCGTCCATGACGGTCGAAAGCCGGTGGGCGATGACGATCCGGGAGGCGTTCAGCTTGCGGGTGCTCTCCATGACCGTGCGCTGGGTCTCGTTGTCCAGGGCGCTGGTCGCCTCGTCGAAGAACAGCACGCGCGGACGGCGGATCAGCGCCTGGGCGATCATCAGCCGCTGCCGCTGGCCGCCGGAGACCGCGCCGCTGCCCGCGACGATCGTGTGCAGTCCCATCGGCATCCGCTTGATGTCCTCGGCGAGCCCGGCCAGTTCGGCCGCCGCCATCGCCTCCTCCGGGGTGTACGGCTCGGCGCCGCAGATGACGTCCAGGATCGAGCCGGTGAACGGCTGCGCGTGCTGGAGCACCACCCCGCACTGGCGGCGCACCGCCGACTGGTCCAGCGCCGCCAGGTCCTGGCCGTCGTAGAGCACACTGCCGGAGACCGGCTTGTCGAAGCCGATGAGCAGGCGCAGCAGCGTGGACTTGCCGCAGCCGCTCGGCCCCACCACCGCGACGAACTCGCCGGGGCGCACCGAGAAGGACACGTCGTCCAGGACCAGCGGGCCGTCGTCGGCGTACCGGAAGGACAGCCGCCGGGCCTCCAGCGCGCCCGTGAGCGGCCCCGGCCGGGTGCTCGCCGAGCGCACCTCGGGGGTGGCGTCCAGCACCGGGCGGATCTCCTCGAACAGCGGCAGAGCCGCCACCGCCGAGACGAACGCGCCGGTCAGCTGGGTCACCGAGGTCAGCACCATCGTCACCGAGGTGCTGAAGGTGAGGAACGCCGCCGCCGACATCGCGCCCTTCGCCGGGCCCGCGAGGAGCATGAACATCACCAGCGTGCACACGGGCAGATAGACCGCGCCGAGCACCGAGCTGAGGTTCTTGATCCGGCCGACCTTCTGCTGGAGCTCCCGGCTCCGCGCGAACTCCCTTGCCCAGGCGGCGTAGGCGTAGTTCTCCGCCGCCGCGACCCGGAGCTTGGGCAGACCGCGCAGGGTCTGGAACGCCTGGTTGTTCAGCTTGTTGCCGAGCGTCACCAGGCGCCGCTGCCAGCGCACCTGCCACAGCCCGAGCCCCAGGAACACCGCGCCGATCACGACCAGCAGCCCGATCGCCGCGAACGCCATCGGCACGCTGTACCAGAACAGCAGTCCCAGGTTCATCGCACCGACCGTCACCGACTGGGCCACCACCGGGCCGACGCCCGCCAGGAGCCGCCGGATCGAGCTGATGCCCATGGCGGCGCTGGCCAGTTCACCGGTCGAACGGCTCGCGAAGAACCGGGTGGGCAGCCTCAACAGCCGGTCCCACACGGCCGGTTGCAGCGCCGCCTCGATACGGCCCTCCAGCCGCAGGATCGTCAGGTTCTCCAGCAGCGTGAACGCCGCCGAGACGATCCCGCTCAGCATCACCGCGAGGCACACCTGCGCGATCAGGTTCTCCCGCGCCTGCGGGACGTACTCGCCGAGCACCTTGCCCGTGGCCACCGGCACCAGCGCGCCGATCGCCACCGTCACCAGACCGGCCAGCATCAGGTTCGTCAGGTCGCCGCGCGTGCCGCGCAGGCTGAAGCGGAGCAGGCCCAGCGGGCCGAGGCGCCGTTCGGGCAGCGGACGGTAGAACATCACCGCGCGCGGGTCGAACTCCTCCGCGTTCGCCTTCTCCACCGGCGTCTCGCGTCCGGTCGCGGGCTGTACGGCGACATAGCCGCCGCGCCGCCACAGCAGCGCGACCGGTGCCCCGGACAGCGCGCGGTGGCCGACCAGCGGGCCCACGTTCTCCCGCCACCAGTGGCCGTCGAGACGGACCGCGCGGGTGCGTACCCGGGAGGCGAGCGCCACGCGCTCCACCGGGTCCAGACGCTCGCTCTCGGTGCCGCTGTGCACGGGCTCGGCCAGCGCGATACCGGCCGCCTCCGCGACCAGCTTGCAGGCCGCGTACCCGGCGTCCGCGTCCGCCGCCGTGGTCCGGCGCGCCGAGCGCTTGCCGATGGAGGCGAGCAGCGTCCGGTCGGCCTCGGCGCGCACCGCCTCACCGGCCTTGATCCCGGCCGCCGTACGCGTCTCGTGGCTGCGCTCCAGCTGCTCGATCCACCGGTCAAGGGCGGTCAGCAGCCGGTATTGCTGGTCCACCAGGGTCTGCCACAGCGCCGGGTCCATCAGCAGGTCGGCGGCGGCCTCCGTGCCGTACACCGAGCCGTACCGCACGCTGCCCGGCGGCACCTGGGTCCAGAACACGTCGTCGTCCGAGGGCGCGGTGGAGCGGTCCTCGGCCAGCGGCGCCTGGAACAGCACCGCGAGTCCGCGTCCGACGCCGAGCGCGAGCGCGTACTCCAGGGGGCTGGAGGCGGGCGGGACGTACTGCGGGTTGCCGTACGCGTCGTACGACCAGGTCTCGGTCTGCGCGCTCTGGTACAGCTCGCGCAGGTTCACCCGGTGCACCACGCAGTCCCGCACCGGGCGGGCGACCAGGGTGTGCTGGGGTCCGGCGACCGGGCCGAGCAACAGCGCGCCCGCCTCCAGACGGCCGAGGTGGTGCCAGTGGCCCTGTTGCGCCGCGTCCACCGCGAACAGGTCGAGCGCGCCGGACGCCACCAGCCACAGCACCTGCGGGTTTTCGAGGTCCAGTCGGCTGAAGCCCGCGCAGTCCACCCGAGTGCCGAGGGCGCCGAGGGCGCCGAGGACCAGGTCCCCTTCGTGTGTCCGCGTCATCTCACCGCTCCCTGACCAGCGCCGCGTAGGCGCCGCCGTGGGCCACCAGGTCCTCGTGGCGGCCGCGTTCGACCACCGTGCCGTGCTGGAGCACCACGATCTCGTCGCTGTCGCGGACCGTGCTCAGCCGGTGCGCGATCACCACACAGGCACAGCCGCGCCTGCGCAGGTTGTCCATCACGGTCAGTTCCGTCTCCGCGTCGAGCGCGCTGGTCACCTCGTCCAGCACGAGGATGCTCGGACGGCGCACCAACGCCCGCGCGATCTCCAGGCGCTGGCGCTGGCCGCCGGAGAAGTTCCGGCCGTCCTGCTCGACCCGGCTGTGGATGCCGCCGGGCCTGCGCGTCACCACGTCGTACAGCGCCGCGTCCCGCAGCGCCTCCACCACGGCCTCGTCCGGGATCGAGCGGTCCCACAGCGCCACGTTGTCGCGCACGGTGCCCTCGAAGAGGAACACGTCCTGGTCCACGAAGGAGACGGAGGAGGCGAGCGCGCCGCGCGGAATGTCCTCAAGGCGCGTGTCGTCGATGCGGATCACGCCGTCCCACGGGGAGTACAGCCCCGAGATGAGCCGGGACACCGTGGACTTGCCGCTGCCGGAGCCGCCGACCAAGGCCACTTGCTGACCCGGGCCCACGCTGAGGTCGAAGCCGGTCAACAGGGGTTTGTCGAGCGGGCTGTAGCCGAAGGTGACGTTCTCCAACTGGACATGCCCGCGCAGTCGGCGCGTGGACTCGCCCGTGCCGCCGGGGCGGTCGTAGAGCGGGTCGGCCTGGAAGTTCTCGACGTCCTTCAGCCGGGCCACGTCGGCGGCGAAGTCCTGGATGCGGCCCGCCACGCCGTTGAGCCGGGTCAGCGGCGCGGTGAAGCGGGCCACCAGCGCCTGGAAGGCGACCAGGAGACCCACGGAGATGTGTCCCTCGATCGCGCGGACGCCGCCGATCCACAGGATGAGCGCGCTGTTGAGGGTGGCCAGCGTCGGTGCGACCACCCCGAGCCACGCGCTCGGCACCCCGAGCTTCTGCTGCTCCTCCAGCGTCGCCGCGTGCTGCCCGGCCCACTTGCGGAAGTAGCCGTCCTCGCCGCCGGTCGCCTTCATCGTCTCGATCAACTGAAGACCGGTGTACGAGGTGTTGGTGAGCCGCGCCGAGTCCGCGCGCAGCTTCGCCGTACGGGTCGCGCGCAGCCGTACGACCATCCGCATCGCCACGATGTTCAGCAGGGCCACGCCGATGCCGACGAAGGTGAGCTGCGGGTCGTAGGTGTAGAGGAGCAGCGCGTACAGCACGACCACGATCGCGTCGACACCCGCCGCCGCGAGGTCGCGGGCCAGGGTCTCGGCGACCTGGTCGTTGGACTGGAGGCGCTGCACCAGGTCGGCGGGGGAGCGCTGGGAGAAGAAGGTGACCGGCAGCCGCAGCAGATGGCGCAGGAAGCGGGCGCTGGAGAGGGTGGAGGAGATGATCCGGCCGTGCAGCAGGTTGGCCTGTTGGAGCCAGGTCAGCACCAGGGTCAGCGCGACACACGTGCCCATCGAGGCGAACAGCACGCCGAGCAGCGAGGTCTGGCCGCCGATGAGGAACATGTCGATGTAGGTGCGGCTCAGCGCGGGCAGCGCCGCGCCGACGGCGACCAGCAGCA
>NZ_WWIR01000507.1 GCF_009863025.1 Streptomyces sp. SID4985 | reverse complement strand
GCCCTCGGCGCGCAGCGCCCCGGCGGCCTCGGTGCCGTCCGCCTCCAGGCCGGTGCCGCTCGCGAGGGCGTCCAGCCACTCGGGCTCGGTGCCGGGGGCGGCGGGGAGCAGGGTGCCGCCCGCCTTCTCCAGACCCCGGGTGGCGTGGGTGGCCAGCGAGAACACCTTCTGGCCGTGCTTGCGCCATGCCTTGCGCAGCCGGAGGAAGACGCCGGGCGCCTCCTCCTCGGCCTCGAACCCGACGAGCAGCACGGCGGGCGCCTGCTCAAGAGCGGTGTACGTGACACCCGTACCGTCGAGGTCGCGGCCCCGGCCCGCCACCCGGGCGGCCAGGAAGTCGGCCTCCTCGCCGCTGTGCACGCGGGCGCGGAAGTCGATGTCGTTGGTGTCGAGCGCCACGCGCGCGAACTTGCTGTACGCGTAGGCGTCCTCGACGGTGAGCCGTCCGCCGGTCAGGACTCCGGCGCGGGAGCGGGCGGCGCCGAGGCCGCGCGCGGCCGCGTCCAGCGCCTCGGGCCAGGAGGCGGGCTCCAGGACGCCGTCGGCGTTGCGGACCAGCGGGGTGTCGAGCCGGTCCCGCAGCTGCGCGTAGCGGAACGCGAAGCGTCCCTTGTCGCAGATCCACTCCTCGTTGACCTCGGGGTCGTCGGCCGCGAGGCGTCGCATGACCTTGCCGCGCCGGTGGTCGGTGCGGGTGGCGCAGCCGCCGGAGCAGTGCTCGCACACCGACGGTGAGGAGATGAGGTCGAAGGGGCGGGAGCGGAACCGGTACGCCGCCGAGGTGAGCGCGCCGACCGGGCAGATCTGGATGGTGTTGCCGGAGAAGTACGACTCGAAGGGGTCGCCCTCGCCGGTGCCGACCTGCTGGAGCGCGCCGCGCTCGATCAGCTCGATCATCGGGTCGCCCGCGACCTGGTTGGAGAAGCGGGTGCAGCGCGCGCACAGCACGCACCGCTCGCGGTCGAGCAGCACCTGGCTGGAGATGGCGAGCGGCTTGGGGTAGGTGCGCTTGCGGCCCTCGAAGCGGGAGTCGGCGTTGCCGTGCGACATCGCCTGGTTCTGCAGCGGGCACTCGCCGCCCTTGTCGCAGACCGGGCAGTCCAGCGGGTGGTTGATGAGCAGCAGCTCCATCACACCCTTCTGCGCCTTCTCCGCGACCGGCGAGGTGAGCTGGGTGCGCACCACCATGCCGTCGGTGCAGGTGATGGTGCAGGAGGCCATCGGCTTGCGCTGGCCCTCCACCTCCACGATGCACTGGCGGCAGGCACCGGCCGGGGCGAGCAGCGGGTGGTCGCAGAAGCGCGGGATCTCGATGCCGAGCTGTTCGGCGGCCCGGATGACCAGGGTGCCCTTGGGCACGCTGATCTCGATGCCGTCGATCGTCAGCGTGACGAGGTCCTCCGGCGGGACTGCCGCGCCTCCGCCGCCCGTGGGCCATTGGCCCGCGGCGGAGCCGCTATGAGCCTGCTGTACGGTCATGCGTTCACCTCCGGGCGGTCCGCCCAGGCCGTCGACTTGGCCGGGTCGAAGGGGCAGCCCCGGCCCGTGATGTGCTGCTCGTACTCCTCACGGAAGTACTTCAGCGAGGAGAAGATCGGGGATGCCGCGCCGTCGCCGAGGGCGCAGAAGGACTTGCCGTTGATGTTGTCGGCGATGTCGTTCAGCTTGTCGAGGTCGGACATCACGCCCTTGCCCGCCTCGATGTCCCGCATCAACTGCACGAGCCAGTACGTTCCTTCGCGGCAGGGGGTGCACTTGCCGCAGGACTCGTGGGCGTAGAACTCGGTCCAGCGGGTGACGGCCCGCACCACACAGGTGGTCTCGTCGAAGCACTGGAGCGCCTTGGTGCCGAGCATGGAACCGGCGGCGCCGACGCCCTCGTAGTCGAGGGGGACGTCCAAATGTTCGTCGGTGAACATCGGGGTGGAGGAGCCGCCCGGGGTCCAGAACTTCAGCCGGTGGCCCGGCCGCATCCCGCCGCTCATGTCGAGCAGCTGGCGCAGGGTGATGCCGAGCGGCGCCTCGTACTGGCCGGGGCTCGCGACGTGCCCGCTGAGCGAGTAGAGCGTGAAGCCGGGGGACTTCTCGCTGCCCATGGAGCGGAACCATTCTTTGCCGTGCTGGAGGATCGCGGGAACCGACGCGATGGACTCCACGTTGTTCACGACGGTGGGGCAGGCGTACAGACCCTCGACGGCCGGGAAGGGCGGACGCAGCCGGGGCTGGCCGCGGCGTCCTTCGAGGGAGTCGAGCAGCGCGGTCTCCTCGCCGCAGATGTAGGCGCCCGCGCCCGCGTGCACGGTGAGTTCGAGGTCGAGTCCGGTGCCGAGGATGTTCTCGCCGAGGAACCCGGCGGCGTACGCCTCGCGGACGGCCTCGTGCAGCCTGCGCAGGACGGGGACGACCTCGCCGCGCAGATAGATGAAGGCGTGCGTGGAGCGGATCGCGTAGCAGGCGATCACGATGCCCTCGATGAGGCTGTGCGGGTTGGCGTAGAGAAGGGGGATGTCCTTGCAGGTGCCGGGCTCGGACTCGTCGGCGTTGACGACGAGGTAGTGCGGCTTGCCGTCGCCCTGCGGGATGAACTGCCACTTCATGCCGGTCGGGAATCCGGCGCCGCCGCGGCCGCGCAGTCCGGACTCCTTGACGTAGGCGATCAGGTCGTCCGGGGACATCGCGAGCGCCTTGCGCAGGCCCTCGTAGCCCTCGTGGCGCCGGTAGACGTCGAGCGACCAGGAGCGGTCCTCGTCCCAGAAGGCCGACAGCACGGGTGCCAGCAGCTTCTCGGGGCTGGTGTCCTTGAGGTCGGGTGCCACGGTCATCACTCCCCCTCCTCTGCGGTCGGACCCGCCGGGTGGGACGGGTCGGAGGCCGAGGTGTCCTGCGGCGCGTCGTGGGAGCTGAGGTGCTCGGTGGGCGACGGGTCGTGGACCGGCTCCTCCTCGTGCGGTCCGCCGTCGCGCGGGTGGACCACGCGCGCGGGGTGCGTCTCCCCCTTGGCGAGACGGAGCCCCACCAGGGAGGCGTGGCCCGCGCTGCCGCCCTCGGCGACGGCGCCGGGGCGGTCGTCGGGGAAGCCGGCCAGGATGCGGGCGGTCTCCTTGAAGGTGCACAGGCGCGCGCCGCGCGTCGGCTCGACGGGCTGCCCCGAGCGCAGGTCGTCGACGAGGCGGGTGGCGCTGGCCGGGGTCTGGTTGTCGAAGAACTCCCAGTTGACCATCACGACCGGCGCGAAGTCGCAGGCGGCGTTGCACTCGATGTGCTCCAGGGTGACCTTGCCGTCGCCGGTGGTCTCGCCGTTGCCGACGCCCAGGTGCTCCTGGAGGGTCTCGAAGATGGCGTCGCCGCCCATGACCGCGCACAGGGTGTTGGTGCAGACGCCCACCTGGTAGTCGCCGGAGGGGCGGCGCCGGTACATCGTGTAGAAGGTGGCCACGGCGGTGACCTCGGCCGTGGTGAGGTCCAGCATGTCCGCGCAGAACCGCATCCCGGTGCGCGTGACGTAACCCTCCTCGGACTGCACGAGGTGGAGCAGGGGCAGCAGGGCGGACCGGGAGTCCGGATAGCGCGCGATGACCTCGCGCGCGTCCCGCTCCAGCCGGGCCCGGACGTCGTCCGGGTAGGCGGGCGGGGGCAGCTCGGGCATCCCGAGTCCGACGCCCCGCTCGGAGGAAGAGGTGGTCACCGGTCGACGCCTCCCATCACGGGGTCGATGGAGGCCACGGCGACGATCACGTCGGCGACCTGGCCGCCCTCGCACATCGCCGCCATGGCCTGAAGGTTGGTGAAGGACGGGTCGCGGAAGTGGACCCGGTAGGGGCGGGTGCCGCCGTCGGAGACGGCGTGCACGCCGAGTTCGCCCTTGGGGGACTCGACGGCCGCGTAGGCCTGGCCGGGCGGGACCCGGAAGCCCTCCGTGACCAGCTTGAAGTGGTGGATCAGGGCCTCCATGGAGGTGCCCATGATCTTCTTGATGTGGTCGAGGGAGTTGCCGAGTCCGTCCGGGCCGAGCGCGAGCTGCGCGGGCCAGGCGATCTTCTTGTCGGCGACCATGACGGGCCCGGGCTGCAGCCGGTCCAGGCACTGCTCGACGATCGAGAGCGACTGGCGCATCTCCTCCAGCCGGATGAGGAAGCGGCCGTAGGAGTCGCAGGTGTCGGCGGTCGGCACCTCGAAGTCGTACGTCTCGTAGCCGCAGTACGGCTGGCTCTTGCGCAGGTCGTGCGGCAGGCCGGTGGAGCGCAGGATCGGGCCGGTGGCGCCGAGGGCCATGCAGCCGGCCAGGTCGAGATAGCCGACGTCCTGCATGCGGGCCTTGAAGATGGGGTTCCCGGTGGCGAGCTTGTCGTACTCGGGGAGGTTCTTCCTCATCTTCTTGACGAACTCGCGGATGCGGTCGACCGCGCCGGGGGGCAGGTCCTGGGCGAGTCCGCCGGGGCGGATGTAGGCGTGGTTCATCCGCAGGCCGGTGATCAGCTCGTAGAGGTCGAGGATCATCTCCCGGTCTCGGAAGCCGTAGATCATGATGGTGGTGGAGCCCAGCTCCATGCCGCCGGTGGCGATGCACACCAGGTGCGAGGAGAGCCGGTTCAGCTCCATGAGGAGCACCCGGATGATGCTGGCCCGCTCGCTGATCTGGTCCTCGATGCCGAGGAGCTTCTCGACGGCGAGGCAGTAGGCGGTCTCGTTGAAGAAGGACGTCAGGTAGTCCATGCGCGTGACGAAGGTGGTGCCCTGCGTCCACGTGCGGAACTCGAGGTTCTTCTCGATGCCGGTGTGGAGATAGCCGATGCCGCAGCGGGCCTCGGTGACCGTCTCGCCCTCGATCTCCAGGATGAGGCGGAGCACTCCATGGGTGGACGGGTGCTGCGGACCCATGTTGACGACGATGCGTTCGTCGTCCGCCTTGGCCGCGGACTGGACGACCTCGTCCCAGTCGCCACCGGTGACCGTGTAGACGGTTCCCTCGGTGGTCTCGCGGCCGGATACGGGGGGAGTGCTCACGAGTACGACCTCCGCTGGTCCGGAGCCGGGATCTGGGCGCCCTTGTACTCGACGGCGATGCCGCCGAGGGGGTAGTCCTTGCGCTGCGGGTGGCCCTGCCAGTCGTCCGGCATCATGATCCGGGTCAGGGCCGGGTGACCGTCGAAGACGATCCCGAAGAAGTCCCAGGTCTCGCGCTCGTGCCAGTCGTTGGTCGGGTAGACGGGGACCAGGGACGGGATGTGCCGGTCTTCGTCGGAGACGGAGACCTCCAGGCGGATCAGCCTGTTGTGGGTGATCGAGCGCAGGTGGTAGACGGCGTGCAGCTCGCGGCCCTTGTCGTGCGGGTAGTGGACGCCGCTGACGCCGGTGCACAGCTCGAAGCGGAGCGCCGGGTCGTCGCGCAGGGTGCGGGCGACGCGGACCAGGTGCTCGCGCTCGATGTGGAAGGTGAGTTCGTCCCGGTCGACGACCGTCTTCTCGATGGCGTTCTCCGGGAGGAGTCCCTGTTCCTCCAGGGCGCCCTCCAGCTCGTCCGCGACCTCGTCGAACCATCCGCCGTACGGCCTGCTCGCCGGCCCCGGGAGCCGGACCGAGCGGACGAGGCCGCCGTAACCGGAGGTGTCGCCGCCGTTGTTCGCGCCGAACATGCCGCGCTGGACGCGGATCTCCTCGCCGCCCTGGCCGCGCTGGCCGGGGAGGTTGGAGGCCGAGAGGTCCTTCTCGGGGTTGGTGCCCTCTGCGTCGCTCACCGCAGCAGCCCCTTCATCTCGATCGTGGGCAGGGCCTGGAGCGCGGCTTCCTCCGCCTCGCGGGCGGCTTCCTCGGCGTTGACGCCGAGCTTGCCGCCCTGGATCTTCTGGTGGAGCTTGAGGATCGCGTCGATCAGCATCTCCGGGCGGGGCGGGCAGCCGGGGAGATAGATGTCGACCGGGACGATGTGGTCGACGCCCTGGACGATCGCGTAGTTGTTGAACATGCCGCCCGAGGAGGCGCAGACGCCCATGGAGATCACCCACTTGGGGCTGGGCATCTGGTCGTAGACCTGGCGCAGCACCGGCGCCATCTTCTGGCTGACCCGGCCCGCGACGATCATCAGGTCGGCCTGGCGCGGCGAGCCGCGGAAGACCTCCATGCCGAAGCGGGCGAGGTCGTAGCGTCCGGCTCCCGTGGTCATCATCTCGATGGCGCAGCAGGCCAGTCCGAAGGTGGCCGGGAAGACGGACGCCTTGCGCACCCACCCCGCGGCCTGCTCGACGGTGGTCAGCAGGAAGCCGCTCGGCAGCTTTTCTTCGAGTCCCATGTCGTATGGCCCCTCAGTCCCATTCCAGGCCGCCGCGCCGCCATACGTACGCGTACGCGACGAAGACGGTGAGCACGAAGAGCAGCATCTCCACGAGCCCGAAGACCCCGAGCGCGTCGAAGGTGACGGCCCAGGGGTAGAGGAAGACGATCTCGATGTCGAAGACGATGAAGAGCATCGCCGTCAGGTAGTACTTGATGGGGAAGCGCCCGCCGCCGGCCGGCGTGGGGGTCGGCTCGATGCCGCACTCGTAGGCTTCCAGCTTCGCGCGGTTGTAGCGCTTCGGGCCGATCAGCGCGGCCATGATCACGGAGAAGATCGCAAAGCCTGCCCCGAGGGCTCCCAGTACGAGGATGGGCGCATACGCGTTCACCGCTCCTCGCTCCTCTCAGTCGGCATTGACTGGTGGCGGATGGTTGGTTCGAGGGGCTCACTTCTGCCGCACGCGTCCCATGAACCCCACCTGTCCCGGCGAAGATCGAGAACATGTGAAGCAGGTCACAAGCCCAACTGCTCCGCATCTTATGCCCGCCGCTCTGTGATCTGCGACACGGGGTATCGCACGAGCTTTGTGATCTCCACCACCTAACGAAGGATCATGAAGTCGGATGATGGGTGATCTTCGCACGCGAAGCGTTCAGTTGATCACCAGAAGTGACAATCTCGCCTGTTACCGCAGGTCCGAGGGGTCGTCTCCATATCAAGAGAGTTCCCGTACATGCAAATTGGTGCCGGACCGGGTGGGGTGCTAGGGATGCGCGTTCACACGTCGGAGCGACGTGGGCGATGCGGGGTGGACGCGATTTC
Source organism: Streptomyces sp. SID4985 (assembly GCF_009863025.1). Lineage (GTDB taxonomy): Bacteria > Actinomycetota > Actinomycetes > Streptomycetales > Streptomycetaceae > Streptomyces. The sequence goes on along the minus strand of NZ_WWIR01000507.1, from coordinate 4,561 downwards.
GCACGTGCGCGCGTTCACGAGCCGGTTTCGTGACCTCCGTCACGTCGGTAGTGATCATTCCGTAACCGGGCTTGGCCAACCACCCCAACCGATGGTAGGCCGGGGGCAATTCGGACGTAATGATCAAAGACCGTGATCAACGGGCCTATGGCAGGCGTCCGCAATGTCCGTTACGGCGTCAATAAAGAGTGACGCGAAAGGTTTTCGGGGCCTCCGTTGAACAATTGTGGCGCAGCACACGTTTCTTGAAGATATGAAGGAGCCCCTGGTACCGGTTGTTCCCATGTCCCACACCGCTCACATACGCAGCCACCGGAAGCCCCGCCGCAGCGCGTCGTCGATCGCCGTGCGCTCCGGTGCCGCCGTCGGCGTCCTCAGCACCCTGGCGGTCGCCGGAGCGGCCGGTTACGCGAACGCGGCCGACGCCGCGCCCGCGACGCAGACGCTCGAACTCCCCACCCTGACGGCCGACGTGGCCTCCCAGGTCGCCCAGTCCGCCGACGCCACCCAGCAGGCGGCCGCCAACTACGAGCTGCAGGCCGAGCGTGACGCGGCCGCGGCCAACGCCGCCAAGCAGGCCAAGGCGGACCTCGCCGACGCCAAGCAGAAGGCCGAGGCGAAGAAGAAGGCACAGGAGGAGGCCCGCAAGGAAGCCGCCGCCCGCGCCACCCGCAACGCCGAGCGCACGGTGCTCACCGCCTCCGCGTCCGGCAGCAGCGCCGACGCGAGCACCATCACCGGGTCGTCCTCGGCGACGGGTTCGGCCGCCGCGATCATCAACTTCGTCAAGGCCCAGGTCGGCAAGGCGTACGTCTCCGGCGCCACCGGTCCCTCGGCCTACGACTGCTCGGGCCTCGTGCAGACCGCCTTCAAGCAGGTCGGCGTCAGCCTCCCCCGCGTCTCCCAGGACCAGTCCACCGCGGGCACCCAGGTCTCCCTGAGCAACCTTCAGCCCGGCGACATCCTCTACTGGGGCAGCGCGGGCAGCGCGTACCACGTGGCGGTCTACGTCGGTGACGGCATGTTCGTCGGCGCCCAGAACCCCTCCACGGGCGTCGCGGAGAAGCCCCTCTCCTACGACCCGCCCAGCGGCGCCGTGCGGGTCCTCTGACCCACCGGCACCTCATCGCACACAGGGCCGCTGCCACGCGGGGGGCAGCGGCCCTCGTGCGTCTCCTGGCGCTCTCTGAGCGAGGCTTGGGGGCCCACCGGGTTGACCTGTCTCGACCGGCTCTCCCTGCGAGAGCGCAAGGACGCGCGGCGACAGACCGCGGCCCGGCGCGACGAGGTTGTCGCGCCGGGCCGTCAGGGCTGCCGAGTTGGGGGGAGTCAGGCTTTCGGGGCCACCTTCGTCAGGCCGTTGATGACGCGGTCCATCGCGTCGCCGCCCGTGGGATCGGTGAGGTTCGCCAGGAGTTTGAGGACGAACTTCATCAGCATGGGGTGGGTCAGGCCGCGCTGGGCGCCGATCTGCATGACCTTGGGGTTGCCGATGAGCTTCACGAAGGCGCGGCCGAGGGTGTAGTAGCCGCCGTAGGTGTCCTTGAGGACCTGCGGGTAGCGCTGGAGGGCGATCTCGCGCTGGGCCGGGGTCGCGCGGGCGTGGGCCTGGACGATGACGTCGGCGGCGAGCTGGCCGGACTCCATGGCGTAGGCGATGCCCTCGCCGTTGAAGGGGTTCACCAGGCCGCCGGCGTCACCGACGAGCAGCAGGCCGCGTGTGTAGTGCGGCTTGCGGTTGAAAGCCATGGGGAGGGCGGCGCCGCGGATCGGCCCTGTCATGTTCTCCGGGGTGTAGCCCCAGTCCTCCGGCATGGACGCGCACCATGCCTTCAGCACCTCGCGCCAGTCCAGCTCCTTGAAGGAGTCCGAGGTGTTGAGCACGCCGAGGCCCACGTTGGACGTGCCGTCGCCCATGCCGAAGATCCAGCCGTAGCCCGGCAGCAGCCGGTCCTGCGCGCCCCGGCGGTCCCACAGCTCCAGCCACGACTCCAGGTAGTCGTCCTCGTGGCGCGGCGAGTTGAAGTACGTGCGCACCGCCACGCCCATCGGGCGGTCCTCACGACGGTGCAGCCCCATCGCGACCGACAGCCGCGTGGAGTTGCCGTCGGCGGCCACGACGAGCGGCGCGTGGAAGGTGACTTCGCGCTTCTCCTCGCCCAGCTTGGCCGTCACGCCCGTGATCCGGCCCGTACGGTCGTCCACGACCGGCCCGGTGACGTTGCAGCGCTCGTACAGCCGCGCGCCCGCCTTCTGCGCGTTGCGCGCCAGCTGCTCGTCGAAGTCGTCGCGCTTGCGCACCAGTCCGTAGTTCGGGTACGACGCGAGATCCGGCCAGTCGAGCTGCAGCCGGGAGCCGCCGCCGATGATGCGCAGACCCTTGTTGCGCAGCCAGCCGGCCTCCTCGGAGATGTCGATGCCCATGGCGACGAGCTGCTTCACCGCGCGCGGGGTGAGGCCGTCGCCGCACACCTTCTCGCGCGGGAACTCGGTCTTCTCCAGCAGGAGTACGTCGAGTCCGGCTCGGGCGAGGTGGTACGCGGTGGAGGCGCCGGCTGGGCCCGCGCCCACGACGATCACGTCGGCGGAGTGGTCGGAGAGGGGCTCGGTCACGGCGGGATCTCCCCAAGGTTCGGAATCTTCGTGCCGACCGGCACTGGACATGGGCAGTCTATTCAGCAGAATTGATCAACCGGCTGAAGGGCGGATCCGTGAACCGAACTCACCCCGTGGTACGGCTGCGTGTACCCACCCACGAGGACGCCTTCGTCTGGCACCGGGTGTTCGACGACCCCGACGTCATGGAGTTCCACGGGGGCCGCGCCGCCGAGCTGTCGGTCTACGAGGAGCTGACCGCGCGGCAGCGGCGGCACGACGCGGAGCTGGGGTTCTGCCTGTGGTCCGTGCTCGACCCCGCCGGGGAGGTCGTCGGGTTCACCGGGGCGCAGCCGTGGCCGCACGCGTGGGGGCCTGCCGGGGAGATCGAGATCGGGTGGCGGCTCGGGCGCGCCCACTGGGGGCGGGGGTACGCGACGGCTGCGGCCGAGGCGACGCTGGAGCGGGTGCGCTCCGCGGGTGTGGCGGGGGTGGTCGCGATGGTCGACTCGGAGAACGTGCGGTCCATCGCGGTGGCGGAGCGGCTGGGGATGCGGGTCGTGGAGACGTTCACTACTCCGGCTTCGGAGCGGCGGGGGCGTTGTTACCGGCTTACACTGTGACCGAGAGTAACTAACTGTCACAGAAAGACACTTCTCGCTTCCGGGTGGCCGGGAGCGGAGTTACCCTTCCAGTACCGCTGGGGGTGACATCCGTGCGCATACCACCCAAAACATCCGAGGTGCGTGTCCCTCGTCTGGTCGGGCTGATGGCCGTGGACGCGCGGGAGACGGCCAGAGCGCGGGGGCTGTTCCTCAACGCCCCCGACCGGCCGGACTTCGCCCGCACCGTCGTCGACTACGTCGTACGCCAGTACCCCGCGCCCGGGGCCGAGGTGCCGCCGGACTCCATGGTGTACGTCTGGTTCGACTTCGGGGAGGGCGAGGGGGGTGGGGGTGTGCGGGAGCCACGGCTGCCGCGGCCTCCGGCGGGTGGGATGCAGCGGGAGTTGGGGGAGCCCGGGGATGCGTTCGAGGTGGTCGGGGGGTGAGGTCGCCCGTCCGGGGGCCGTGTGCGTCCCGCGCTGAGGTGCGTGGCCCTGCGCGGGCCGCGTTCAGCTTCCCGGTCAGCTCTCCTTGAACCCCCGGTGCAGCGCCACCACTCCGCCCGTCAGGTTCCGCCACGCCACGCGCTCCCAGCCCGCCTTGCGCAGCTTCTCCGCCAGCCTGGGCTGGTCGGGCCAGGCCCGGATCGACTCCGCCAAGTACACGTACGCGTCCGGGTTCGACGACACCGAGCGGGCCACCGGGGGCAGGGCGCGCATCAGGTACTCCGTGTACACCGTCCGGAACGGCGTCCACGTCGGGTGCGAGAACTCGCAGATCACCACGCGGCCGCCGGGCTTGGTCACGCGGTACATCTCGCGCAGCGCGGCGTCCGTGTCCTGGACGTTGCGCAGGCCGAAGGAGATCGTGACGGCGTCGAAGGTGTCGTCCTTGAACGGGAGCCGGGTGGCGTCGCCCGCCGTGAACGGGAGCCAGGGGTTCTTCCTCTTGCCCACCTGGAGCATCCCCAGGGAGAAGTCGCAGGGGACCACGTAGGCGCCCGTCTGTGCGAAGGGGAGCGAGGAGGTCGCCGTGCCCGCCGCGAGGTCCAGGACCTTCTGCGCGGGGCGCGCGTCCACCGCTCTCGCCACCTCCTTGCGCCAGCGACGGTCCTGGCCGAGCGACAGCACGTCGTTCGTCAGGTCGTACCGTTCCGCCACGTCGTCGAACATCGAGGCGACTTCGTGCGGCTGCTTGTTCAGGGAAGCGCGGGTCACCTGGTCATTGTTGCAGCCCCTGCTCGGCTTCGTGCGATGTGGGCGGCGGCGTCGTTCCGTCCTCCAGCCGGTGGTCACCTCCGTCGCGCCTGCGTGCGTCGTGGTGCGGGGCCGCGGCGGGGGGTATCCGTCCTCGGTCCGGCG
>NZ_WWIR01000506.1 GCF_009863025.1 Streptomyces sp. SID4985 | reverse complement strand
AGTTCTCCGGCGGCCAGCGCCAGCGCATCGGCATCGCCCGCGGCCTCGCGCTCAACCCCGAGGTCATCATCTGCGACGAGCCGGTCTCGGCCCTGGACGTCTCCGTCCAGGCGCAGGTCATCAACCTGATGGAGCGACTGCAGGACGAGTTCAACCTGTCCTACATCTTCATCGCGCACGACCTGTCGATCGTCCGGCACATCTCGGACCGCGTGGGCGTGATGTACCTCGGCAAGATGGCCGAGATCGGCACGGACGAGCAGATCTACGACCACCCGACGCACCCCTACACCCAGGCGCTGCTGTCGGCGGTCCCGGTGCCGGACCCGGACGCGCGGGAGAACCGCGAGCGGATCATCCTCACCGGTGACGTGCCCTCCCCGGCCAACCCGCCCTCGGGCTGCCGCTTCCGCACCCGGTGCTGGAAGGCCCAGGACAAGTGCGCCGAGGAGGTGCCGCTGCTGGCCGTGCCCGAGCGCTTCCAGGGCAGCGACACCCCGGCGGCCCACGAGTCGGCCTGCCACTTCGCCGAGGAGAAGGACGTGGTCCACGCCTGACGTGGTTCATGTCTGACCCGCCCCGGCTCGTCGTGTTCCCGGTGCCCTTGTTCGACGAGGGCGCCGGGAACTCGGCGTTTTCCGGGAACCTTCACACCGGGACCTTTTCCGCCGAGAGCTTCGCTGGAGTCGCGCGATGACCCTGCACCATGTCGAGCTGTGGGTGCCCGACCTGCCCCGTGCCGAGGCCGAGTGGGGCTGGCTGCTCGGCCGCCTCGGCTACGAGCCGTACCAGAACTGGGAGCACGGCCGCAGCTGGCGGCTCGGACCGACGTATGTCGTCGTCGAGCGGTCACCGGCGCTGCGCGGCACCGGGCACGACCGGCTGCGTCCGGGACTCAACCACCTTGCCTTCCACGCCGGTTCGCCCACCGAGGTGGACGTCCTCGCGGCGCAGGCGCCCGAGCACGGCTGGCAGCTGCTCTTCCCCGACCGTCATCCGCACGCGGGCGGTCCGGACCACTACGCGGCCTATCTCGCCAACTCGGACGGTTTCGAGGCCGAGTTGGTGGCCTCGCCGAAGGACTGACCCGCCCCGCGAGCCCTACGCCGTCACCTGCGCGTGCACCCAGTGGCAGGCCGCCTGGGCGGTGGGGCCCGCGTCGAGGACGGCCGGGTCCTCGGTGCGGCAGGCGTCCGCCACGCCCGCCCGTTCCGCCTCGCCGCTCGCCAGGACGGGGCAACGGGCGCGGAAGCGGCAGCCGGTGGGGATGCGGGAGGGGTCCGGGGGTTCGCCGGTGAGGATCACGGGGTCGCCGGGCGCGTCCGGGAGGACGGACAACAAGGCGCGGGTATAAGGGTGTTGGGGCGCGGTGAGGACCTGCTCGACCCGGCCCGTCTCCACGATCCGGCCGAGGTACATCACCGCCACCCGGTCCGCGATGTTCCAGGCGAGGCCCAGGTCGTGGGTCACCACCAGTGCGGCCAGGCCCAGTTCGGTGCGCAGCCGCAGCAGCAGGTCCAGGATCTCGCCGCGCACCGAGGCGTCCAGGGAGGCCACCGGCTCGTCGGCGACGAGCAGTTCGGGCTCCAGCACCAGCGCGCCCGCGATGACCACGCGCTGGCGCTGGCCGCCGGACAGCTCGTGCGGATAGCGCAGGAAGAACCGCTCCGGGGGCCGCAGCCCGGCCCGGGACAGCGCGTCGGCCACCGCCGCCCGCTCGTCGCCGGAGTGCCCGTGGATGCGCAGCCCCTCGGCCACCGCGTCGTACACCGTGTGCCGGGGGTTGAGCGAGCCGATGGGGTCCTGGAGGACCAGTTGGGCGCGGCGGCGGTAGGCGCGCAGGGCGCGGGTGGAGTAGGTCAGCGGGCGGCCGGCGAACGACACCTCTCCCGCCGTCGGCTTCACGAGCCCGAGCAGCGCCCGGGCGAGCGTGGACTTGCCGCAGCCCGACTCGCCGACCAGCGCGACGATCTCGCCCGGACGGATCTCCAGCTCGACCTGGTCGACGGCGCGCGCGGGCGCGGCCCCGGACCGGCCGGGGAAGACCACCCGCAGGTCGCGCGCGGTGAGCAGGGCGGGCGGCTCGGTCGGCGTCATGGGGTGCTCACCGGTCGTCGTCATGGGGTGCTCCCGGTGTTCTCCGGCTCGGTCGCGTCGTCCCGTGCTGTCCCGGCGTTGGCGCCCGGTGCCCCCACATGGACGCACGCCGCGCCCCGTCCGGCCGCCGCCTCCCGCAGCGGCTGGTCCTCCGTGGCGCACTCGGGCAGGGAGACCGGGCAGCGCGGCTGGAAGGCGCACCCGGCGGGCAGCGCGAACGGGTCGGGCGGGTCGCCGGGCAGACCGCGCGGGGCGAACCGGGAGGCCGGGTCGCCGATGCGCGGGAACGCCCCGGACAGGGCCTGGGCGTAGGGGTGTTGGGCGTTCTCGTGGACGGCGCGGGCGGGGCCCTCCTCCACGACCCGGCCCGCGTACATCACCGCGAGGCGGTCGCAGGTGTCCGCGAGGACGGCCAGATCGTGGCTGATCATGACCAGGGCCACGTCCTGCTCGCTCACGAGCCGTTCGATCAGCCCGAGGATCTGCGCCTGGATCATCACGTCCAGGGCGGTGGTCGGCTCGTCCGCGACGACCAGCCGGGGGTCGCAGGCGAGCGCCATGGCGATCATGACGCGCTGGCGCTGGCCGCCGGAGAGTTCGTGCGGGTACGCCGTCGCGCGGGCGGCGGGCAGGCCGACCTGCTCCAGGAGTTCGCCGGTCCGCTTCTTCGCTGCGGCCGGTGTCGCCCGGCTGTGCAGCAGGATGGGCTCGGCGATCTGCTCGCCCACCCGGTGCACGGGATTGAGCGAGTGCATGGCGCCCTGGAAGACGATGGACGCGCCCGCCCAGCGCACCGCGCGCACCCGGCCCCAGCGCATCGCCAGGATGTCCTCGCCGTCCAGCAGGATCTGTCCGCCCACCTGGGTGCCGACGGGCAGCAGCCGCAGCGCGGCGAGCGCCAGCGTGGACTTGCCGCAGCCGGACTCCCCGGCGATGCCGAGCTTCTCGCCCGCCGCCACCGACAGGTCCACGCCCCGGACGGCGGCGGCCCCGCCCGGGTACGTCACGGTCAGGTTCCGCAGTTCCAGCAGGCTCAACGGGCCACCCCCAGCCGGGGATTGAGGACGGACTCCACGGCGCGCCCGCACAGCGTGAACGCCAGCGCGACCAGGGCGATGGCGATGCCGGGCGGCACCAGGTACCACCAGTCGCCCGCGCTGACCGCGCCCGCCTCGCGCGCGTCCTGGAGCAGCCCGCCCCAGGAGACGACGGACGGGTCGCCGAGCCCGAGGAAGGCGAGGGTGGCCTCGGCGAGGATGGAGGAGGACACCATCAGCGTGGTCTGCGCGAGCACGAGCGGCATGACGTTGGGCAGCACGTGCCGGGTCATGACGTGCCAGTGGCCGCCGCCGAGCGCCCGAGCCCGTTCGATGTACGGGCGGGACTCGACGGCCAGCGTCTGCGCGCGCACCAGCCGGGCGGTGGTCGGCCAGGTGGTGACGCCGATGGCGAGGATCACCGTGCCCAGCGAGCGGGACATGACGGTGGCCAGCGCGATGGCCAGCACCAGCGTGGGCATCACCAGGAACCAGTCGGTGATCCGCATCAGCACGGTCGACCACGCCCCGCGGAAGTGCCCGGCGACGATCCCGACGACCGCGCCGATCGCCACCGACAGCACGGCCGCGAGCAGCCCGACCAGGAGCGAGACCCGCGCGCCCCAGATGACCAGGCCCAGCAGGTTCCGCCCGAACCGGTCGGTGCCGAGCGGGAACTGTCCGCTCGGCGCCTCCAGCGGGTTTCCCGGCGCGTCGGTCACCCGGGCCACGTCGGAGCCGACGGTCAGCGGAGCGGTGAGGGCGATCAGCGCGAACAGCACGAGGGCGGCGAGCCCGGCGACTCCGGCTCGGTGGGTGCGGTACTGCCGCCAGAACCGCGCGGCCGAGCGGCGGCGGCGCTGCCAGGCGAGCGTCCGGGGTCCCGGGCCGGGCCGGGCGACGGTGGTGGTCATCGGCCCACCCGGGGGTCGAACAGCGGGTAGACCAGGTCGGCCAGGGTGTTCATGACGATCACCGCCGAGGCGAAGAGGAGGAACAGCCCCTGCACCAGGGGCAGATCGGGCACGCTGAGGGCCTGGTAGAAGAGGCTGCCGAGGCCCGGCCAGGAGAAGACGGTCTCGACCAGGATCACGCCCGCGACGGTCCGGCCGAGATTGACGAAGACCAGGGTCACGGTGGGCAGCAGGGCGTTCGGCACCGCGTGCCGACGGCGCACCAGGTCGTCCCGCAGGCCCTTGGCGCGGGCCGTCGTCAGATAGTCGCTGCCCATCTCGTCCAGCAGCGCCGAACGGGTGACGAGCAGGGTCTGGCCGTACTCGACCGCGACCAGGGTGAGCACCGGCAGGACCATGTGGTGGGCGACGTCGAGGACGTACGCGAAGCCGCTCGTGTCGCCCGACTCCATGCCGCCCGTCGGGAACAGCCCCGGGACGGGGCCCATGCCGACGGAGAGCACGATGGTGAGCAGCAGGCCGAGCCAGAACGACGGCAGCGAGTAGAGGGTCAGCGCCAGGCCGGTGTTGAGCCGGTCGCCGAGGCCGCCGTGCCGCCAGGCCGAGCGGGTGCCCAGGTACATGCCGAGCGCGGTGTAGAGCACGAACGCCGTGCCGGTCAGCAGCACCGTGTTCGGCAGCGCCTCGGTGATCTTGTCGGTGACCGGGGCGTGGAACTGGTACGACGTGCCCAGATCGCCGGTGAGCGCCTTGCCGCAGTACTGCGTGAACTGCTGCCACATCGGCAGGTCGAGGCCGAACTCCTTGCGATACGTGGCAAGTTGCTCCGCCGAGACCCGGCGGCCGCCGGTCATGGCCTTGACCGGGTCGCCGGGGATCAGCCGGAACAGGAAGAAGCCGGTGACCAGGACGGCGAACAGCGAGACGACGGCGCCGCCCAGCTTGCCCGCGACATAGCGCGCGTACCCGGGCCAGGTGCGCGCCCGGGGGCCGCCGATGTCGGGCGTGACGGCGGCCGGGCCCGGGACACCGGCCTCGGCGGGGGTGAGTTCAGCGGCCATCGGGCACCGCCCGCCGCCGGGCCGGGTGGATCATCGGTTCCATGGGCTACTCGCGGTCGTCGGCGGAGGCACGGCGCCGCCGGGTGAACAGGAACGCGGCACCGGCGAGGACCACCACGCCGACGACGATCCCGACCACGACACCGGTCGAGCTGGAGTCCTTCGACTTCTGGGAGTCGGCCGGGACCGCCGACCACCAGCTCCAGTAGCCGTCCTGGCCGTAGATGTTGCCCGCCGCCCTGGGCATGGTCTCGATCGACTTGATCTGGTCGGTGCGGTACGCCTCCACCGCGTTCGGGTACGCCATGACGTTCATGTACCCCGTGTCGTACAGCCGCGACTCCGCCTGCTTGACGAGTTCAGCCCGCTTGGCGGAGTCGTACTCGGCCAACTGCTTCGCGTACAGCTCGTCGAACTTCTTGTCGCAGATGAAGTTGTCGGTGAGTCCGGTGTCCTTCGGGGTGGCGGGCAGGGCCGCGCAGGTGTGGATGGAGAGGACGTAGTCCGGGTCGGGGTTGACGGACCAGCCGTCGAAGGCGAGGTCGTACTTGCCGGCGAGCCAGGGGTCGGTGACGTTGTCGAGGCAGTCGAGCGACATGCCGACGCCGAGCTTGCCCCACCACTCCTTGAGGTACTGGCCGACCGCCTTGTCGTTGGGGTCGGTGGCGTGGCACAGCACGCGGTAGTTCAGCGGCTTGCCGTTCTTGCCGGTGCGCTTGCCGTCGGCGTTCTTCTTGTACCCGGCTTGGTCGAGCAGGCGGCCCGCCCCGGCGGGGTCGTAGGCCAGCTCCTGACCGGCGGCGGGCTGCCAGAAGTACGAGGAGAAGCGGGGCGGGATGTAACCCTGGCCCTGGGCCGCGTGGCCCTGGAAGACCTTGTCGACGATGGTCTTGCGGTCGACCGCCTTGAAGAGGGCCTGCCGCACCCGCGGGTCGAGCAGCGAGGGGTCGCCGTCGCCGAACTTCTCGCCGTTCTTGGCGCGGGCGCCGGGGTTGACGGCGAGGGCGTAGAAGCGGCGGCCTGGCGCCTCGTTCAGGTGAATGTTCGGCTGGCCCTTGAGGGAGGCGGCCTGGGCCGGGGTCAGCGAGGGCGACCCGGCGACGAAGGAGACCTCGCCCTTGCGGAGGGCGGCGACGGCGGCGTCCTGGTCCTTGTAGTACTTGAAGACCAGGTTGTCGAACTTGGGAGCCCCGCGCCAGAAGTCCTTGTTGGCCTTCAGCCGGACATAGCTGTCGGGCTTGTAGGCGGTGACGGTGAAGGGGCCGTCACCGACGAGGGGGAACTTCTTGTCGTTGTTGAACTTGGCGATGTCGGTGACGTTCTTCCAGACGTGCTCGGGCACTACGGGGACGTCCAGGGCGGTCATCGTGGCCTGGGGCTTCTTGAGCTCGATGACCAGCTTGTCGGGGCTGGGGGCCGACACCTTGCGGAAGTTCGTGACGAAGCCGCCGTTGGCGGTCGCGGCCGCCTCGTCGGTCATCATCTTGTTGAAGGTCCAGGCCGCGTCCTGGGCGGTGACCTTCTGTCCGTCCGTCCACTTGGCGCCGGAGCGGATGGTGTAGGTCCAGGTGAGCTTGTCGGCCGAGGTCGACCACTTGGTGGCGAGGCCCGGGATCGGGTGGCCGTCGCCCGCGTCGTAGTCGGTGAGGTACTCGTAGGTCAGCCGGAGGACGCTCGTGCTGAGCAGGCGCACCGCCAGGAAGGGGCTGAGCGAGTCGACGCTCTGCGCGACCGCCACCGTGAGCGTCTTGTCCGCCGGGGCGGCCTCGGCGCGCTGGGGCGCCGGAGCGAGCGGGGTGACGAGTCCGGCCGTGACGGCCAGGGCGGCCGCCGCACCGGCGGTCAGCCTGCGGACCGGGGACCACGCGCGTCTCGGCGCCACCTGTCGTCCTCCGTACTGCCCGTGTGTGCTCATAGGTCCTGACCTCACGTCATCGCTCGCACGGAAACCGCTTGTTGGACTGCCCGGTCATGGCCGTCGGTATGCCGTCGGCCGAGAGTGATGAGCTTGTCTATCAGGGTGATCTGCACGCGTCAACGGTCATGAGAACCCCCGTGGCCTGCGAAAAAGCCCAGGTGAGCGGGGGTTTCGCGGACATTGGTCCAGACCGGTGAATACCTGCTGGTGAGGGGCTGATGGCAGATTCGTACGACGCGGCACGCCCCGCCGGAGGGAGCCCGGCGGGGCGTGTCGAGAGGGCACGGGCGCGGTGCCCGCTCGGCCGTACGGGATGTCCTGGTCAGCTGTACTGGATGCCCCAGAGGTTGTTGTTGCGCTTGACCGGGGCCACGATGCCGTTCTTCTTCCAGATCTTGCTCTTCACGCACTTCTGCTGCCCGTTGGGCACCAGCCGGTACTTGGTGACGCTGAAGCCCTTGGCCTCGTGGTACATCATCAGCCGGCCCTTGGACTTGCCGGACTTCTTCTCCACCTTGGCCGAGTAGGTCCAGGTGTCGGACTTCGACCAGGTCTTGCCCACCGACACGCTGAACGACGTCGACGCCTTGGCGAAGATGACGCCCGCCTCCGCGCCGATCGTCGCGGTGCCGGTGGCGGTCCAGCTGCCGGTCTTGTTCTTCGCGTAGCTGATGGTCACGCCCGGCTTGGCCCAGTCGCTGTGGACGTTCGTCGGCTCCCAGACCGTCTTCTTGTTCGAGATGCTGTAGATCGGGTCCCTGCCGCAGTCGATGCCCGCGGCGGCGGGAGACGCCGAGACCGCGACGGCGCCGCCGCCCAGGAGCGCGGTGGACAGAAGTGTGCTCAGGGCACGTCTCATGGAATGCCTTCCCCGTTCTGGCATGGACGGGCGTTGGTCGTCGCCCGTCCGGTTCATGACGCGTCAGATCATGCACGCAACTCGCGCACCGGTAAACGCATTTGAGTGCTTCTTGAGCCTCTCGTCCCGGGGATGCCGGGCGCCCCGGGCGTGTCGGGGGTGCCGGTGCGGCCGAACGGGTTGCGCGGCGCCGCAGACGGGCGTCTGCACATGCGGTGCGTGTCGTATGTGCCGATATTTGACACCTGGACGGAGTGATCACGAGACGGCGTGACCGAGCAAGACGGCACCCGCAGGAGGAGGCACCCATGCGCCCATCCGCGCGCCCCCGGCTGGCCGCCGGAGTTCTCGCGCTGGCGTTCACCGCCACCGGCTGCGCGGGCGGCGGAAGCGGGGCCGGGAGCGGCGGGGTGCTCAGCTCCTCCTGGGGCGACCCGCAGAACCCGCTGGAGCCCGCCAACACCAACGAGGTGCAGGGCGGCAAGGTGCTCGACATGATCTTCCGGGGGCTGAAGAAGTACGACCCGAGGACCGGCGCGGCCACCGACATGCTGGCGCGGAGCATCGAGACCAGCGACTCCCAGCACTTCACCGTCAAGGTCAAGGACGGCTGGACCTTCTCCAACGGCGAGAAGGTGACCGCCCGCTCCTTCGTGGACGCCTGGAACTACGGCGCGAGCCTGAGGAACAACCAGAAGAACGCGTACTTCTTCGGCTACATCGAGGGCTACGACAAGGTCCACCCCGAGAGCGGCAAGCAGAGCGCCGGGGCCCTCTCCGGGCTGAAGGTGGTGGACGACCACACCTTCACCGTCACCCTCGCCCAGAAGTTCTCCAGCTTCCCCAACACCCTCGGCTACGCCGCCTTCGCCCCGCTGCCCCGCGCCTTCTTCACCGACCACGCGGCCTGGCTGAAGGCCCCGGTCGGCAACGGCCCGTACACGATCGAGGCGTACACCAAGGGCTCCCAGATGAACCTGAAGAAGTGGGACGCGTACCCGGGCCCCGACAAGGCGCAGAACGACGGCGTGGACCTCAAGGTCTACACCGACAGCAACACCGCCTACACCGACCTGATGGCCGGCAACCTCGACCTGGTCGACGACATCCCCGCCCCCCAGCTCAGGAACGTCAGGACCGACCTCGGCGACCGGTACATCAACACGCCCGCCGGGATCATCCAGACGCTCGCCTTCCCGTTCTACGACGCCCGCTGGAACACGCCCGGCGCCGAGAAGGTGCGCACCGGGCTCTCGATGGCGATCAACCGGAAGCAGATCACCGACACGATCTTCCAGCGGACCCGCGTCCCCGCCACCGACTGGACCTCCCCGGTGCTCGGCAAGGAGGGCGGCTTCAAGGAGGGGCTCTGCGGGCACGCCTGCGAGTACGACCCGGCGGAGGCGAAGCGGCTGGTCAAGGAGGGCGGCGGCATCCCCGGCGGCCAGGTGAAGATCACGTACAACGCCGACGCGGGCTCCCACAAGGAGTGGATCGACGCCGTCTGCAACTCCGTCAACAGGGCGCTCGGCAAGGACGACGCCTGTGTCGGCAACCCGGTCGGCACCTTCGCCGACTTCCGCAACCAGATCGGGCAGCACAAGATGAGCGGCCCCTTCCGGACGGGCTGGCAGATGGACTACCCGCTCATCCAGAACTTCCTCCAGCCGCTGTACTACACCGACGCCTCCTCCAACGACGGCAAGTGGGACAACGCCGAGTTCGACCAGCTCGTGGACCGGGCCAACGCCGAGACGGACACCGCCAAGTCGGTCGCCACCTTCCAACAGGCCGAAGAGGTGGTGCGGGACCACATGGCCGCCATCCCGCTCTGGTACCAGAACGGCAGCGCGGGCTACTCCGAGCGGCTTTCCGGTGTGGAACTCAACCCGTTCAGCGTCCCCGTCTACAACGAGATCAAGGTCGGCTGACCCGCCATGGGGCGCTATGTCGTCCGGCGACTGCTCCAGATGATCCCGGTGTTCCTCGGGGCCACCCTGCTCATCTTCCTCATGGTCAACGTGATGGGCGACCCCATCGCCGGACTGTGCGGGGAGCGGGCCTGCGACCCGGCCACCGCCGCCCAGCTCAAGGCGGAGTTCGGCCTCGACCGGCCGCTGTGGCAGCAGTACGCGACCTACATGGGCAACGTCTTCACCGGCGACTTCGGCACCGCCTTCAACGGCCAGCCCGTCACCGAACTGATGGCGACCGCGTTCCCGGTGACGATCCGGCTCACCATCGTGGCGATCGTCTTCGAGATCGTCGTCGGGGTCACCCTCGGCGTGCTCACCGGGATGCGGCGCGGGCGGCCCGTGGACACCGCCGTACTCCTGCTCACCCTGGTCGTCATCTCGGTGCCGACCTTCGTCACCGGCCTGGTGCTCCAGCTGCTGCTCGGCGTCGAGTGGGGGTGGATCAGGCCGTCCGTCGCGCCGGAGGCGCCCTTCTCCCGGCTGATCGTGCCGGGCCTGGTCCTCGCGTCCGTCTCGCTGGCGTACGTCACCCGGCTCACCCGCACCTCCCTCGCCGAGAACCGCCGCTCCGACTACATCCGCACGGCCGTCGCCAAGGGGCTGCCCCGGCACCGGATCATCACCCGGCACCTGCTGCGCACCTCGCTGATCCCGGTCATCACCTTCATCGGCACCGACATCGGCGCGCTGATGGGCGGCGCCATCGTCACCGAGCGGATCTTCAACATCCACGGCGTCGGCTTCCAGCTCTACCAGGGCATCCTGCGCCAGAACACCCAGACGGTCGTCGGCTTCGTCACCGTGCTCGTGCTGGTCTTCCTCGTCGCCAACCTGCTGGTCGACCTGCTCTACGCCGTACTCGACCCGAGGATCCGCTATGTCTGAGCAGGGACACGGCAACGGCGGCGCCATCGCCGGGACCGGCATGGGCGGCGCGATGGACCTCGCGACCGGCGAGGCGAGCACCCTGGAGCGGGGCCCGGGCGGCGCCCCCGGCGGCACCGGACCGCGCGGCAGACCCCGCTCGCTGTGGTCCGACGCCTGGCACGACCTGAGGCGCAACCCGGTGTTCGTCCTCTCCGCCCTCGTGATCCTCTTCCTGGTCTTCATCTCGATCTGGCCCTCGGCCATCGCGTCGGGCAACCCGCTCGACTGCGACCTCGCCAACGCCCAGCGGGGCGCCGAGCCGGGCCATCCCTTCGGGTTCGACGGCCAGGGGTGCGACGTGTACACGCGGACCGTGTACGGCGCCCGTACGTCCGTCACGGTCGGCGTCTGCGCCACGCTCGGGGTCGCCCTGCTCGGGTCGGTGCTCGGCGGGCTCGCCGGGTACTTCGGCGGGGCGGGGGACGCGGTGCTGTCCCGGATCACCGACATCTTCTTCGCGATCCCGGTCGTGCTCGGCGGACTCGTGCTGCTCTCGGTGGTCACCGCCAACTCGGTCTGGCCGGTCGTCGGCTTCATGGTGCTGCTCGGGTGGCCGCAGATCTCCCGCATCGCGCGCGGCTCGGTCATCACCACCAGGCAGCACGACTACGTCCAGGCCGCCCGCGCGCTCGGTGCCTCCAACTCCCGCATCCTGCTGCGGCACATCGCGCCCAACGCGGTCGCGCCCGTGATCGTCGTCGCCACCATCGCGCTCGGCACCTACATCTCCCTGGAGGCCACGCTGTCCTACCTCGGCGTCGGGCTGAAGCCGCCCAGCATCTCCTGGGGCATCGACATCTCCGCCGCCTCGCCGTACATCCGCAACGCCCCGCACGCCCTGCTCTGGCCGTCCGGGGCGCTCGCGATCACCGTGCTGGCCTTCATCATGCTCGGCGACGCGGTGCGCGACGCCCTCGACCCGAAGCTGAGGTGACGGCGCGATGCTGCTCGAGGTCCGGGACCTGCACGTGGAGTTCCGCACGCGGGACGGGGTGGCGAAGGCGGTCGACGGGGTGTCGTACACCGTGGACGCGGGGGAGACCCTGGCGGTGCTCGGGGAGTCGGGCTCCGGCAAGTCGGTGACCGCGCAGGCCGTGATGGGCATCCTCGACACCCCGCCCGCGCGGATCACCGGCGGGCAGATCCTCTTCCAGGGCCGCGATCTGCTCACCCTCAAGGAGGACGAGCGGCGCCGGATCAGGGGCGCCCGGATGTCGATGATCTTCCAGGACGCGCTGTCCGCCCTCAACCCCGTGCTCAGCGTGGGCGACCAGCTCGGGGAGATGTTCGTCGTCCACCGGGGCATGTCGAAGCGGGACGCGCGGACCCGGGCCGTCGAGCTGATGGACCAGGTGCGCATCCCGGGCGCGGCCCAGCGGGTGCGCGACTATCCGCACCAGTTCTCCGGCGGGATGCGCCAGCGCATCATGATCGCCATGGCGATCGCGCTGGAACCCGCGCTCGTCATCGCCGACGAGCCCACCACCGCGCTGGACGTCACCGTGCAGGCCCAAGTCATGGACCTGCTGGCCGAGTTGCAGCGCGAGTACCGCATGGGGCTCGTGCTCATCACCCACGACCTCGGCGTGGTCGCGGACGTCGCGGACCGGATCGCGGTGATGTACGCGGGCCGGATCGTGGAGTCCGCGCCCGTCCACGACCTCTACAAGGCACCGGCCCACCCCTACACCCGGGGTCTGCTCGACTCCATCCCGCGCCTGGACCACAAGGGCCGCGAGCTGTACGCGATCAAGGGCCTGCCGCCGAACCTGGCCCACGTCCCGCCCGGCTGCGCCTTCCACCCGCGCTGCCCGCTGGCCCGCGACATCTGCCGTACGGACCCGCCGCCGCTGTACGAGGCGGGGGAGGGGCGGCGCAGTGCCTGCCACTTCTGGAGGGAGTGCCGCGATGACCTCGGAGAACTCGGCGAGCTCGATGACTGAGCCCATCCTGGAGGTCCGCGGCCTCGTCAAGCACTACCCGCTCACGCGGGGGATCGTCCTGCGCAAGCAGGTCGGGTCCGTACGCGCGGTGGACGGCGTCGACTTCACGCTCGGCCGGGGCGAAACCCTGGGCCTGGTGGGCGAGTCGGGGTGCGGGAAGTCCACGGTGGCGCGGCTGCTGTGCCATCTGGAGCGGCCGACGGCGGGCACGATCCGCTTCAAGGGCGACGACGTGACCCGGCTGTCCGGGCGGGCACTGAAGGCCGTGCACCGCTCGGTGCAGATGGTGTTCCAGGACCCGTACACCTCGCTCAACCCCCGGATGACGGTGGGCGACATCGTGGGGGAGCCGTACGAGATCCACCCCGAGGTGGCGCCGAAGGGCGAACGACGGCGCCGCGTACGGGAGTTGCTGGACGTGGTCGGCCTCGACCCCGACTTCGTGAACCGCTATCCGCACCAGTTCTCCGGCGGCCAGCGCCAGCGGATCGGTATCGCCCGCGCTCTCGCGCTGCGCCCGGAGGTGATCGTCGCCGACGAGCCGGTCTCCGCCCTGGACGTGTCGGTCCAGGCGCAGGTGGTGAACCTGCTGGAGCGGCTCCAGGCGGAGTTCGGGCTGTCGTACGTGTTCATCGCGCACGATCTCTCGGTGGTGCGGCACATCTCGGACCGGGTCGCGGTGATGTACCTGGGCCGGATCGTGGAGACCGGAACGGACACCGAGATCTACGAGCACCCCACGCATCCCTACACACAGGCGCTGCTCTCGGCGGTGCCGGTGCCCGATCCGGAGACCCGGTCGCGCCGTGAGCGGATCATCCTCACCGGGGACGTGCCCTCACCGGCGAACGTGCCCTCGGGGTGCCGCTTCCGCACCCGCTGCTGGAAGGCTCAGGCGCGCTGCGCCCTGGAGGTCCCGGCGCTGGCCGTGCCCGAGGAGTTCCGCTCCACCGCCGGACCCGTGGCCCACGACTCGGCATGCCTGTTCGCGGCGCCGCTGCCGGTCACCCTGGAGAAGAACGGCAACGGGCCGGGGTGACATGGCCACCCCGGCCCGTACACGGCACCCGCACGGCCGTACGTTCTTCAGTCTGGCGCGTTCGTATATCGGTGCCACTTCCGTGGAGTTGCTGGAGTGTTAAACCCCGTTCACCCGGACTGAGCGGGCGTCAGGGCCCGCTTGAGGAAGTCGACCTGGAGCAGCAGCAGGTTCTCCGCGACCTGTTCCTGCGGGGTCATGTGGGTGACGCCGGACAGGGGCAGCACCTCGTGCGGGCGGCCCGCGGCCAGCAGGGCCGAGGACAGGCGCAGGGTGTGTGCGGCCACCACATTGTCGTCGGCCAGACCATGGATGATCATCAGCGGGCGGTGCGGCTCGGCGGGGTCGGAGAGGCCGTCGTCCGTGACGAGGGAGTTGCGGGCGTAGACCTCCGGGTCCTCGGCGGGGTCGCCGAGGTACCGCTCGGTGTAGTGGGTGTCGTACAGCCGCCAGTCGGTCACCGGGGCGCCCGCGATGCCCGCGTGGAACACGTCCGGGCGGCGCAGCACGGCGAGGCCGGAGAGGTAACCGCCGTACGACCAGCCCCGGATGGCGACCCGGTCGAGGTCCAGCGGGTAGCGCTTGGCGAGGTCGTGCAGGGCCTCGATCTGGTCGTCGAGGGTGAGCGTGAAGTCGTGGTGGATCGCCTTCTCCCACGCGGGCGAGCGGCCCGGGGTGCCCCGGCCGTCCGCGACGATCACCGCGAAGCCCTGGTCGGCGAACCACTGCGAGGTCAGGTGGGCGTTGTGGGCGGCCACCACGCGCTGGGCGTGCGGGCCGCCGTAGGGGTCCAGGAGGACGGGGAGCGGCTCGTCACCGGGGTAGTCCGTAGGCATAAGCACGGCGCACGGAATTCGCTGTGCGCCCCCCTCGGTGAGGGTCACGTGGGGGGACATACCGGGATCTTCGGCGTACGAGGTGACAGTGGCCGCCGCTTTTCCGTCACGCAGCACCTGGACACGGGCGCCGGGGCTGTCGAGCGTGGCGGAGACGAGCACGGTCGTGTCGCCGCCGCGAACCGCCGTGTGGACACCGGGGACTTGGGACACCCGCTCCACGCCGAGTTCGTTCACCCGGTACACATGGATCTCGCCGATTTCCGGGTCCTCGGCGGCCTCGCCCGCGGAGGCCGAGACGAGCACCTCGCCGTCCGCCACGTCGAGCACCGAACGGATGTGCAACTGCGGTCCTGTCAGGGGACGTTCGCCCACGACCAGGACCCGCGCGCCGCCCTCGTCCGCGATCCGGACGAGCTGTCCCGAGGGGGTCCAGCACGGCACGGAAGGGAAAAGATCAAGCCATGTTGGATCATCGTCGGCGTGCACGGTGCGGGTCGTGCCGGTGTCCGGGTCCACGGCCAGGGCGAGCTGGGAGCGCTGGTCCCTGGACTGCACCAGCAGCAGGGGCGCACCCGCCGCTGACCAGTGCACTCGCGCCAGATAGGGGTACCGCTCGCGGTCCCAGGCGACCTCCGTGCGCTCGCCGCCGAGCCCGATCACGAAGAGCCGTACCTCCGCGTTCGCCGTGCCCGCCGCCGGGTAGCCGACGTGGTGTGGCTCACGCTCCGGGTGGGCGGGGTCCGCGATCCACCAGCGCCGCACCGGCGTGTCGTCCGCGCGCGCGACCAGCAGCCGGTCGGACTCCGGGGACCACCAGAAGCCGCGCAGCCGGTCCATCTCCTCGGCCGCGATGAACTCGGCGAGGCCGTAGGTGACGTGCTCGGACTCGGGGGTGGCGAGGGCGCGGTCGTCGGGGGTTTCCGTCCCGACGACACGGAGCTGCCCCTCGGCGACGTACGCGATGTGGCGGCCGTCGGGGGAGGGACGGGGGTCGATCACCGGCCCGGGGACCGGGAGTTCACGTGCCGTACCGGCCCGCAGCTCGGCCGCGAAAAGCCGCCCCGACAAGGCGAAAGACGCCAACTCCACGGCCGCGTCGGTGGCGTAGCCGACGATGCCCGCGCCACCCTCACGGCTGCGCTCGCGCCGGGCCCGCTCCTTGGGCGACAACTCCTCGTCACCGCCCGCGAGCAGCGCGCGCGGGTCGGCGGCGAGGCGCTCCGTGCCGTCCGAAGTGTCCAGAACCCAGAGGGAATTGGTCCGGTCGGTGCCGGACTCCGAGCGGAGGAACACGACACGCGAACCGTCCGGCGCCACGGTGAACGCGCGCGGCGCGCCGAGCGTGAACCGCTGGGTACGGGCGTGCCGTCGGGGAAAGGACTCAGCCTCGGTTGTCATACCCCGACCATATTGGCCATGCGCCCCCTTGTGCGGCCGTGCGCCGAGCGATGCGCGAGTACGGAAAGTTATGATCACTGTCGCAGCGTGGGTATGAACCAGGCGGCATCCGCGTGGACTTGCTCCACCGGTGCAGAACCGAACGACAACCCCCATAGTCCGAACCCCCCGCGTCCCCGGGATTCTTTGGAGGTGAACCGCCGTGGCACTCTCGATTTCGGCGGTGGTGCTGCTGGCGATCATCGTCTTCCTCCTGATCAAAAAGTCAGGTCTGAAGGGCGGTCACGCGGCGATCTGTATGCTCCTCGGCTTCTACCTCGCCTCCTCGACGATCGCCCCGACGATCAGCGAGCTGACGACGAATGTGGCGAGCATGATCGGGAGCATCAAGTTCTGACGGGACCCTGCGGGGCGTGAGCCGATCGCCGGCCTGCTGAACGAGGGCTGCCGTATGACCGACATGGCGGCCGAGCGGCGCGCTCTGGTGGATCGGCTGGGCAAGCGCGGCGTGCTTGTCAGCCCGGGGTGGCGGCGGGCGGTGGAGGCGGTGCCGCGTGAGGAGTTCCTGAAGCCCGGTGTGTTCCTGCCCGAGAGCGGGGGGTACTGGCGGGCGGTCACGCCGGACGGGGTCGCGCCGGACGAGTGGGCCCGGATCGCGTACAGCGATCAGTCGTTGACCACCCAGCTCGACGGGCAGCTGACCGCCGACCAGGTGACCGGCCCGGTGACCGGCGTGCCTACCTCCTCGTCCACCACTCCGGTCACCGTCGTGGGGATGATCGAACGCCTCGATGTCGAGGACGGGCATCGTGTGCTGGAGATCGGCACGGGCACCGGCTACTCGTCGGCTCTGCTGTGCCACAGCCTCGGCGAGGACAACGTGGCGACGGTCGAGGTCGATCCCGGGGTGGCGGGGCGGGCGGACGCCGCGCTGGAGGCGGTCGGCTTCTCGACGTGGACCGTCACGGGGGACGGCCTCCTGGGGTTCCCGCGGAACGCGCCGTACGACCGCGTGATCGCCACCTGCGCCGTCCGCCGTATCCCGTACGCCTGGGTACGGCAGACCCGGCCCGGCGGCGTCATCCTGAGCACCGTGGGGTCCTGGCCGTACGGCACCGGGCTCGCCGAGGTCACCGTGGACGAGGACGGCGACGCGCAGGGGCGGATCGTTGGGGAGTCCTCGTTCATGCAGGCCCGTGCGCAGGCGGTGGTACCGGTGTCCGGTGACCTGTCCGCCCGTACGGCATACGCGGACAGTGAGAGGGCGGCGAAGGTGCCCCCGACGGTGCTGGACGAGTGGATGCCCGCTTTTCTTGCCCAACTCGCGGCACCTGACGCTCAGTTCGTGCGAGCTGTCGCGGGTGACGGGAGTCCGCTGCTGTACCTCTTCGACCCCGGGCGGGAGTCGTTCGCCCAGTTCACCCCGGGGGACGGTGGCTGGACGGTACGACAAGGCGGCCCCGTGTCCCTGTGGGACCGCATCGAGGGGGCGCTGATCGACTGGCGGGCGGCAGGGTGTCCCGGCATCGACACCGTGCGGCTGAGGATCACACAGGCGTCGCACCTCTACTGGATCGAGGGGGCGTCGGCGCTCAGGTGGGAACACCGGCTCGACCGGGAGTGACGGGTGGCTGCGGTTCGCCGTTTCCGCTTCCGAGGTGTTCCGTCCGCGTTGGCGGTCCGCCGATGTCAGTGGGTCCACGTACCGTTCCGGTGGGCTGGTTGGTCGGCGGATCGGCCGTGGAGGGGGAGGCATGGAGTGGGTCGGAGATGCCCGGCTGGCGGCCGGGCCGGAAGCCACCTGGTACCTGGAGACGGCGTTCACGCCCGGGGGGCAGCTGGGGACGGTGGAGGGAGATCCGACAACGCCTGTGGTGGTGACGGGGATCGAAGAGATGTGCACCATGCGCGTCCCCAGCGGCCGTCTCGTCGTGGACGCGCCGTGGCACGACGACGAAGCCTGGATGTACGAGCGAGGACTGCCGACGGCTCCCCCTCGGGAGCTGGCGGCGCGCATCCCGCCGGGGACCTACCCGGTGGAGATCGCGTGGACGGCGGGGCCGTACGAGTTCTTCGGGGAGCACTTCGACGGTGTCCGGTGTGCCGCGACCCGCTTGCGTATCAGTGACGACCCCGTGAGTGCTTGGGAGATGGGCCTGGGTGTCGACGACGACATCGACCGGCTTCAGCCGGGCGAGAAGCTCGCCTTCGCCTCCGACGCCAATGTGGGCTGCTTCGCCGACGCCGGCGCGTGGGCGGCTTTGAGCGCGCCGTTCCGGACGTATGTGGACGGCGTGCCGGTGCCACACGTCTCCGAGGAGCTGCCCGACTGGTGCGAGCGGGTGAGCGACGCGTCGCAACAGGCCGACCTCGTCACGTTCACGGCGGAGTCGGGCGGAGTCGTCTGGCTGGGCCGCACCAGGACCGGCGACGTGGCCGTGATCGTCGTGTCCAGCGGCAGCCTCGGAGCCAAGGCTTGACGTGAGGCCAGTGCGCACCGGTTAGCAGGTCACCTCGACCGACACAGAGGAGCCGCTGGCCTTTCCGTCCTGTGCCGATGACTTCACGGAGGTAGTGAGGCCGGACGAGGAGCAGAGGCCGGCGGTCTTCTGGTCCACGTGGGCGACGAATCTCAGGTAGCCGGCCCCGCCCGGGGCGTACGAGCCGATGTTGATCCCCACTTTCGCGATGGTGTCCGTACTGAGGGACTTCCACTTGTTGCCTGTCGAACTCGCCGAGAACTGTGTCGTGCCGAGCATGTACACGGCGCCCGCCGGGAGCTTCAGTTGCACGATGACGTCGTCCTGCTGGACGTCGCCGTCGTTCAAGTACTTGATTTTGTAGACCACTTG
Organism: Streptomyces sp. SID4985; assembly: GCF_009863025.1. Classification (GTDB taxonomy): domain Bacteria; phylum Actinomycetota; class Actinomycetes; order Streptomycetales; family Streptomycetaceae; genus Streptomyces. Next base: position 662 of record NZ_WWIR01000506.1, on the reverse strand, counting down.
TCCCGGCCCCGTCGGCTGGGCCGCACCTTCCGGTGTTCCCGCGGAGCCGTTCGTGCCCTTGGTGTCGGCCGCCTTGTCGTCGCCGGGGAAGTACGTCGGGACGAGTGCGATGAGGGCGGCGATGATCGCCGCTGCCACGGCTCCGACGAACGTCCACTTCGCATTGTGCTTCGCCTCTTCGGACACAGCCACCGCGAACCCCCTCCCGATCACCGGAAGGACATTCAACACCGCCCGGGGCATTTCCGGACGGTGGACGGCTCGAAGGGCGGTCCGGCGGGGTCAAGCGTGTACGTCGGCGACGAAGGCCGCCCAGCTCCGGCGCGTGAGGGCGACTTGGGGGCCGGTGGTGTGCTTGGAGTCGCGGACGTGGATCACGCTGGGGGTTACGGCGATCTCCACGCAGGAGTTGCCGTCGGTTCCGCCGCTGTAGCTGCTCTTGAACCACTTCAGGTCCGTGGCGTCTTGGCTCATGGGGCTCCCCGTTCTGTCGGCCCCGGCCTGCCCGTGCCGGGGCCGCTCGGTGTCAGTGGCGCACAGTCGAGACGAAGGCCGTCCACGTCGCCTGGGTGAGGGCGAGCCGGGGGCCGGTCTGGTGCTTGGAGTCGCGGACGTGGATCGTGCCGGGGGTTACGGCGATCTCCACGCAGGAGTTGCCGTCG
>NZ_WWIR01000505.1 GCF_009863025.1 Streptomyces sp. SID4985 | reverse complement strand
CCCTGGCCGCCGACGCCCGGGGCACGCACACGGGCGAGGCGTCCGGTCCGCTGCGCGTGGCCGCATTCCGCAGCGCGGCCCTGCATCTGCTGCCGCCCGCCCTGGAACGGCTGGCCGCGCGGCACCCCGGCATCGAGGTGACCGTGAGCGTCGTACGGGAAGTGGGCGACGGGACGGCGGGCGAGGTCGCCGCCGGGCGGGCCGACCTCGGAATCGCCACCCTCGGCGACGGCGACCAGCTCCCCGGCGGTCTGATCGGGGACGTGCTGCTGCGCGAGCCGTACTCCCTGGTCCACCCCGCCGGACACCCCGCCCCGCGCACCCTGCCCCTGGTCGACTGGACGGAGAACTGCGGCTCGTACACCCGCGACTGGTGGGCCGCCCAGGACTGGATACCGGCCGCGACCGTCCGCGCCGAGGACGACGGGGCCGTGCTGTCGATGGTGGCGAGCGGGCTCGGCATGGCCGTCATGCCCGCGCTCTCGCTCACCGCCGTACCGCCCGCCGTGGCGGTCACCGACCTCGGACCCGAGCGCCCGTACCGCGCGGTCGGCTATGTGACGACCCCCGAACTGGCCGCGACCTCGGCCGTGCGGGCGCTCGTGCGCGAGGTGCGCGCCCTGCGCCCGGGGACGGCGAACGCCCAGGTCAGGAACCGGTGAGCCGACGAGCCGTCTCAGATAGTAGGAAGTCCGAGTAATGGTGCAGACAGGCGCGGGCCGGTCCCTTAGCTTGGGATGAGCCGAACGACTCGCTCCATCAGCGAATGGCGGTCGTGAGCCGCGCCCTGTGCAGGCAACCCCTGCGGCGCCCGCTCTCCGCCCCTTCCGGCGTCTCACAGCTCATCGCTGCCGTGCCCCAGCTCTGTCGAAGGAGTCGATCACCCATGGCCGAGACGACCGTCCGCCGCCGAGTCCGCCACACCTCCCGTACGAACGAGACCGACCGCGCCCAGGCCGCCGCCGCCCTCCAGCGCGCCCTGGACCGCCGTGACAACGGCGGCGAGACCGGCCACTGAGCCGACGCCGAAGACCGTCCTGTCCGCATCGCGGACAGCTCGTGTCATCACCTGGGACGCCGGAGTAGGGTGCCGACATGTCTCGCAGCATCGATCTCGCAGTGATCCCGGGTGACGGCATCGGCCAGGAGGTCGTGGCCGAAGGTCTCAAGGTCCTCTCCGCCGTCCTCCCGGAGGACGTGAAGCTGGAGACCACGGAGTACGACTTCGGCGCCCGGCGCTACCACGCCACCGGTGAGACCCTCACCGACGCCGACCTCGCCTCCCTCAAGGGCCACGACGCCATCCTGCTCGGCGCCATCGGCGACCCCAGCGTCCCGTCCGGCGTCCTGGAGCGCGGCTTCCTGCTCAAGCTCCGGTTCGCCTTCGACCACCACGTCAACCTGCGCCCCTCCAAGCTGCTCCCCGGCGTCGCCACCCCGCTCGCCGGGCAGCCGGAGATCGACTTCGTGGTGGTCCGCGAGGGCACCGAGGGCCCCTACACGGGCAATGGCGGCACCATCCGCACCGGCACCCCGCACGAGGTCGCCACCGAGGTCTCCGTGAACACCGCCTACGGCGTCGAGCGCGTCGTCCGCGACGCCTTCGCCCGCGCCCAGGCCCGCCCGCGCAAGAAGCTCACCCTGGTCCACAAGAACAACGTGCTGACCTTCGCCGGGCACCTGTGGACCAACATCTTCAACAAGGTGGCCGAGGAGTACCCCGAGGTCACCACCGAGTACATCCACGTCGACGCGGCCACCATCTACCTGGTCACCCAGCCCGAGCGCTTCGACGTCATCGTCACCGACAACCTCTTCGGCGACATCATCACCGACCTCGCCGCGGCCGTCTCCGGCGGCATCGGGGTCGCCGCCTCGGGCAACATCAACCCGGGCCGGGAGTACCCGTCGATGTTCGAGCCCGTCCACGGCTCGGCCCCGGACATCGCCGGACAGGGCAAGGCCGACCCCACCGCCACGGTCCTCTCCGTGGCCCTCCTGCTGCGCCACCTCGGCTACGAGGCCGAGGCCGACCGCGTGGACGCGGCCGTGGCCGCCGACCTCACCGCCCGCGTGGGCGGCCCCGCCCGCTCCACCGCCGAGATCGGCGACGCGCTCGTAGCGGGCGTAACCGGCTGACCCGCCGGGCCCCCGAGGGCCGCCGGGTCGCGTCCAACGCCCGGTGGCCCTTTGCCGTGCGCCCGCGCGATGCCACCATCAACCTCTGGGTCCGCATTCACCCCGATTCCTTCCGGCCCCGGCTCCGCGCGATAATCGAACGCGGAGCCGCGGTATGAGGGAATGCTCGGACGTCCTCACACCGGCCCTCCGGCCGGTGCGGGGTGCGTGAGCGCGGCCCGCCACGACCGGTGCTGCGTTTCGCCGGGGGCGACCCCGGTCCGGCCGAAAGACCGGAAGCCGCCCCGACCACGCCAGGAAGAGAAGGATTCCCGCTCATGACGACGCCCACGATCGAGCTCAAGCCCTCCGCCCACCCGCTCGCCGCCACCGAGCGCGAGGCGATCCTGGCCAACCCCGGTTTCGGCCGCCACTTCACCGACCACATGGTGACCATCCGGTGGACCGAGGGCCGCGGCTGGCACGACGGCCAACTCGTCCCGTACGCCGCCATCCCGCTCGACCCGGCCACCAACGTCCTGCACTACGCGCAGGAGATCTTCGAGGGCCTGAAGGCGTACCGGCGCCCCGACGGCTCGGTCGCCACCTTCCGCCCCGAGCAGAACGCCCGCCGCTTCCAGCGCTCCGCGCACCGCCTCGGGATGCCCGAGCTGCCCGTCGAGACCTTCGTCGCGGCCTGTGACGCGCTGGTCTCGCAGGACAAGGACTGGGTGCCCGCGCACGGCGGCGAGGAGTCCCTCTACCTGCGCCCCTTCATGATCGGCACCGAGGTCGGCCTGGGCGTCAAGCCGTCCAACGAGTACCTGTTCATCGTCATCGCCTCCCCGGCCGGCGCCTACTTCAAGGGCGGCGTGAAGCCCGTCTCCATCTGGGCCTCCGAGGACCGCGTCCGCGCCGTCCCCGGCGGCATGGGCGACGCCAAGACCGGCGGCAACTACGCCGCCTCCCTGCTCGCCCAGGCCGAGGCCGCCGCCAAGGGCTGCGACCAGGTCTGCTACCTCGACGCCGTCGAGCACAAGTGGGTCGAGGAGCTGGGCGGCATGAACCTGTTCTTCGTCTACGGAAACAAGATCGTCACCCCCACCCTGACCGGCTCCATCCTGGAGGGCGTCACCCGCGACTCCCTGCTGACCGTCGCCCGCGACCTGGGCTACGAGGCCGAGGAGGGCCGTATCTCCGTCGACCAGTGGCAGCGCGACTCGGAGAACGGCACCCTCACCGAGGTCTTCGCCTGCGGCACCGCCGCCGTGATCACCCCGGTCGGCACCGTCAAGCGCGAGGGCGCCGAGTGGAAGCAGGGCGACGGGCAGCCCGGCGAGGTCACCCTCCGCCTGCGCGAGGCCCTGCTCGACCTCCAGCGCGGCATCAGCGAGGACAAGCACGGCTGGATGCACGAGCTGGCGCAGTGAGGCGGACGCCGTAACGGTTCGCCGTAAGGCTTCCGGCAGACCGACGGGCAAGCGCCCCGGACCCCGCAGGTCCGGGGCGCTTGCCCGTTCGCCGTTCTGGACACCCGCGCCCGCATACTGAGACGGCCGGTGGGACGGTGGGCGTTCTGTGCCAGACTTCCCCCGTGTTCTCGCTCTCCATGATTATGGGCAGCAGGCGCGCCGGTCCGCAGTGACCACCTCGTACGACCAGGTACGGGTGGCACCGTCGTCCTCGACCCGCGCGCAGACCTCTCGCACCCGCGAGAGGTTTTTTCGTTTTCGGCCCACCCACGGTCGGTGACGGAGCGTGAGGGAAACTGGGGGGAACGGTGGAGCCGGTCATTCCGGTAAGACCGACATCACAACAGGAGCCTTGAGACCATGACCGCAACCAGCGAGCTCGACGATTCCTTCCACGTCTTCGACACCACGCTGCGCGACGGCGCGCAGCGCGAGGGCATCAACCTCACCGTCGCGGACAAGCTGGCCATCGCACGGCACCTGGACGACTTCGGCGTGGGCTTCATCGAGGGCGGCTGGCCCGGCGCCAACCCACGCGACACCGAGTTCTTCGCCCGCGCCGCGAAAGAGCTGGACCTGAGGAACGCGGCGCTCGTCGCCTTCGGCGCCACCCGCCGCGCCGGTGCCAAGGCAGCCGACGACCCGCAGGTCAGGGCCCTGCTGGAGTCCGGCGCCCCGGTGATCACCCTGGTCGCCAAGGCCCACGACCGGCACGTCGAACTCGCCCTGCGCACCACGCTCGACGAGAACCTGGAGATGGTCCGCGACACCGTCGCCCACCTCCGCGCCGAGGGCCGCCGCGTCTTCGTGGACTGCGAGCACTTCTTCGACGGCTACCGAGCCAACCCCGAGTACGCCAAGGCGGTCGTACGCACCGCCGCCGAGGCCGGCGCCGACGTGGTCATCCTCTGCGACACCAACGGCGGGATGCTCCCGGCGCAGATCGGCGCCGTCGTCGCCACCGTGCTCGCCGACACCGGCGCCCGGCTCGGCATCCACGCCCAGGACGACACCGGCTGCGCGGTCGCCAACACCCTCGCCGCCGTCGACGCGGGCGCGACCCATGTGCAGTGCACGGCGAACGGCTACGGCGAGCGGGTCGGCAACGCCAACCTCTTCCCGGTCGTGGCCGCGCTGGAGCTGAAGTACGGCAAGAAGGTGCTGCCCGACGGCGCGCTGCGCGAGACGACCCGGATCTCGCACGCCATCGCCGAGGTCGTCAACCTGACCCCCTCCACCCACCAGCCCTACGTCGGTGTCTCCGCCTTCGCCCACAAGGCCGGGCTGCACGCCTCCGCCATCAAGGTCGACCCCGACCTCTACCAGCACATCGACCCCGAGCAGGTCGGCAACACCATGCGGATGCTGGTCTCCGACATGGCGGGCCGCGCCTCCATCGAGCTCAAGGGCCGCGAGCTGGGCGTCGACCTCGGCGGCGACCGCGAACTGGTCGGCCGGGTGGTCGAGCGGGTCAAGGAGCGCGAACTCGCGGGCTACACCTACGAGGCCGCCGACGCCTCCTTCGAGCTGCTGCTGCGCGCCGAGGCCCAGGGCGCCCCGCTGAAGTACTTCGACGTCGAATCCTGGCGGGCGATCGTCGAGGACCGCCCCGACGGCACCCACGCCAACGAGGCGACCGTGAAGCTGTGGGCCAAGGGCGAGCGGATCGTCGCCACCGCCGAGGGCAACGGCCCGGTCAACGCCCTCGACCGGGCGCTGCGCGTGGCCCTGGAGAAGATCTACCCGCAGCTCGCCAAGCTGGAGCTGGTGGACTACAAGGTCCGCATCCTGGAGGGCAAGCACGGCACCCAGTCCACGACCCGCGTCCTGATCTCCACGGGCGACGGCGCGGGGGAGTGGTCCACGGTCGGCGTCGCGGAGAACGTCATCGCCGCCTCCTGGCAGGCCCTGGAGGACGCCTACACCTACGGCCTGCTGCGCGCGGGCGTCGAACCGGCCGAGTAGCCGCCGAGCAGGGCCGAGCAGGGCCGGGCAGCCGGGCAGCCGGGTGCGGTGGCGGTCAGGGAGCGCGCCAGACGTTGTCGAACGCGTCCTCCTCGATCCGCCGCCGCTGCCGCACCGCCTCCAGCTCGGTCAGCGCGTCCCCGACGGCGGCGAGCACGAGCGCCAGCCGGTCGTCCTCGGCGTCTTCCTCCGCGCTCTTCGCCCCCGGCTCCCCGATGCCCAGCTCCGCCGCGAGCCCGGTCAGCGCGGGTTCCCGTACGGCCCACCGCTCGGCCGCCCGCCGCCGCTCGGCCGAGTCCGCCGGCTCGGCCCGCCTGAACAGCTGCCGCAGCCCGGACCCGCCCGGCTCCAGCGCGGCCGTATAAGCCGCGGCGAGTCCGTTCCCCCGTCGCCACAGCCAGTCCTCCACCGACTCGTACGGCTCCTCGCGCACCAGCGCGGCGGCCGCCTCGTCCAGCAGCCGGTCCCCGGTGAGATGCCCCGAGGTCGGCACGATCCGGTCCTCCCGCAGGCTCACCACCCCGGCCCCGGCCAGGTCGAGCAGCTCGGCCCCCGCAAGCGCCAGCGAAAGATCCCCGCGCTCCACGGGCCGGTCGGCCCGCACATCGAGCACGACGAACAGCAGATCCTGCGGTGTGGTCATCCGGTACTCCCGGTCAGGAGGGGTGATACGGGCCGCGTACCACCGCCGCCCGACCGGGAAACCCGCCGCGCCGCCGTGCGGGCTAGCGGAGCGTCCACTTCTGGTTGGCGGCTCCCGTGCACGACCAGATCTGGGCCCGTGCGCCGTTCGCCGAGGAGTTGTCCGTCACGTCCAGGCACTTGTCCGCCGCCGTGTTGACCACGTCGCCGGTGGAGGTGTTGTAGGACCACTGCTGGGCGCCGGTGCCGTTGCAGTCGTAGAGCTGGACCTTGGCGCCGTTCGCGGTGGAGGCGGAGGTGACGTCGAGGCACTTGCCGAGGGCGCGGACCGAGCCGTCCGTGGCGACCGTCCACTGCTGGGCGGTGCTGCCGTTGCAGTCGTAGAGCTGGACGGCGGTGCCATTGGCGCTCGAACCGCCCGCCACGTCCAGGCACTTGCCCGCGAGACCGGTGAGGGCGCCGGTGCGGGCGCCGTCGCCGGACTGGGCACCGGACCAGGTGAAGGTGGCGGAGGTGCGGGCGGGGAGGGAGTAAGTGGCGTGCTGGCCGCCCCAGTTGATCGTCACCGTGCGGGCGGACGAGCCGCCGTTGTAGGCGATCAGGGCCTTGCTGCCGTCGGGGTTGCGCCAGGCCACGTTGGGCACGTTGGTGGAGGCCGTCGACGCGATGCGCTGGGCGCCGGGGCGGACGAACTTGGTGAGGTGGCCCATGTCGTAGTACTCGACGGTGTAGTCCACGCTCCCGCTGCGGCTGTCGCCGTTGTGCACGGTGACCAGACCGGTGCAGGTGCCGCAACCGCCGTTGTGCGGGCCCATGTTCTGGTCCACCGCGAGGGACCACTTGGTCACCGACTTCGCCCAGTTGCGGGTGTAGTCGATGATGTTGGACATGTCCTCGCGCTGCTGGTCGGCGATCCAGGTGCCGCCGGAGTGCTCGGTGGCGAAGGCGTCGAGGTTCGGGTACTGGTTGTGCACGGCCGTCTGCTTGCCCACGTCACCGCCGTAGCCGTGCCAGGCGATCCCGCCGAAGTTGGGATGGCTGCGTACGGCCGCGTCGTCCACGGTCTGGGCGGCGTAGGAGTCGTAGGAGTCCCAGTTCCAGTCGTGCGCCAGGACCTTGGTGGACAGGCCCGCCTGCTGGAGCCGGGGCAGCAACTCGCTCTTGGTGAAGTAGGCGAGGCCGCTCGCGTTCCAGCTCATCGAGGGGTAGCCCGAGCAGCAGGTCGGCTCGTTCTGGGCGGTGACGTAGGAGACGTTGACGCCCTGATCGCGGTACGCCTGGAGGTACTTGACGAAGTACGACGCGTAGGCGCCGTAGTCCTCCGCCTTCAGCCAGCCGCCGTTGAGCGAGCCGCTGTCCTTCATCCAGGCCGGGGCCGTCCACGGGGAGGCCATGACGGTGAGGGACGGGTTCAGCTGGAGCGCCTGCCGGGTGAGCGGGGCGACGTCCGCGAGGTCGTGCGCGATCGAGAACCTGGCGAGCGAGGGGTCGGTCTGCCCGGCGGGCACGTCGTCGTAGGTGTAGCCGGAGCGGGCCAGGTCGGAGGCGCCCATCGGGTTGCGCAGGAACGACAGTCCGATGCCGTCCGTGGGGGAGAACAGCTTGCGCAGGGTGGCGTCGCGGGTGGCCTGGGAGAGCGCGCCGCTGCTGTTCATCAGCCAGGCGGCGGTGTCGGTGAAGGACGCGCCGCCGCCGGTGAAGGTCTGGTAGCGGGTGTTCTCGTCGACGGTGATGTTCTCGCCGGAGCCGCCGGTGCCCGAGGAGAAGGCGAACGGCGCCTGTTGCTGGAGCCCGCGGGTGACATGGCGCCCGCCGGAGTCGTCGGTGGTGGTGAGCCAGGCCGTCACCGGCTCGCCCGCCGCGTGCGCAGCGGGGACGGCGAGGGTGCCGAGCCCGGCGGTGGTCAACAGCGCGGCCAGCAACAGCCGGACCGGGCGCAGGGGTGGTCTCATGGTGCGCCGCCCTTCGAGGAGTGGGGGGGGAGATGAGGAACAGCGGCGTGCGAGGCGTGAGTTAATGACGGCTTTCACGGTCCGTCAAGGGGTCGCGCATTCAGAAGACGAACGCACAACACCCCTGCTCCACACATGAGTCGGCGGTGTTCCACTTCCGGCGTGAAGCCTTGACGCCTGCTGGGGGCGCGAGTTGACTCACGCCGTGAGTTAAGTCATGAGTGAACCCGAGCCAGATGAGTGACCTCTGAGCCAAGGGAAGGGTCCATGCGAAGAACCGCCCTGCTCGCCTCCGCCGCTCTGCTGACCGCAACTCTCCCGCTGACCGCGGCCGCCACCGCTTCCGGCGCCGCCGACCCGCCGCCCGTGTCCGTCGACCGCTTCGAGGGCGAGGTCCCCTTCGCCGCCCAGCCCGCCGAGGGCATCTTCACCTGGGGCGGCGACAGCGACGACCCGCCCGCCCTGGAACTGGCCGCACGCGCCGACGCCCCCGAGGGCGCCAAGGTCCTCTCCGGCGGCTACGACATCAGCGGCTACGGCGGCTTCACCCACGACTACGCCGCCGCCGGACCCGCCCACGACTGGTCCGCGCACCGGGGCGTCCGCTTCTGGTGGGACGGCCAGGACAACGGCAAGAAGATCGCCTTCGAGATCAAGGACGGGGGCGCCAACGGCGAGGCGTCCGAGCTGTGGACGACCTCCTTCACCGACGACTTCACCGGCTGGAAGCAGGTCGAGCTGCCCTTCGGCGCGTTCACCTATCGCACCGACTACCAGCCGGTCGGCGGCATCGACCACGTCCTCGGCCTGACCGAGATGTGGGGCTACGCCGTCACGCTGCCCACCGGCATCAAGGGCCGCTTCGCCATGGACGGCGTCGAGCTCTACGGCGCCGCCGACCCCGCGCTGCACGCCTCCGTCACCACCGACGCGGCCGTCCACACCGTGCGCGAGGGCGGCACCGCCTCCGTCCGCGTCACCGTCTCCACCACGGGCGAGAAGCCGCTGACCGACCCGGTGACCGTCGGCTACACCACCTCGGGCGGCACCGCCCGCCCCGGCACCGACTACCGGCCCGTCGACGGCACCCTCACCTTCCCGGCCGGCACCCCCTCCGGCACCTCGCGGACGGTGAAGGTGACCACCCTGAAGGACCGCGGCGCCGAGCCCGCCGAGACCGTCCCGCTCAAGCTCACGGTGACCGGCGCCAAAGCCCCCGCCGAGAACCCGCAGATCGTCATCGACGCCCACGGACTGCCGTACCTGGACGTCAAGCTGCCCCTGCGCAAGCGGGTGGCCGACCTGCTCGGCCGGATGTCGCTCGCCGAGAAGGTGGGCCAGATGACCCAGGCCGAGCGCGGCGCCGTCAGCGACCCGGCCGACATCGCGTCCTACGACCTCGGCTCGCTGCTCTCCGGCGGCGGCTCCACGCCCACCCCGAACACCCCCGAGGCGTGGGCGAAGATGATCGACGGCTTCCAACTGCGGGCCCAGGCCACGCGGTTCCAGATCCCGCTGATCTACGGCGTGGACGCGGTGCACGGCCACAACAACCTCGTCGGCGCCACGATCACGCCGCACAACATCGGCATCGGCGCCACCCGTGATCCCCAACTAGCCCAGCAGGCAGGCGCGGTGACCGCCGCCGAAGTCCGCGCCACCGGCATCCCCTGGGACTTCGCGCCCTGCCTGTGCGTGACCCGCGACGAACGCTGGGGCCGCTCCTACGAGTCCTTCGGCGAGGACCCGGCGCTGGTCGAGTCCCTGGAGACGGTGATCCAGGGCCTCCAGGGCCGCGCCGACGGCCGCGACCTCGCCCGCCCCGACAAGGTCCTCGCCACCGCCAAGCACTTCGTCGGTGACGGCGGCACCACCTACGGCTCCTCCACCACCGGCACCTACACGATCGACCAGGGCGTCACCAAGGTCACCCGGCAGCAGCTGGAGGCCGTCCACCTCGCGCCGTACCAGGACGCCGTGGACCGGGGGATCGGCACGGTCATGCCGTCGTACTCCTCGCTGGAGGTCATCGGCGACGGACGCGGCCCGGTGAAGATGCACGCCCGCGCGGACATGATCAACAACGTGCTCAAGGGCCGGATGGGCTTCGACGGCTTCGTGATCAGCGACTGGAACGCCATCGACCAGCTCCCCGGCGACTACGCCGCGCACGTGCGCACCTCGGTGAACGCGGGCGTCGACATGATGATGGTCCCCTACACCTACAAGGACTTCACCGCGGCCCTCACCGCCGAGGTGAAGGCGGGACGCGTCACCGAGCGGCGCATCGACGACGCGGTCTCCCGCATCCTCACCCAGAAGTTCCGCCTCGGTCTGTTCGAGCACCCCTACGCGAACACCTCGGGCGCGTCCGCGATCGGCTCCCCGGTCCACCGCGCCGTCGCCCGCCAGGCCGCCGCCGAGTCCCAGGTGCTGCTGAAGAACAGCGGCGGACTGCTGCCGCTGAGGAAGAACCAGAAGGTGTACGTCGCCGGGTCCAACGCCGACGACATCGGCAACCAGACCGGCGGCTGGACCGTCACCTGGCAGGGCTCCTCCGGGAACATCGTCCCCGGCACCACCATCCTCCAGGGCATGCGGAAGGCGGGCGGTGACGTCACCTACTCCCAGGACGCCTCCGCGCCGACCAAGGGCTACGACGTGGGCGTGGTCGTCGTCGGGGAGACCCCCTACGCCGAGGGGGTGGGCGACGTGGGCAACGGCCACAGCCTCCAGCTGTCCGCCGCCGACCGTGCAGCCGTCGACAAGGTGTGCGCGGCGATGAAGTGCGCGGTGCTGATCGTCTCCGGACGCCCCCAGCTCGTCGGGGACCGACTGGGCAGGATCGACGCCCTGGTCGCCTCCTGGCTGCCCGGCACCGAGGGCGACGGCGTGGCCGACGTGCTCTACGGCAGGAGGGCCTTCACCGGACAGCTCCCGGTCACCTGGCCGAGGTCCGAGGCGCAGCTGCCGATCAACGTGGGTGACGCGTCGTACGACCCGCAGTACCCCTACGGGTGGGGCCTGACCACCCGCACCACCGTGCCGAAGGGCGGCGCGGCGGAGCTCACGGCGCTCGGCAGGGCGGCGGAGCGGGCCGGGCGGGCGCACGACGGCAGGACCGGGCGGGCCCTGGTCACCCGGGCCCGGCTGATCGTCCAGGACAAGGCCGGACAGCGGATCACGGCGGCGGTGGCGAAGCCCTTCGCCGAGGCCGACCACGCGCTGCTGACCGGGGACTACGCGCTGGCGCTGCGCAAGCTGGCGGAGGCCTATCGGGCGGCCTGATTCACCCGAACCAGTGATCCGCACACCTGACCGAAAAGGGGAGGCTTCGGGTAGCGTCGAAGGATGAAGGCCGTCCTGCCGACCCGAAGCCTCCCCGCGCTGCTGCTTGCCGCGCTGGTGCTGGCTTTCACCACCGTGTTCGCCCCCGCGGCGAGCGCGGAGACGAGCGCGTCCACCATCGGCCGGGCCCTGCGCGAGAACCCGGTCTACGTCGACCCGGCCGCCTCCGACCAGCTCTCGCGCGCCGACGCCGACGCGCTGTCCAAGCGGATCAAGGATGCCGGGAAGCCGGTGTTCATCGTGGTCCTGCCCGCCGGGTATCCGACCGACAAGGTCTTCTCCGACGTGCGCACCGCCACCGGAATCACCGGTCTCTACGGCATAAGGCTGGGCGACCGCTTCAACGCCAAGGCCGACTCGGTGGTCATATCGAACACGGCCCGCGAGAACCTGGTGGCGAGCGTCCAGGGCGAGAGCGCCAAGGCGCAGCTCACCGACTTCACCGACCGTGCCCTCGACACCGTCAAGGGGCACGCGCCGTCCGGCTGGGACTCCTCCGGCGGGGGCGTCTCCGGCACCGGACTGATCGTGGCCGCCGGTGTCCTGGTGGCGGCCGGCGCGGGCGCCTACACCCTGGTCCGCCGCAACCGGCGCCGCCGCGACGAGGAGCAGCGTGCCGCCCTCGACCGGCTCCGCGTGGTGGTGGACGAGGACATCAGCGCCTTCGGCGAGGAGCTGGACCGGCTCGACTTCCGGCCCGGCGAGCCCGGCGCCGACGACGCGATGCGCGCCGACTACGAGCGCGCCCTGAACGCCTACGACAACGCCAAGCAGCTCATGGACCGGGCCCGCAGACCCGAGGACGTGCGCGCGGTCACCGAGACCCTGGAGGACGGCCGCTTCTCGCTCGCCGTGCTGGCCGCCCGCCGCGAGGGCCGCGTGCTGCCCGAGCGGCGCCCGCCCTGCTTCTTCGACCCGCGCCACGGCCCCTCGGTGACCGACGCCCTCTGGACGCCGTCCGGCGGCAGCCCGCGCGAGGTCCCCGTCTGCGCGGCCGACGCCGCCCGGCTGGCCGACGGCCGCGACCCCGCGGTGCGCGAGGTCGACACCGAGTACGGCCGCCGCCCCTACTGGGACGCGGGCCCGGCCTACGGCCCCTGGGCAGGCGGCTACTTCGGCGGCGGCCTGCTCCCCGGCCTCCTCGTCGGCACCATGCTCGGCGGCATGATGTCCACCCCCGCCTACGCCTCCGACTACGGCGGCGGCTTCGGCGACAGCGGTTTCGGCGGCTTCGAGGGCGGCGACGTCTCAGGCAGCAACTTCGACCCCGGCGACTTCGGCGGCTTCGGCGACGGCGGAGGCTTCAGCGACAGCGGCGGCGGCGGCGGAGGAGACTTCGGCGGCGGCTTCTGACCCGGGGCACACCCCCGTCAGGCCCGACGCATGCGCGCGAGCGCCCCCTCCCCCGTCAGGGGAAGCAGGGCGCTCGTCGGTGCAGCGGTGCCGTACTCACGGCCGAACCGCCGGAGGCTCACGCGTTCTTGATGGCCGACACGTCGAAGTTGAGCTTGATCTTGTCGGAGACGAGGACGCCACCCGTCTCCAGAGCCGCGTTCCAGGTCAGGCCCCAGTCCGAGCGCAGGAGCTCGGCCTTGCCCTCGAAGCCGATGCGGTCGTTGCCGAACGGGTCCTTGGCGGAGCCGTTGAACTCCAGGTCGATGGAGATCGGCTTGGTCGTGCCGAGGATGGAGAGGTCGCCGGTGATGCGGTAGTCGTCGCCGCCGAGGGACTCCACCTTGGTCGAGCGGAAGGTCATCGTCGGGAACTCGTCCGTCTTGAAGAAGTCGGCGGACTTCAGGTGGGTGTCGCGGTCCGCGTTGCCCGTGTCGATGCTGTCCATCTTGATGTCGAGGTTCGCGGTGGACCTGGAGACGTCCGAGCCGTCGAGGTGCAGCGTGCCGGTGAACTCGGTGAAGCTGCCCTTCACGTTGGTCACCATCGCGTGCCGCGCCGTGAAGCCGAGCGTGGTGTGCGCGGGGTCGATCGTGTACTCGCCGGTGAACCCGGCCAGGTCGCTGCCGGACTCGGCGGTGGCGGCGGTGGTGGCGCTGTCCTTGCGGCTGAAGATGCCCATCGTGTGCTCCTCGGGAGTTTGTTTAAGGTTCAACGAACCCTGCGGTTACGACGGTAACGCCATTCTGTTTGACTTTCAACATCATCCGGTGCGTGTTTTCACGCCAACACGCAGTCACCACGTACGCCCTCTGGCGGACGCGCGTAGAACTCGGGCACCATCTGCGGTGCACCACCTGCACAGCCGCCCCACAGGAAGCACGGCCCACCGCAGGAAGGGTTCCCCACGTGAAGATCCGTTCCATCCTGACCGCGCTCGCGCTCGTCGTCGCGCCCGGAGTCGCCGTCGTCGGCACCGCCTCCGACGCCTTCGCCGTCACCAAGATCACTCACGCCACGGCCACACAGATGTTCCGCGACGTCGGCATCACCTGGTCCTCCTCCGGAGGCTGCTCGGACCGCAACAACTCCACCTGTACGTCGTTCGACCAGCTCAACCTCCCCACCGCCCAGGGCGCCCAGACCCTCAAGCGGGCCACCGGCTGCGCGCTGAACATCACCGGCGGCACCGAGACCGGCCACGCCTCGGGGGCGTACTCGCACTGGAACGGGTACAAGCTGGACTACGGCAAGAACACCTGCGTGACCTCGTACATCAAGAACACCTTCACCTACATCGGGCTGCGCGGCGACGGCGCGCCGCAGTACCAGTCCGGCTCCGGCAACATCTATGCGGACGAGGGCAACCACTGGGACGTCCTCTACTACAACTGCGGCGGCTGCTGAGCGGCCGTGAGGCGGGGGCCGTACCGGGGCGGAAAACCCCGGGACGGCCCCCGCCGCCGTTCGGGGTACGGTGGGCGGGGTCGGCCGTCCGGAGTCCCCGTTTCACCCCACGGCTGGCGTGTCGCGGCATCGGATCCGCGCCCCGCTCCGGTACCGGCCTTTGTCGCACCCCTACAACGCCGACGCCCTCCGGGCAGTCGGAACAGCTGCATGTCGGCATAGTTCTGTTCGGTGGTACCAGGAAAACGCTTCGGAGACTGTACGGAGTGGACGGCTCGCTTTCCTTGATGTCCTTCGTAAGGTCGCTACATGACCGTTTTGGAAGAGACGACGGGTGAGCCGACGGACGCGCGTGGTCGGGTCGCCGAGTTGCACGAGATCCGTGCGCGGGCCCTGGCGGGCCCCAGCGAGAAGGCGACCGAGGCGCAGCACGCCAAGGGCAAGCTGACGGCGCGGGAGCGCATCGAGCTGCTCCTGGACCCGGGTTCCTTCCAGGAGGTCGAGCAGCTGCGCAGGCACCGCGCGACCGGCTTCGGCCTGGAGGCCAAGAAGCCGTACAGCGACGGTGTCATCACCGGCTGGGGCACGGTCGAGGGCCGCACGGTCTTCGTCTACGCGCACGACTTCCGGATCTTCGGCGGCGCGCTGGGCGAGGCCCACGCCACGAAGATCCACAAGATCATGGACATGGCCATCGCGGCCGGTGCCCCGCTGGTCTCCCTGAACGACGGCGCGGGCGCCCGTATCCAGGAGGGCGTCTCCGCGCTCGCCGGCTACGGCGGCATCTTCCAGCGCAACACCAAGGCGTCCGGCGTCATCCCGCAGATCAGCGTGATGCTCGGCCCGTGCGCGGGCGGCGCGGCCTACAGCCCCGCCCTCACCGACTTCGTCTTCATGGTCCGCGAGACCTCGCAGATGTTCATCACCGGCCCGGACGTCGTCAAGGCGGTCACCGGCGAGGAGATCTCCCAGAACGGCCTGGGCGGCGCCGACGTGCACGCCGAGACCTCGGGCGTCTGCCACTTCGCGTACGACGACGAGGAGACCTGCATCGCGGAGGTGCGCTACCTCCTGTCGCTGCTCCCGCAGAACAACCGCGAGAACCCGCCCCGCGTGGAGTCCTCCGACCCGGCCGACCGGCGCGGCGACGTCCTGCTCGACCTGGTCCCCGCCGACGGCAACCGGCCCTACGACATGACCAAGGTCATCGAGGAGCTGGTGGACGACGGCGAGTACCTGGAGGTCCACGAGCGCTGGGCGCGGAACATCATCTGCGCGATGGCCCGCCTCGACGGCCAGGTCGTCGGCATCATCGCCAACCAGCCGCAGGTGCTCGCGGGCGTACTGGACATCGAGGCGAGCGAAAAAGCTGCGCGCTTTGTCCAGATGTGTGACGCTTTCAATATCCCGATCATCACGCTCCTCGACGTGCCGGGCTTCCTCCCCGGTGTCGACCAGGAGCACGGCGGAATCATCCGGCACGGCGCGAAGCTGCTCTACGCCTACTGCAACGCGACCGTGCCGCGGATTTCGCTCATCCTGCGCAAGGCGTACGGCGGTGCCTACATCGTCATGGACAGCCAGTCCATCGGTGCGGACCTGACGTACGCGTGGCCCACGAACGAGATCGCCGTGATGGGCGCCGAGGGCGCCGCCAACGTCATCTTCCGCCGCCAGATCGCCGACGCCGAGGACCCCGAGGCGATGCGCCAGAAGATGGTCAAGGAGTACAAGGCCGAGCTCATGCACCCGTACTACGCGGCGGAGCGCGGCCTGGTGGACGACGTGATCGACCCCGCCGAGACCCGCGAGGTACTGGTCAAGTCGCTGGCGATGCTCCAGTCGAAGCACGCCGACCTGCCCTCCCGCAAGCACGGCAACCCGCCGCAGTGATCGAGCCCTCGGAGACCAAAACCATGAGCACTCCCGACATCCGCGTCGAGAAGGGCCACGCCGAGCCCGAGGAAGTCGCCGCCATCACGGCCGTCCTCCTCGCCCGCGCCGCGGCCCGCCACACCACCCGCCCCTCCGCCGGCCGCCCCCGCGCCGCCTGGCGCCGCCTGGAACGCGAGCCCGGCT
>NZ_WWIR01000052.1 GCF_009863025.1 Streptomyces sp. SID4985 | reverse complement strand
TGGACGCGGGCGGGCGCGGTCTGGTGGCGGTGCTCGGGGCGCTGGTGGAGGCGGTCACGGGGGAGGCGGTCGAGGAGACCGCCGTCGCTCCCGCTCTCCCCGCTGCTCCCCCTGCCGCTCCCGCTCCTGCCTCCGCCTCGGGTGCCTCCGCCTCCGCCTCCGCCTCCGCCTCGGGCGAGACGTGCCCCGAGAGCACGGCGCCCGGCGGGCCCGCCTACGAGGTCATCTACCTGCTGGAGGCCGGTGACGCGGCCGTGGCCCGGCTGCGCGAACGGCTCGACGCCCTCGGGGACTCCCTCGTGGTGGTCGGCGGGGACGGGCTGTGGAACGTCCATGTGCACGTCGACGACGCCGGGGCCGCCGTGGAGGCGGGCGTGGAGGCCGGGCGGCCGTACCGGATCAGGATCACCCACTTCGCGGCCGGTGACGTGCACACCGGCGGTGAGCGGCCCGCGCGCGAGCGCGTCCAGCGGGCCGTCGTGGCCGTCGTGCCGGGGGAGGGGCTGGCCGGGCTGTACGCCGAGGCCGGGGCCACCACGGTCCTCGCCCGGCCGGGGGAGCCGCCCGCGAGCGGGGAGCTGACCGAGGCGCTGCGGCGCGCGCACGCCCGCGAGGTGGTGCTGCTGCCGAACGACGCCGAGCTGCGTCACACCGCCGCCGCGGCCGCCGAGCAGGCCCGCGCCGAGGGGATCAGGGTGGCCCTCATCCCGACCCGCTCGGCGGTGCAGGGCATCGCCGCGCTCGCCGTGCACGAACCCGACCGCCGCTTCGACGAGGACGTGGTCCAGATGACCTCGGCGGCGGGCGCCACCCGGCACGCCGAGGTCGTCGTCGCCGAGCGCCAGTCCTGGACCACGGCCGGCATCTGCCAGGCGGGCGACGTCCTGGGCCTGATCGACGGCGACGTGGCGGTGATCGGCCCCGACCTCACGGCCACCGCCGAGACCGTCCTGGACCGGATGCTCCAGGCGGGCGGCGAGCTGGTCACCCTGGTCGTCAGCGACGAGACCCCCGAGGAGGTCGCCGACCGCCTGGAGTCCCTGGTCCGCGAGTCCTACCTGGCCGTGGACACGGTGGTGTACCGGGGCGGCAGGCAGGGATCGCTGCTGCTGATCGGCGTGGAGTAGGGCCCCAGGCCGTGGAGTGGAGCCTCAGGCTTCCGTGGGCGGCTCGGGCAGGTGGCCGAGGAGGTCCGTGGCCTCCGTCCGGCGGGCGTGGGCCACCTCGTCCGTGTCGTCGGCGTCGGCGTAGAGCGCCAGGACGGTACGGGCGCGGGCCCGGGCGCCGTCCTGGTGGCCGAGGTCGAACTCCAGCCTTCCGGCGGCCAGTTCGGCACTCGTGCGGCTGTGGAGGCCGTCGGGGCCGAGCGTCGCGAAGGCCGTCGCCGCCTGCTCCATCTGTTCCAGGACCCCGGCCAACGCGGCCTGGACCGCGTCCTCTTCGGCCGCCTCGGACGCGAGACGGAACAACAGGTCACCGAACTGACGGTGGGTGTGGCCCAGTTCGGCGGTGAGTTCGGCGTGCTCCACCGGGTCGGCCGCGTTCTCCAGTGCCTCCGCGCACTCGCCGACCGCCTCCGCCATCAGCCGCCGCGCGTCCTCGGCCCGGTCCTCCTCGCCCGCCGCCAGCCACGCGCGGGCGCGCAGCGAGCGGACCAGGAAGCGGGTGTTGCCCAACTGCCGCCACAGCTCGGCCGCTTGCACATAGGCGCGGTCGGCCTCGGCCGGCAGACCGGCGTGGCCCAGGGACTCGCCCGCCAGGTGCGCCAGTGTGGCGTGGTCCTGCTGTTCGGGCCAGTGCCGGGCGATCTCGGCCGCGAGCAGCCGCTGTTCGGCCGCCGCCCGGTGCTCGCCCAGCTCGCTCAGACAGTCCCCGAGCCACCAGCGGGTCTGCACCACCGTGCCGTCCCCGTGCCGCTCCACCGACAGCTCGGCCAGCGCCGACTCCAGCACCTCCGCCGCCTCCGCACAGCGACCCTGGCGCAGCAGGGCGCCGCCCAGCAGATGCCGGGCCCAGGCGCCCAGCGTGCCGCTCTCGCCCGCCTCGTCCGCCCAGTGCGCGGCGTCCAGCGCGTGCCCGGCCGCCTCCTC
>NZ_WWIR01000504.1 GCF_009863025.1 Streptomyces sp. SID4985 | reverse complement strand
CCGACCGGCATGACCGGCAACGACGACCTCGGCACGATGTCCGCGTGGAACGTGCTGTCGTCCATCGGCGTCTTCCCGGTCCAGCCGGGCTACGACACCTGGGGCCTGTCCACCCCGGTCTTCGACCGCGTGGACCTCACCCTGGACCGCCGCTGGTTCCCGCACGGCCGGCTCACGATCAGCGCGCCCGGCACCTCGGCCGACGCCCGTTACATCCGGTCGGCCCGGCTCGACGGCGCCGCCTACGGGCGGACGTATCTGACCACCGCCGACCTGC
>NZ_WWIR01000503.1 GCF_009863025.1 Streptomyces sp. SID4985 | reverse complement strand
GCGTCGCGGCAGGTGCGCAACGACTCCTCGGGGCGCCCGGCGTACTCCTGGACGCGGGCCGTCTCGCTGAGTGCCCGCGCGTAGGCGGCGGTGTCGCCCTCCTTGCGGTAACCGGCGGCTGCGGAGCGCCAGTTGCGCAGCGCCTCACCGTAGCGGCCCGCGTAGGTGTGGGCGGTGGCGATGCGGCCGTAGAGCCGGGCGGCCTGGGCGCGTTCGCCCCGGGCGAGCCGGTCGGCCAGCGCGCGGCCGAACCAGTCGGCGGCCCGGTCGTGGTCGCCCAGCTCCTGGTGGGCGCCGCCGACGGATTCCATCGCGCGGCCGGTGGCGTAGGGGTCGCCCGCCGCG
>NZ_WWIR01000502.1 GCF_009863025.1 Streptomyces sp. SID4985 | reverse complement strand
AGGGGCGCGGGGAACTGCGCGACAAGCCACGACGACGCCGCACCCACTCACCGCACAGCAACCCTCATTCGCCAGGCCACGCAGGCCTCCGCTTCTCGTTGAACGCCGCCACCCCCTCCGCCCGATCCCCCGAAAACGCCGTAGCCCGCCAAGCCGCGTCCTCGACCTCCAACCCCGCCCGCAGCTCCAGCCCCACCCCCAACCGCAACGCCCTCTTCGCCGCCCGCAGCCCCACAGGCGAGTTCCCGGCGATCCGCGCGGCCAGCGCCAACGCCTCGTCGCGGTCCCGCCCCGCCTCCACCACCTGGTCGACCAGCCCCAGCCGCCCCGCCTCGTC
>NZ_WWIR01000501.1 GCF_009863025.1 Streptomyces sp. SID4985 | reverse complement strand
CCGCTGCCACCCGGCGCCCGTGCCGTGCTGCGCCGCGAGCACGGGGAGCCCGGCGAGCGTGACGGTCTGCTCTACGACCGCACCCCCGGCGGCCCGGTGGCCGACGGCCGGGACGTACGGCCGCGTGGTCAGGAGTGCCGCAGCGGTGAGCCGCTGCTCCCCTCCGGCACCACCGTGACCCCGGCGGTGCTCGGCCTCGCGGCGGCCGCCGGGTACGACCGGCTGTCCGTGCACCGCAGGCCGAGCGTGGAACTCCTCGTGCTCGGTGACGAGCTGCTGCGCTCCGGCGTGCCCCGGGGCGGCCGCGTCCGCGACGCGCTCGGCCCGATGCTGCCCTCGTGGCTGCACGGTCTGGGCGCCGAGGTGATCGGTCAGCACCGGATCTCCGACCGGCTCGGGATGCTGTACGAGGCGGTGCGCCGCTCCCCCGCCGACGTCGTGATCACCACCGGCAGCACGGCGGCCGGACCCGTGGACTTCCTGCACGACACCCTGGAGATGCTGGAGGCCCGGCTGCTGGTCGACTCGGTGGCCGTCCGGCCGGGGCACCCCATGCTCCTCGCCGAGCTGCCGCCCGCCGAGGACGGCCGCGCCCGCCGCCTGGTCGGCCTGCCGGGCAACCCGCTGGCCGCCGTCGCCGGGACGCTGACCCTCGCCGGACCGCTGCTGCGCGCCCTC
>NZ_WWIR01000500.1 GCF_009863025.1 Streptomyces sp. SID4985 | reverse complement strand
GGCGGACAGGGCGGGCGCGGGCTGAAGAGCCTGCCCAAGCCGACGATCATCGGCCACCGGGGCGCCAGCGGCTACCGCCCCGAGCACACCTTCGGCTCGTACGACCTGGCGCTGGAGTTCGGCGCCGACATCGTGGAGGCCGGTGACCTGGTGCCGACCAAGGACGGCCATCTCGTCTGCCGGCACGAGCCGGAGATCGGCGGCACCACCGACGTGGCGTCGCACCCCGAGTTCGCGGGCCGCAGGACCACGAAGGTCCTGGACGGGGTGTCCGTCACCGGCTGGTTCACCGAGGACTTCACGCTGGCCGAGCTGCGCACGCTGCGCGCCGTCGAGCGCATCCCCGCCAACCGGCCGCACAACACCCTCTACAACGGCCGCTGGCCGATCCCCACCTTCGAAGAGGTCCTCCAGTGGCAGGACCGGCGCACCCGTGAGCTGGGCCGCCAGGTGTGGATCTACCCCGAGCTGAAGCACCCCACCTACTTCCGCAAGCTCGGCCTCGGCCTGGAGGAGCGGGTCGCCAAGCTGCTCCACAAGTACGGCAAGGACAGCCGCAACTCCCCGGTCATCGTCCAGTCCTTCGAGCCGACCAGCATCCAGCGGATGAACCGGCTGGTCGACAACCCGCTGGTCGTCCTGCTCGACCAGGCGGGCACCCGCCCGTACGACTTCGTCGACACCGGCGACCCGCGCACGGTGGCGGACCTGGTCACCCCCAAGGGGCTGCGGGAGATCGCCGGTTACGCGCAGGGCATCGGCCCCACCCTCGACCTGATCATCCCGAAGAAGTCCGACGGCACCCTGGGCACGCCCACCACCCTGGTCGGGGACGCCCACAAGGTCGGTCTGATCCTGCACCCCTACACCATGCGCAACGAGAACCCCTTCCTCCCGGCCGAGTACCGCCAGGGCAGCGCCCCGGACGGCTACGGCGACCCCTTCGGCGCCTTCCGCACCTACTTCGCCACCGGCATCGACGGCGTCTTCACCGACAACGCCGACACCGCCCTGCTCGCCCGCGCCGACTTCCTCGGCCACTGAGCCCCGGCGTCAACTCCGCGACCGCTCCTCCCTGATGGGGGTGACGCCGCCCCGTCCCGGAAACCCCCGGGCCGGGGCGGCGCGTCGTTGCGCATATGACGTACGACCTGGTGGCCGCCCTGCGCCCGCTGCTCACGGCCGAGGCGTCCGCCGAGGCACATGCCACCGGAAGCGAGCCGGGCGATCTCGAACAGGCCGTCTGGGTGCGGCTCCTGGAGCGGCTGGCGGCCGACGGACCGCCGCCCGACCCGCAGCGCTGGC
>NZ_WWIR01000499.1 GCF_009863025.1 Streptomyces sp. SID4985 | reverse complement strand
GCGCCGCACCCCGCGTCGCCGCGCCCGCGCCCCGCCCAGCAGCAGGGCCGCGGTGAGCGTGATGCCGGTGGCGTTGGCGGCGGCGATCCCGGTCACGCCCCAGGTGTCGACCGTCGCCGCGCCGATCCAGGCGGTGACCGCGACCCCGGCCGCGATGGCACCGACCGGGTACCAGGCGGCGCGGCCCGCCGAGAAGTAGGAGCGGACCAGGACGCCGGTCAGGGTCTGGCCGAGCAGTCCGGCCGCGTACACCCGCATCACGCCCGCCGTCGCCGCCGTGTCCTCGGCGGTGAACGCGCCGCGCTGGAAGAGGAGTTGGACGATCTGTGGAGCGCAGGCCAGCACCGCCGCCGTGCCGAGCAGCACCAGCGTGGCCGCGACCGCGAGATCCCGCTCCACCCGGACCCGGGCCCGCTCGGTGTCGCCCTCGGCCAGCGCCCGCGCCACCACCGGGAAGGTGACCGTGCACAGCATCATCGACATGGTCATCGGGATCTGGGCGATCTTCTGGGCGTAGTTGAGGTGCGAGATCGCCCCCGACGGCAGCCCCGAGGCGAGGAACCGCTCGATCAGCACCTGAGACTGACGGCACAGCGCGAACAGCAGCACGGTGGCCATGAGTTGGAGGTCGACGCGCTGGCTCGGCGGGGCTGGACACGGTTCGACGGAGAGGGGAGCGTCGGTCTCCCGGGTGCGTAAGCGCCATACGAGAAAGGGCAGTTGGAGGAGCACCATCAGAACTCCGCCCAGCGCCACCCCGAACGCGGCCGAGCGCACTCCCCACGCGCCGCCGAGGGCGAACATGGCCGTGACGATGCCGGTGTTGTAGGCGACGTAGATCGCCGCCGGGGCCAGGAAGCTGCGGTGGGCCCGCAGCGCGGCGCTGCAGTACCCGGCGAGACCGAAGCTGACCACGCAGGTCGCGGTGAGCCGGGTGCAGTCCACGGCGAGGGCGGGGTGGGGCAGCCCGGGCGCCAGCACCGCGACGAGTCCGGGCGCGGCCGTGGCGAGCAGCACGCCCACCACCGTGAGGGCCAGCGCGAGACGGGGCAGCGTACCGGCGACGAGCGAGCGCACCGGGTCGCCCGGCGCCCCGCGCGCCCGGCGGGCCAGCGCCATGCTGAACGCCGGGATCAGCGCGAACGCCAGCCCGTCCTCGATGAGCAGCGTGGCCGCGAACTCCGGAACTGTCCAGGCGACCAGGAACGCGTCGGTGTCCAGCCCGGCCCCGAACAGCCGCGCCAGCGACTGGTCCCGGACGAGCCCGAGGACCGCGCCCGCCGCGGAGAGGGAGGCGGTGAGAAGGGCGGCGCGGGCGAGGAAACGGGGGGTGGTGGCGGGGGGTTCCGGCACCGGATCGGCGGGGCGGGCAGGGCTCGCCAGTCCGGTTTCCGGTACGGGCTTGGGCAGAGGGGTGATGGTCACAGGACTCCGGCTCCCCTCGCCACCGGGACGGCCGGGAAGGCGCCGGTCATAGGTCGGGCGGACCGGACCGGCTCAGCGCCGCCGACCAGCGCCCACCACGCCACCAGCCCCAGGGCCACCGCCGTCAGCACGGTGGACGGGCCGCCGATGTCGGCGTACATGAAGTCCACCAGCAGCCAGACCAGCAGCCCGCAGCCGATGACCCCGTACTCCCTGCCCCCGGCCGCACGGGTCGTACGGGTCGCCCACAGCCCCCGCAGCCCGAGCACCAGCAGCGCCAGCCAGGAGCCCGCGAGGCACAGCAGGCCGGTCAGGCCCTGTTCGCCGAGGACCAGGAGGTACATGTTGTGCGGGGAGAGCAGTGGCTGCCGGCGGAAGCCCGCGCCCGCGCCCGCCGTGTCGCTGCCGGAGGACAGGGCCAGCGAGGCGTGCCCGTCGCGGTACTCGGGGAAGCCCTTCAACCCCACGCCGGTCAGCGGGTGTTCGCGCCACATGCCAGTCGCCGCCGCCCACATGGTGTACCGGTCGGTCACCGACTGGTCCGGCGCGTCCGCCACCTGCGTGATGCTGCCCAGCCGCTCCTGGAGCATCGCCGTACCCACCCCGAGACCGCCCACCAGCACCACCCCGGCCGCCAGCGCGACCGCGCCCACCTTCAGCGCCCGGCGCGGCCCGGACAGCGCCAGCTGCACGGTGAGCGTCAGGGTGGTCGCGATCCAGGCACCCCGGCTGAAGGACAGCGCGAGCGGGAGCAGCAGGGCGAGGGCGCAGACTCCGGCGATCACCCGCTCGCGAGCGGGAGTTGGGGCCGATGCGGAGGACGGCGTCGGGGCCGTGCCCCCGCCCAGCGCCACCCCCACCGCGCAGATCAGCCCGAACGACACCACCGTCGCCATCCCCATCACGTCCTGCGCCCCGAAGGTGCCGACCGCGCGGATGTCCTCGCCCTGGTAGGAGGCGCCGGTCGCCGTGACGTACTGCTTCACGCCGACCGCCCCCTCCCACAGCGCGAGTCCGATCAAGGCCCAGACCAGCAGCCGTACATCGCGTCGGTCGCGCAGGAGCAGCACCACGGCCGCCGGGACCAGAACGAAGACCTGGAGGTAGCGGCCGAGGCCCGCGAACCCCGCGCCGGGCGAGACCGCGCCCATCGCGGCCAGCGCCGTACCGGCCACCGGCAGTCCGAGGACGACGGCGGCCGTACGGGACAGCGGGCGCCGCCGCTCGTGCAAGAGCCGCAGGACGCAGTACCCGACGACCAGCGCGGAGGCGGCGTCGGCCGGTCCGGCGCCCCCGTCGTCGCCCGACAGGGGGAGCGCCAGGAGCGCCACGACGGCGAGCACCGGCAGTACCGGGCGGCGCGACAGCCACAGAGCGAGGCTCATCGGTCAGCTCCCGGTGGAACGCACGAGCACGGCCGCGGTGCGGAGCAGGATGCAGACGTCCTGCCACAGCGACCAGGTGTCGATGTACGCGTTGTCGAAGCGGGCCCGGTCCTCGATCGAGGTGTCCCCTCGCAAGCCGTTGACCTGCGCGAGCCCGGTGACACCGACCCGCATCCGGTGCCGGGCGGCGTAGCCGGGGTGGAGCTGGCTGAACCGCGCGACGAAGAAGGGGCGTTCGGGGCGCGGTCCGACCAGGCTCATGTCGCCCCGGAAGACGTTCCACAGCTGGAGCAGCTCGTCCAGCGAGGTACGGCGCAGGAAGCGGCAGAAGGCGCTCATCTCCGGCTCGCCCGCCACACTCCAGCGCGTCGCGGACTCGCGCTCGTCCACCGGGCGGTGCGTGCGGAACTTCAGCAGCGTGAAGGGGCGGCCGTCCTTGCCGATCCGCTCCTGCCGGAACACCACGCCCGGCCCCTCGGTCAGCCGCAGCACCGCGGCGCACGCCAGCAGCAGCGGGCCGCACAGGACGAGCAGGGCGCCCGAGACGGTCAGGTCCAGCAGCCGCTTGGCCAGGCTGCCCGGTTGCCGCGCGCCCGCGTCGACACGGCGTACGGCGAAACCGGCCAGCCGCTCGCGCACGCCGTACGCCGGACCGTCCGCCGACACCTCCCAGAGGGCGCAGCCCGACTCGGCCAACGCCCGCAGCAGCGGGGCCCGCTCGGCGCGGGTCGCGGGGCCGACGACCAGGACGGTGCGCACCCCGTTCTGGATCAGGGCCCGCTCCACCTGCTCCTCGCCGGTCAGCACCGGCAGACCGTCGCTGCCGTCCGGGCGGTCCGCGACCACACCGACCGGCTGCACCCCGCAGCCCGGGTGCCTGAGCAGCGCGGCCGCCACCCGC
>NZ_WWIR01000051.1 GCF_009863025.1 Streptomyces sp. SID4985 | reverse complement strand
AGAGGTCCTAACAGAAGCCGTTGATCATGTGACTTTCGGATTGGCTGGTCGTTGGTCCGATCGTGGGGAAACGTCAGTCGCGGCCCTGGATCGTCTCGGACGAACTGTGGTCGCTCATCGAGCCGTTGCTGCCCGTGCCGGGTCCGAAGCTGGTCGAGGGCAGACCGCGAGTCCCGGACCGGCAGGCGCTGTGCGGGATCCTGTTCGTCCTGCACACGGGCATCCAGTGGGAGTACCTGCCGCAGGAACTGGGCTTCGGCTCGGGCATGACCTGCTGGCGGCGCCTCGCCGCGTGGAACGAGGCCGGCGTGTGGGACGAACTGCACCTGGTGCTCCTGAAGAAGCTGCGGGCGGCGAACAAGCTGGACTGGTCCCGGGCGGTGATCGACTCCTCCCACGTCCGGGCCGCTCGACGGGGCCCAAAAGCGGTCCCAGCCCGGTCGATCGCGCACGGCCGGGCAGCAAGCACCACGTTCTCACCGACGGCCAGGGCATCCCGCTCGCGGTGTCGCTGACCGGTGGAAACCGCAACGACGTCACCCAGCTGATGCCCCTGCTCGACAAGATCCCGGCGGTTGCCGGCGTCGTCGGCCGCCCCAGACATCGACCCGACACGCTGCTTGCCGACCGCGGCTACGACCACGACAAATACCGGCGCCTACTGTGGCAGCGCGGCATCCGCCCGGTCATCGCTGAGCGAGGCGTGCAACACGGCTCTGGCCTGGGCATTTTCCGCTGGGTCGTCGAGCGCACCATCGCCTGGCTGCACGGCTTTCGCCGCCTGCGGATCCGCTGGGAGCGACGCGACGACATCCACGAGGCCTTCCTCGGTCTCGCCACCTGCCTGATCACTCACCGACACATCCAACGCCTTTGTTAGGACCTCTAATTCGTACGGGGGTGGACGGCTTCGATAATGGTGAGCGCACTGATCACGACCTCCATGCCCCGCGAGCGCGCCTCAGCGATCAGGGCCACCACCTGCTCGTCGTCGGCGAGCAGCTTCGAGAATCCCTCGCTGTCGAGGACCAGCGTCCCCTCGTGACTCAGCCTGCGGCGGGCCACTCGGCCTCCTCGGCGAACACCTCGTCGAAGACCTGCCGCGCCCGCTGACGAGCCGGCTCGGAGACCGGCCCCTTGCGGCTCTCGTAGTCCGCCAGATACTCGTCCAGGACCTGCCCACGCAGCTCACGCTCGACCGCCTCGGCGATGAACGCGGAGAACTCCCGCTTGCCCACCCGAGCCCGGATCGCCTCCGCGGTCCCCTCCGGCAGCGACAAGCTCACCCGCGTCGCTGGCCCTTCCCCGATGCTGTACGTCGCCTCAGCCATGCCCCCGCTTGTGTCAATCGAGTAGGAAAAGCGCCACGTCCGCACTACCTTCACAGCTCGGTCAGCGCCCCGCTCACACAAATCCCAGCACAGGCACCCCCATCCCATCCCAACACGATCCCAGCACGGTACGGATGACCAGGGATGACGACAGGTGACGAGGGATCAGCTATCCCAGCACCATCCCAGCACGGGAAAAAACAAAGGGCCCGACTCCGAAGAGTCGGACCCCATCTGACCTGCACGTTTGCCAGATCAGCGACGTGGTGTTATGTCACCCGTCACACATTGAACCGGAACTCCACCACATCCCCGTCCCGCATCACATACTCCTTGCCCTCCATCCGCGCCTTGCCCTTGGCGCGGGCCTCCGCGACGGACCCCGTTTCCACCAGGTCCTCGAAGGAGATGACCTCCGCCTTGATGAAGCCCTTCTGGAAGTCGGTGTGGATGACACCGGCGGCCTCGGGGGCGGTGGCGCCCTTCTTGATGGTCCAGGCGCGGGATTCCTTGGGGCCGGCGGTGAGGTAGGTCTGGAGGCCGAGGGTGTTGAAGCCGACGCGGGCCAGGGTGGCGAGGCCGGGCTCCTCGGCTCCGACGGACTCGAGGAGCTCGATGGCGTCCTCCTCGTCCAGCTCGGCGAGGTCGGCCTCCAGCTTGGCGTTGAGGAAGATCGCCTCGGCAGGGGCGACCAGCGCCCGCTGCTCGTTCTTGAAGTCCTCGTCCGTCAGCTCGTCCTCGTCCACGTTGAAGACGTAGAGGAAGGGCTTCGTCGTCAGGAGGTGCAGGTCGTGGAGGAGCTCCTCGTTGCCGGAGCCCTGGACGATGCCCGCCGAGAACAGCGTGTCGCCCTTCTCCAGGATCTCCTTCGCCTCCTCGACCGCCTTCACCTTCGGCGCGACGTCCTTCTTGATCCGGGACTCCTTCTGGAGGCGCGGCAGGACCTTCTCGATGGTCTGGAGGTCGGCGAGGATCAGCTCGGTGTTGATCGTCTCGATGTCGTCCTTGGGCGAGACCTTGCCGTCGACGTGCACGACGTTCTCGTCCTTGAAGGCGCGGATGACCTGGCAGATCGCGTCGGACTCACGGATGTTCGCGAGGAACTTGTTGCCCAGGCCCTCGCCCTCGGACGCGCCGCGCACGATGCCCGCGATGTCGACGAAGTCCACCGTCGCCGGGAGGATGCGCTCCGAGCCGAAGATCGACGCCAGCTGGGCGAGGCGGCCGTCGGGGACGCCGACCACGCCGACGTTCGGCTCGATCGTGGCGAACGGGTAGTTGGCCGCCAGCACGTCGTTCTTGGTCAGGGCGTTGAAAAGGGTCGACTTGCCGACATTGGGCAGGCCGACGATTCCGATCGTGAGCGACACGTTGCGACTTCCCGTTGATGAGTGGGCCAGGGGCGGGGGCTGCCAGGGGCCAGGTGACACCGGCCGATCCACCAGTCTACGGCGTCCGGGGCGGGCGCCCTCGCGGGAGCCGGGCCCACCTCTTTACCTCAGCCCGCTCGTCCCCGCTCGGGCGTCTTCGGCGTGTCTCAGGAGCGATTCGGCACATAAACAGACCTAAGTTGGTCCAGTGGAGCAATACAGAACGCGATCCCCGCACGACGGACCGCGACGCGGCACCCCGCCGCCCGCGCATCTGCCGCCGCAGGCACGGCGGCCGCCGGCCGGGGCCGAACGGGGGCCATCGCACCAGTCCGCCCCACCCCGCGCCCCGCGCGTACGGCCGTC
>NZ_WWIR01000498.1 GCF_009863025.1 Streptomyces sp. SID4985 | reverse complement strand
CGAGTCCCCGACGGAGGCCGCCGAACGGGCCGTCAGCCGCAGCGGGGACCGCTGGGCCGCCGTCTACTCCTCCGGTGACTACGCGGAGTTCCAGGAGGCCCTGGACGGCGAGTACACCGGCGTCGGGCTGTGGGCGCGGCGCGGACGGGACGGCCGTATCGAGGTGACCCGGGTCCGGTCCGGCTCGCCCGCCGCCGGTGCGGGCATCCGCCGGGGCGACGGGCTGCGCAGCGTGGACGGCCGTGCGGTGGAGGGGCTCCCGGTCACCGAGGTCGTCTCCTTACTGCGCGGTGACGCCGAGGACGCGGCCGCCGGAACGCCGGTCGTGCTCGGGATCGGGCGCGGGGACCGCGCGTGGAGCCTGACGCTGCACCGGGCGCGGCTGTCCACCGACCCCGTGACCGTGACCCGCCCGGTCCCCGGTGTCGCCGTCGTCCGGGTCGCCGCCTTCACCAAGGGTTCCGCCGAGGCCGTGCGCGACGCGGTCCGCCGGGCGCCCGCCGGCACCGGGGTCGTGCTCGACCTGCGCGGGAACTCGGGCGGCCTGGTCACCGAGGCCGTGTCCACCGCCTCAGCCTTCCTCGACGGCGGCCTGGTCGCCACCTACGACGTGGACGGCGCCCAGCGCGCCCTGCACGCCGCCTCCGGCGGGGACACCGCCCGCCCGCTGGTCGTCCTGGTCGACGGCGGCACCATGAGCGCGGCCGAGATGCTCACCGGCGCGCTCCAGGACCGGGGCCGGGCGGTCGTGATCGGCTCCCGCACCTTCGGCAAGGGCTCGGTCCAGATGCCGACCGACCTGCCCGACGGCTCGGTGGCCGAGCTGACCGTGGGCCACTACCGCACTCCGCTGGGTCACGCCGTGGACGGCCGGGGCATCACCCCGGACCTGGACGCGGGGGCGGGGGCGCTGGAGCGGGCGGAGACGGTGCTGACGGGGCTCGGCGACCCGTCGTAGACACCCGGGCGCGGGCACCGAAATACGCTTCCCTCCCACCCCCTGTCCGGTGAGAAAATGTGGGCACTATGAGCAAGGGAATGTACGTACCGAAGGAGTCCCAGCCCAAGCAGGGCGGGGGAGCCGCGAAGGCGGCCAAGGACGGCAAGCGCAAGATGGTCGCGCAGAACAAGAAGGCGCGCCACGACTACGCGATCATCGACACCTACGAGGCCGGCATCGTCCTGACCGGCACCGAGGTGAAGTCGCTGCGCCAGGGACGGGCCTCGCTGACCGACGGCTTCGTCCAGATCGACGGGAACGAAGCCTGGCTGCACAACGTCCACATCCCGGAGTACTTCCAGGGCACCTGGACGAACCACTCCGTGCGCCGCAAGCGCAAGCTGCTCCTGCACCGCGAGGAGATCGACAAGCTGGCGTCCAAGGTCCAGGAGACGGGTCACACCATCGTGCCCCTGGCGATCTACTTCAAGGACGGCCGGGCCAAGGCCGAGATCGCGCTCGCGCGCGGCAAGAAGGAGTACGACAAGCGGCAGACCCTGCGGGAGAAGCAGGACCGCCGGGAGTCGGACCGCGCGATCGCGTCGGCGAAGCGGAAGCAGCGCGGCTGAGCGGGAATGCGCTGGCGTGGTCCGGCGTTGTTCCCTTACGATGGCACCTGCACCTCACAGCGGGTGCGCGCCTCCCTCACCGGGGGCACTTGAAAAAACAACATGGGGATGATCGGTTTCGACAGCGGATGTCGAAGCAGGGGAAGCGTGTCGAGGAAGCGGCAATGATCTCGTAAACCATATGTCGCAAAACATAATCGCCAACACCAAGCGCGATTCCTTCGCCCTCGCTGCCTAAGTAGCGACTTGCGAAGTGTCAGCCCGGGGCTGTTCCCGACCCGGATCCTGGCATCAGCTAGGGAACTAAACCTTGATCCCGGTCACGGGGTGAAGAGGGAAATCTAACAGTGACTGAGCCCGTCGGAGACTTGTTCGCGTGATCTCCGGGGCCGAGAAAATCGAAGCGAACTGCACACGGAGAAGCCCTGTTTCCGCACCGGTGGACGCGGGTTCGATTCCCGCCATCTCCACGATCCGGAGGGCCCCGGCCCCCCGAACCCATGTGGGCGAAGGCCCCGTCACTCAGCGAGTGACGGGGCCTTCGCCATGAGCGACGAGCGGGGAAGGTGACGCGACGTGCCGAGGTTCACCGAGTTCGATTTCGGTGTCTCCTGGGTGATGGGTTTCTTCCATCAGGACTGGATCTACGACGCGGAGACCGCCGCCGACGTCGTCGCGAAGCATCTGGCATCGGCACCCGACGAAGACGCCCTGGCGGTCCGCCGCGATGCCGACGCTCTTGTCCGCGCTCTTTCCTCGCGGACCCTGGAAGCGCTCTGGACGGCCGGGACGCAGTACCTGCCCGGCTTCGCCCGGATCACCGGCGCGGAATGGACAAGGACGGTCGCCGCCCTGTGCGACGCCCGGCTGTCCGGCACAGCGGAGGTGCCCCCGCTCACGGGTGCCGACATCGAGGACGGCGGACCCCAACGGGACGCGGTGATCGCCCTCGTCGGACGCCTGGGGTTCCTGACCCCCGAGGTGCGCGAGGCGCTCACCGCCTGCGCCCGCCACTGCACCGCGGACCTCGCCTTCCGGATTCTGCTGCGCACGGTCGTCAACGACTCCACCGCGTCCCTGTCACCGGATCAGTACGGGGACATGGAGGCCATCGGGGAGGGTCTCCAGTACGGAGAGTTCGTGGTGGACTCCGTACGGTTCCTGGTCGCGGAGAACCAGCGGGAAGCGCGTTTCTGGCGGCACGAAGAGGACTTCGGGCTGAGCCGGCTGGCCGAGGGAGCGGAGTTTCCGGCGGGGGACGCCGACGAACTGCACGTCCTCTGCGCGGACGCGCGCCTGCTGCTGGAGTCGCCGCTCTCCGACGAGGACGTCCGTGGGCTCTGGTCGGCGGCCTCGGGCGGCGGTGACGATCCGGGGCCCCGCACGCGTGACTGGCTGAGCGGTGTCGTTTCGGCGGCTCGGGCCGCCGGGGAACCGGAGCGGTACGGAAATCCACCGCTCGTCACGGTGAACGAGCAGGCGATGCGCCGGGTCGTGCTCGCCGAGGCGCGGGGCGTCGGACCGGCCCCGCTGGAGCGGGTCGTCGGCGAGGTCGACGCCGATCTCGGCTTCCGGTTGTTCCTCCGGGTACTCAAGGCGCGCGGGGTGATGGTGTCCGTGCGGCGGTACGACCGGTATCAGGAGATCGCGGAGGGGTTCGGGTATCCGGGGCGGCTGGTGGCCGAGGGGCTCGCGGTGAGCTGGCCGCGTTTCGACGATCCGTCGGCCGGGCGGCGCTTCGCGGAGGACTTCGGGTTCTCGCTGCTGGCCGGGCGTTTCCACGGTGATCTGTGGCAGCACGCGTACACCGTCGAGGACGGAATCCGGGGCGCCGCCGGGGACCGCACCGGCACCGTCCCGGGGTCGTACGCCTTCGCCCTCCTGGAGGACACCCTGCGGCTGGCGCGCTCACCCCTGTCCGACGACACGCTCGCCGGGCTGTGGCGGGTGGCCACGGCGCGCGGGTACGAGGTCGCGCGGCCGAGGGAGTGGCTGCGCGGGGTCGGCGATGTGTGCGCCGGGCTTCTGCCGGAGCCGGTGCCCGATGTCCTGCCGGCCCGCCCGCCGGCCGGGGCGACGGACGCCGTCCTGCGCGAACTGCGGGACATCGCGCCCGCCCTGACCCGGGGCATCCACGACAGCCCCTGGTACGGCGCCTCGACCAGCCCCTGGTTCGCCCTCGCGGAGACGGCCGTTCCCGCGCTGGAACAGGTCACCGCCCATGTCGGTCCCGACCTCGGCTTCCGCCTGCTGCTCCGCGTCCTGATCGCCTACGGAGTGCCGGTGACGGAAGCCCAGTCGGCCCGCTACGCGGAGATCGCCACCGCCCTCGGTCATCCCCGGTACGACCTGTCCGACCTGCCCCGCCACTGATCACCTTCGCGCTTCGGCGCCCGTGATCTCCGCCGCGGCGAGCCGTCCGATCGAGCCGAGGCGGTCGATCAGGAGGGCGGTGGCCGCCGACCCTGCCGGGACCAGGTAGGCCGTGGTGGACGAGGCGTGTTCCACCGCCCAGCCGCCCATCGCGGAGCCGCACGCGATCCCCGTCAGCAGGGACGTCACCGCCAGGCTCATGCCCTCGTTGAGGCGGTCGGGTGGGGTGTGGGTCTGGAGGAGGGTCATGGCGGTGACCATGGTGGGGGCGGTGGCCATGCCGGCCAGGAGGAGGGTGGGGGCCAGGAGTGTGAGGGTGCCGGTCGTGGTGGCGGACAGCCAGGGGAGGGTCATCAGGGCCGTCATCGCCAGGAGGCACCAGGGGAGGCGGCGGGCGGGGGAGCCCGTCGGCTTCAGGGCGCCGTACAGCAGGCCCGCCGCGCAGGAGCCCGCCGCCTGGAGGGCGAGGATCGCGCCCGCCGCGGCGCGATGGCCCTGGGCGTCGGCGTAGGCGATCGTCACCACCTCCAGGGAGCCGAAGATCGCGCCGGTGGCCAGGAAGGTCGCCAGGAGGGTCGGGATGCCCCGGGTGCGGAGGGGGGAGGGGGCCGTGGAGCGGGGAGTGGGCGGGGGTTCCGTCGAGCGCTGGGCGGTGAAGACGAGCATCCCGGTCAGGAGCAGGGCCGCGCCGATGAGCGTGCCCGCCTCCGGGAAGAAGGTGCCGGTCAGGAAGGACGCCAGGGCCGGGCCCAGCATGAAGCACAGCTCGTCGGCGGCCTGCTCGAAGGAGTTCGCGGTGTGCAGGGCGTCGGGGTCGTCGCGCAGGAGGTGGGCCCAGCGGGCGCGGGAGAGGCCGCCGATGTTGGGGGTGGCGGCGGTCGCGGCGTAGGCGGCGAACAGGGTCCAGTCGGGGGCGCCGAAGTGCACGCACAGCAGCAGGGCCAGGCTGCCCGCCACCGCCGTGAGGGTGGCGGGCACGGCGACCCGCGCCTGGCCGTACCGGTCGGTCAGCCGTGCCGTCCAGGGTCCGGCCAGACCCGTCGCCGCCAGGCCGGTCGCGGTGACCGCCCCGGCGAGCGCGTACGAACCCCGCGCCCCCGCGATCATCACGACCGCGCTCACCGAGAACATCCCCATCGGCAGACGGGCGACGAGATTGCCGAGGGTGAAGGCGGTGGTTCCGGGGCGGGTGAAGAGGCTTCGATAGGTGGTGAGTTGGGGCATGACATGCACGTTCACCCGGGGCACCGGTCTCCGTCCAACACCTTTCTCGTGCCCAATTCACGCACCCGCGTTGTAAGTTCACGGCCGTGACCGCATCCGTCGCCTCCGTGGACCCCCGCCTTCTCCGCGCCTTCCTCGCCGTCGCCGAGGAGCTGCACTTCAGCCGCGCCGCCGCCCGGCTGTACGTCGCGCAACAGGCGCTCAGTCGTGATGTGCGGAGGCTGGAACGGGAGTTGGGGGCCGAGCTGTTCGTGCGGACGACACGGCAGGTGGCGCTCACCGCCGACGGTGAACGGCTGGTGCCGCTCGCCCGGCGGGTGCTCGTCGCGCAGGAGGAGCTGCTCACGGCGTTCGGTCGGACACGCCCGCTGCTGGTCGACCTCAACTCGGAGGGCCTGGGCACCACGCGCCGCGTGCTCGTACGGGCCCGGGAGCTGGCCCCCGCCCACGAGTTGACCGCGCGCTACGAGAGCGGGCTCACCAAGGCCGCGGACGACATGCTCGCCGGACGGCTCGACGCCTCCTTCGGCCGCTTCGCGGGACTCGCCCCGGCCGTCCGCGCCCGCCTCGGCCACCAGCCCGTGCGCTACGAGCCGATGGCCGTCTTCCTGCCCGAGGACCACCCGCTGGCCGCGCTGCCCGAAGTGCCGGTGCGCGCGCTGGCCGGTGCGACGGTGTACGCCGGCGCGGGCAACGCGGGTACGCGGGAGTGGACCGGCCTCGCACGTCAGCTCTTCGAGCGACACGGCATCCTTCCGGCGTCACCCGTTCCGATGGCTGTGGGGCGCGAGGAGTTCGCCCGGGTCATGAGCAGAACACGCGTTCCCGTCCTCGCAGTGGTGGACTTTTCGGCCATGCCGGGCGCGGTGCTGCGGCCGCTTGTCGATCCTGTCCCGCTTTCACCTGTCTCGCTCGTGTGGCGGAAGAGCCTGGTCCATCCGGCGCTGGACGCGCTCCGCAGGGGCGCCGCCGAGATCTCGCGCGCCGAGGGCTGGCTCGAGAAGCCCGCCGATGGATGGATTCCGGCCACCGACGAAGATGTGATGAACGGCCATATGTGACGCATCATGAACCCGAAACCTTCACATGCGCTACATTCGGGGCCCGAGCACAGTGTGATAAAGGGGGCGCTCCGGACCCGGTGGGGGCCTGATCCGTCGGTGTGAGGCTCGGGAGCGCGGCGCCCCCTGAACGGTTTCGTGGGGGATTGCACGCGTGAAACAGTGGCGAGAAGACGCCCAACCGGAATGGCCCGCTGTCGCATCCGCGACCCCGGAGCCGCCGTTGGCAGAGGGCAACAGGACCCAGGCGTTCCCGGAGAGCGGAACGGTCGCCGAGACCGGGACGCTCCGCGAGGGGAACGCCGGGACGAGCCGTGGCGGCTGGCCGGTCGTACAGGGCGGTGCGCTCACCCGGGGCGGCGCCCCGAGCGGCATCCGGACCGGCACCGTGAGCGTCACCGGCTCGGCGATACCCCGGGGCGGACAGGCCGCCCCGACCGACGCCGACGAGACGGCCGTCGTCCCACGCCCGCGCAACGCGCGCGCCGCCACCGACTTCCGGCGCACGACGGGCCCCGACGCGGAGCGGACGGCCGTCCTGCCCACGGCGCCGGACACGGACCGTACCGCCGTCCTGCCGAAGGCCCCGGGCGCCGAGGACCGCACCACCGTCCTGCCCCACGCCTCCGCCGCCTCGGCCGCCTCCGCTGTCGAGCGCACCGCCGTGCTGCCCCAGCCGACCGGCACACCCCGGCCCACCGGCCGCACCGGCGGAGCGGCGGGGTCCGGCTGGCCCGTCGTACGGGACACCG
>NZ_WWIR01000497.1 GCF_009863025.1 Streptomyces sp. SID4985 | reverse complement strand
GGGGGTGAAGCCGTGCCGTCCGCCGTCGGGCAGCCCGCGCGGCCAGTGCAGGTCGACACGGGGGGTGCGGCCGTGCGCCGCCCCGGCCGTGCCGTACGCCGTCCCGTCCTCGCCGTCCGCCCGCACGGTGGGGGCGGGTACGGGGCTCTCGTGGCGCGCGACCAGGTCCTGCCCCTTCTCCAGCACGCCCTCCGGCAGCCGTACGGTCCCCGACGCGCCCGCCACCAGGTCCACGCGGGCGCCGATCCCGGCGGCGAACCGCTCCAGGCGTCCGGCGTCCTCGGGAGAACGCATGTCGACCAGGGCGACCACCACGTACCGCCGCCGGGGGTGGCGTTCGTGCAGGTCGCGGATGGTGTTGAGGATCGTGTTGCCGGTGGAGAACTCGTCGTCGACCAGCACCAGCGGGCCGTCGCCCGCGAGCAGCGCGGGGTCGGACGGGAGCAGCAGATGGGAGGTGGCGTGCGAGTGGGACTCCTCGAAGCCGCCCGCGCGGTCCACCCCGGCCACCGGGCGGCGGGTGGAGTGCAGATACGGCGCGAGACCCAGGCCGTCGGCGACGGCGTGCCCGAGGCCGGTGGCGGTCTCGGCGTAGCCCAGGACGACGGCCTCGGCGGCCTCCGTGTCGCCGAGCAGCGCGCGCACCCGGCGGCCGAGCCGGAAGCCGTGGCCGTAGACGACGGTGGGCGACTGGGGCACGTGCTTGCCGAGGACGTGCGAGACCAGCAGATGGGCCCGCTTGGGGTTGCGGCGCAGCGCGAGCCCGAGGAGGGCGGGCAGTTCGTCGTCGCCCTCCAGCTCGACACCGAGCCGCTCGGCGACCCAGCTGCCGGACCAGACGCCGTCGTTCACTGCGTTGTTCATGCGTTCCTTGGAGGTGGTGGGGGGAGGTCGGCCGGGTCGCCCCGGCGGCGGGGAGGTCGGCCGGGTCGCCCCGG
Source organism: Streptomyces sp. SID4985 (assembly GCF_009863025.1). Lineage (GTDB taxonomy): Bacteria > Actinomycetota > Actinomycetes > Streptomycetales > Streptomycetaceae > Streptomyces. The sequence goes on along the minus strand of NZ_WWIR01000497.1, from coordinate 4,572 downwards.
CGGCGGGAGGGTCAGCCGGTGATGCCGGCGGCGAGCAGTTCCACGAAGCCGACGTCCTCGCCGGCCACGCCGAAGACCTCGGCGCGCAGCAGGGTGCGCTCGGCCCAGGCGCGGTGGGGCTTCACTTCGTTCATCTTGTTCGTGTAGGCCGACCGCAGCACACCCCCACCGCCGCGTTCCGGCCGCAGGATGTCCTGGGCGTCGCTGAACTCTTCGTGACTGACCACGGACAGCGCGTGCACGGGCATGACATGGGACGGGTGGATGCAGGTCTTGCCGAGCAGGCCGTTGGCCTGGTCGAGGGAGATCTCCCGCAGGAGGCCGTCCATGGCGTGTTCGATCAGCTTCTCGCGCAGCTCGACGGCCCGCACCTCAAGGAAGGGGCTCTGCCGCAGCTGCGGCTTGAAGACCCGCTCGGGGACGCGGAAGTACTCCCAGACCGGCCCGGTCACGGTGAACCCGGTGCCGTCGGCCCGGCCCAGCACGTTGACCACGTCGGCGATCACCGAGGCGACGATCTGGACGTCGTAGGCGGTCATGTCGGGGGCGCGGCGCAGGCCGTAGGAGGAGCAGAAGTCGGTGACGCCGAGGCGCAGGGCGAGCACCCGCTCGCGGTACTTGCCGACCGCGTGGGCGATGCCCTCCAGGGTCTCCGCGCGGGACTCGCGGTAGATCAGCTCGGTCGACTCCAGGACGGGCATCGCGAAGAGCCGCCTGCCGCTCTCCTTCTCCGCCGCGCTCAGCGCCTCCAGGAACGGCATTCCGCGCTCGCCGGTGAACTTGGGCAGCACGAAACCGGACAGCAGCCGGGCCGTGGGGCCGAGGCGCCGGACCAGGTCGGGGATCTGGTCGGGGGTGCGGACCCGGATGAAGAGCAGCGGCGGCTCCTCCCCCGCGCGCGCGTCGAGCTCGGCGAACTGCCGGACGAGGTTGTCCTCACCGGCCGGTACGTCCGCGTCGTCGATGGAGTCCTCCAGGCACAGCACCATGGAGACCACTCCGGCCCGGCCCTGCTTGAGGACGTCGTCGGCGAGGCGGGGGCGGGTGGCCGGGCTGTAGAGCGTGGCGCCGAGGGCGGCGGACAGCAGCCGGGCCGGGGACTCGGCGCTGAACTCGCACGGCTCCTGGTGGAACAGACGCTCCCGCACCTCGGGGGCGATGTGCCCGAAATGACGCATTGGACTCCCTCAAGGCATACGCGGGCCGGTGATTTCGGCAAAGGGTGGCCGGTAATAGTACGTAGAGATCCATGTCAGGGGTTCCCGGGAGGGCATGAATTTCCGGTAACCGAGGCGTGGCGACGCCGGGCACCCCGCATTGTCGTGCCCAGGACCGAGAAGGCAGGATGACCGCATGACGCACGCGATGCTGAAGGGGTCGAACATCCCGCTGGAGGCCACCACGGTTCGCGCCGTGCTGCGCTGGACGCCCGGGCAGGGCGTGCCGGACGTGGACGCCTCGGCGCTGCTGCTGGGTTCCGACGGCCGGGTGCGCTCCGACGAGGACTTCGTCTTCTACAACCAGCCCCGGCACCCCTCGGGCGCCGTGTGGCGCCTGGGCAAGAAGCGCGTCACCGAGGGCCTGGCCGACACCGTCCAGGCGGATCTGACCGGGATGGAGCCGGGCGTCAGCCGGGTGCTGCTGGTCGCCTCGGCGGACGGCGAGACCTTCGACCTCGTGCCCACGCTGTGCGTCCTGGTGTACGACGCGGCGACGCCCGACGCCGAGCCGCTGGCCCGTTTCGAGGTCACGCCGGAGACGGGTGCGGAGACGGCGCTGATCTGCGGTGAGCTGTACCGGCGCGGGGACGCCTGGAAGTTCCGCGCGCTCGGCGAGGGCTACTCGAACGGGCTGAAGGGGCTCGCCACCGACTTCGGCATCTCGGTGGACGAGTCGGAGGCGGTGGAGGAACCGCCGCGCTCCGAGTCCCTGTCGCTGCCGCTGCCGCCCGAGCAGCCTGCGCCGGTCCCGGCGCAGGCGCCCCCCGCCTACGGCTATCCGCAGACGACCTCGGCGCTGCGGTCGGCCTACGGCTATCCCCAGCCGGCCACCGCCGCGCAGCCCGCCTACGGCTACCCGCAGCCCGCCGGTCCGCAGCACGCCACGGCCCAGCAGCCCCCTGCGACCCGGCAGCAGCCCGCCTACGGTTATCCGCAGCCGCAGCCCCTTCCGGCGGCGGCCCTGGACCCGGACTTCCGGCTGCCGCCGCAGGGCCCGCAGTTCCTGGGCCGCTGAGACGGCGCCTGGCGGACCGCCCGGCCCCTGGGGCTCCCGGACTCCACCGAGCCCGCCCGGGGCCCGCTAGCGGTCCGCCTTGGACTTGTAGCCCCGGCCCCAGCTGAGTCCCCAGCCGTAGAGCCGGTCCAGCTCGCCCTGGAAGCCGTAGACGAACTTGACCTCGCGGCGGACGAGCAGCTCCCCCTTGACGTTCTCTATGAGCACCACCGCGCAGGAGCGGGCCTGGGGGTGGCGTTCGTCCAGGTCGATCTCGATGCGCGGGCCGTTGCTCGGATAGAGGGTGACCTTGGCCTGGGTACGGTCGAACGCCGGGGTCTGGTCGTAGATGTAGACGAAGACCAGCAGCCGTTTGATGGCGTCGCGGTGGTCGAGGTTGACGTACATGGTCTCGCCGGACGCCGAGCCGAAGCGGTCGTCGCCGCTGAGCTTGACGTACGGCGGGGCGTTCACGTCGCCGAAGTAGCCGCCGAGGGGCTGGACGACGCCCTTGGTGCCGTCCGTCAGTTCGTACAGGCACCCGAGGTCCAGGTCGACGTTGACCATGCTCTGGCCGTGGCCCATCACTTCCGGTGGCTTGAGCGCCTTGAAGGGGTGCCGGAAGAGACTCTCGCGCTGGATGCCCGCGATGTCGGAGGTCCGCATCTGCCAGGTCAGGTTGACCCGGAGATGGCCGGTGGCCGCGTCCTGTTTGGTGAGGGACACCTGCTGGTGCCGCTTGGTCAGCTCGATCGCGTTGGTTCCCGGGCTGCCCGAGTCGAAGTCGGTGCCGCGTCCGCCCAGCAGTCCGTCGAGGAATCCCATTCCCGCCCCCTGGTGCTCGTGCTCGTGGTGCTCGTGGTGGAAAAGCCAACGGGGCGGCCGACCACGTCGGCCGCCCCGTTCGAAGCGTTCCCTTCCGGCGCGGGGCGCCACACCCCGCCCCGTCCCCGATCTTGCCCCTAAGGGGCGCACCGGGGTCACACCCCTGAGGAGATCTCCGTCTTCTCCGCCGAGCCCGCGTCGCCGCCCGCCGCCGCGAGGGCGCGGTTGCGGCGGACCGAGGACCAGAAGGACCAGGCGATCAGGACGACGCCGACGAGACCGGTGACGACCTCGTTGATCTCGTACCGGATGGTGACCATGAGGATCACGGCCAGGGCGCCGATCGCGTAGTGGGCGCCGTGCTCCAGGTAGACGTAGTCGTCGAGGGTGCCCTGGCGGACCAGGTAGACCGTCAGCGAACGGACGTACATCGCGCCGATGCCGAGGCCGAGCGCCATCAGGACGATGTCGTTGGTGATGGCGAAGGCGCCGATCACACCGTCGAAGGAGAAGGACGCGTCCAGGACCTCCAGGTAGAGGAACATGAAGAACGCGGCCTGACCGGCGAGCAGCACCGGCGAGCGCGGCTTGCCGGAGCGGGCGGCGGCTTCCTCGGCCTCGTGCTCACGCTCCTCCTCGGCCTCCAGCTTGTCCTCGAAGTAGCCGGAGAGACCGCCGACGATCATGTAGGTGATCAGACCCGCGATGCCCGCGATCAGCACCGTCTGCGCCTTGTCGGCGTGGGCGCCGCCGTGCTGGTGGGCGTGGGTGGCGAAGGTGAAGGAGGTGATCAGCAGAACGATCAGGGAGATGCAGACCGACAGCATGTCGACCTTGCCGAGCTTGGCCAGCGGCCGCTCGATCCAGCGCAGCCACTGGATGTCCCGGTCCTCGAAAATGAAGTCGAGGAAGATCATCAACAGGAACATGCCACCGAAGGCGGCGATCGCCGGGTGGGCGTCGGTGACGAGTTCCTGGTAGCGGTCCTTGTTGTTCAGCGCGAGATTGACGGCCTCGATCGGGCCCATCTTGGCGCTGACCGCGACGATCACGACGGGGAAGACCAGACGCATCCCGAATACCGCGATGAGCACGCCGACCGTGAGGAAGATCTTCTGCCAGAAGGCGTTCATCTTCTTCAGGATTCCGGCGTTGACCACCGCGTTGTCGAACGACAGCGAGATCTCGAGGATGGAGAGGATCGCCACGATGCCGAAGGCCTTCCACCCCCCGTAGAAGACCGCAGCGACCAGGCCGAGCGCGGTCACCGCGAACGACCAGCCGAAGGTTTTCAGAAGCACTGGCTAACCCCATCGTGTGTGGAGGGCCGCCCCAGAGCATGTCTGGGAGCGATTTTCCCCCGCGCCGTACCCGGCTTTACGAAACGTTGACTCCGAAGTCTAGAGCGATCCCCCGGAGTCCGGACGCGTACCCCTGTCCGACCGCGCGGAACTTCCATTCGCCCTGATACCGGTAGAGCTCGCCGAAGATCATCGCGGTTTCGGTGGAGGCGTCCTCGCTCAGGTCGTAGCG
>NZ_WWIR01000496.1 GCF_009863025.1 Streptomyces sp. SID4985 | reverse complement strand
CGAACCCGGAAGCTAAGCCTCACAGCGCCGATGGTACTGCAGGGGGGACCCTGTGGGAGAGTAGGACGCCGCCGAACAAATTTTAGGGAAAACCCCCGCACCGATTGGTGCGGGGGTTTTCTGCGTTTAGGGTCCTTTTCCCATCCCTGCCACCCCCCGGAGGGCCCCGTCACTCACGTGGCCCCCGTCAGAACGCCTTCTGGTGGCCGCTGCGGCAACACTGCGAGCATGGGTATACGGATGCGGACCGAGCGGGCGGAGGCGGACCCGGGGCGGGGCGGAGACGCCCCGGCGGTGCCGTCGCTCGCGGCCGACGCGAGCAGTGCCCGCATCCCCGTCGATCCGGCCGCGCGGATGCGTGCCGCCCTCGCGGCCCTGAGACGCCGCGCTGCCGCGCTCCAGTGGCGGGCTCGGGTGGACGTCGCCCGGGGTTACCTCGCGCTGTTGCTGGCCGCGCTGCCCAAGGCACGCCCCCGGCACACCCTGACCGTATTCGTCGCGTCGCTCACCGAGCGCCCGTCCCCACCGGCTCCCGGGCAGGCGCGGCCGGACGCGCGGGAGCCGGACGCCGCACCGTGACGGTGAGGGCGTAGGGCTTCAGTCCTGCGAGCAGCGCGACCCCGTCAGCGAGCCCCCGGTCCCACCGGCTCCCGGGCGGCCAGGGCCGAGCGCGCGGGAGCCGGACGCCACGCCCTGACGGCGACGGCGTACAGCACCACTCCCACCAGCAGCCCGGCGCCCGCGCCGAAGCAGACGGTGGGCACCAGTTCGAGGAGCGGGGCGTTCGGCCGTGACCACCACAGCGTCATGCGCTGGAGGGCGGCGACCAGCGCGCAGCCGCCGAGCAGTGCCGCGGCCAGGACGCGGTCCCGGGCGGACAGCACGGGCACTCCGTCCGGTACCGACCCGTCCGGCACCGAGGCGGGCGCCCACCGCAACGCGTGCAGCAGGAACACCACGAGGACGACGGCGGCCAGCGCCGAGGTGCCGTACTGGAACCAGGTGTACACCGGCAGTCCGGCCGCCTCCCCCATGAGCGCGGGGAAGATCCGGGAGCCCCAGCGGTCGTGGTGGGTGAAGGCGTCCCATACGACGTGGGTCAGCGCGCCGAGCGCCGCCGAGACGTACCACCAGAGCACGGTCGTACCGCGCAGCCGCGCCCGGGGCGCCCCGCAGCGCGAGAGGGCGGCCGGGCGTCCCTGGTGGGCGCGGGGCAGCAGCGCCACGAGCGGTTCGCGGACCAGGAGCCAGAGCGCGACCAGCGTCCACGCGATGAGCACGTCCACGCTCGCCACTCCGGCGAAGGAGTGCGTGACCGCCCCGAACTCCATGGCGCCCGGCACGAAACTCGCCGCGAAATAGGTGAGATCGGGTGCGAAGGACCCGGCGACGAGCACCGAGGGCACCAGCCGGCCCCGCCCGCTCCCGTCCCGGCGGATCGCGGGCAGCACGGCGGCCGCGTGACTGAGTGTGAACGGCAACGGAGCCTCCAGGAACGGGCGTCGGGCAGTTCGCCACGCCCGGGACCGGTGATCGAGTGCGTCCCAGTATGCGCGGTGGGCCGCATGCCCCGGCCGTACCGGGGCAGTTGCGGGGGCGACGGAATCCGGACAGGAACGGGTGGGCATGCCAAGCAAGTTGTCGTAGGGTCAACAGGGCCTCCGTGTGGGCCGCACGGCGCGCACCGGTCACAGGGACGGAATCGCGCACCAAGGGCAACCACCGTACGGGCTCAGTCGTCACACCAGTGCGGGGTAGTCGGAGACGGGCGCCATGGCGCCCACGGGAGGGTTTGTTCTATGGCGGCGCATTTCGGCAGTCGGCTGCGCAAGGGAGCGGCGAGCACCGCGGTGGCCGCTGTGGCGGTCGCGGCCCTGTCCGCGTCCCAGGCTCCCGGAGCGGTCGGAGCGAATGTGAACGCTCCGGCCACCGCCCTCGACACACCGGCGCCGGACGCGGCCTCGGACGCCACCGGCAGCTCCCCGTACTACACCGACCTGCCCCCGCTGCACAGCCCCGCACCCAGCTCCTCGCCCGTCATCGGCACGCCGGTGTCGCGGGGCGAGGGAGAGGCTGCGGGTGAGATCCCCGCGACCGTCCTGGACGCGTACAAGCGTGCCGAGGCCGAGCTGCGCGACTCCAAGCCCGGCTGCAACCTGCCCTGGCAACTCCTCGCGGCCATCGGCAAGGTGGAGTCCGGCCAGGCCCGCGGCGGCCGTGTGGACGCCGACGGCACCACCATCGGCCGGATCCTCGGCCCCCAGCTCGACGGCAACGGCTTCGCGCTGATCAAGGACACCGACCACGGTGCCTACGACGGCAACGCCTCCTACGACCAGGCCATCGGCCCGATGCAGTTCATCCCGTCCACCTGGGCCTGGGCCGGACGCGACGGCAACAGCGACGGCAAGGCCGACCCGAACAACGTCTACGACGCCGCCCTCGCCGCCGGTCACTACCTGTGCCGGGGTGACCGGGACCTGTCCCGCGACGCCGACCTGCGCAGCGCGATCCTCAGCTACAACAACTCGACCGACTATCTGAACCTCGTCCTGAACTGGGTGAGCTACTACCGCAAGGGCGTCCACACCGTCCCCGACGGCACTGGCGGCCTGCCCACCCACCGCAGCGACGAGACCCCCGCGCACCCCACGCACTCCGGCACGACCGGACCGTACGCGCCCGCCAAGCCGACGAAGCCCGCCAAGCCCACGAAGCCGGCCAAGCCGACCCCGCCGTCGAAGCCCGACCCGGGCATTCCCGCCGGAGGCGACGGCAGCCACACCCCCAAGCCGCCCACCCCGCCCACTCCGCCGTGGGACCGGCCCACCGCCACGGACAGCGTGGACCATCTCGCCTACCCCGACCCCGCCGCGGCCGAGTCGACCGCGATGGCCGGGCACACCTTCACCGGGAGGGTCGCCGCCCGCGCCGAGACCAAGGACGGCAAGGCCGTGCCCAAGGTGCGGATCCGCTTCACCATCACCGGGGACACCGACGCCACCTTCGCGGGCGGCGAGACGGTCGCCGCCGTCACCACCGACGCCAAGGGCGTGGCGACCGCCCCCGCGCTCCAGGCGGGCGAGAAGACCGGCGCCTTCAAGATCACCACCGCTCTCGTCGGCCGCCAGGTCAAGGGCGTCGACTACAAGGCGAGCGTCACCCCGCGCGCCGCCGACGCCCTCGCCCCCGCCGACGACAAGGCCCACACCTGCGTCCCCGGCGGCGAGTTCACCGACGCCGTCCAGGTCAAGGCCACCTACAAGGGCGCCGTCGCCGACCGCGTCGAGGCCACCGCCACCCTGATCAAGGCCGACGACGACCCCGCCGAGAACGACAAGGGCCCCTACTTCAAGGGCGCCGACGACAAGCCCGTCCGCACCCTCACCGGGCTCAAGACGGACGACAAGGGCCTGCTCACCCTCCCGAAGCTGTACGCCGACGACATCAGCGGCACCTATCTGCTCCGGATCACCACCACGGGCGGCGCCACCCTCACCGTGAAGCTGACGGTGGCCCCGGCGGACGGCACTCCCGCGGATGGCACCCCCGCCGCCGACGACCCGGCCGAGCCGTCTCCGAGCCCGTCCGCGACGTCCTGACGGAGCGTCAACTCCGGCCGAGCCGCGCCTTGGTGTACCGGGTGGGCTCGGCCGTGGCCGGGTCCTCCGGCCACGGGTGCTTCGGATAACGCCCGCGCAGCTCGGCCCGTACGCCGCGATAGCCGTCCCGCCAGAAGGAGGCGAGGTCGGCCGTCACGGCGGCGGGGCGCCCGGCGGGCGAGAGCAGGTGGACGAGCAGCGGCACCCCGGCCACCGCCGGGGTCTCACCGAGCCCGAACATCTCCTGCAACTTCACGGCCAGCACGGGCCGTTCGGGATCGCTGTAGTCGACCCTCACGCTCGAACCGCTCGGCACGGTGATCCGCTCGGGCGCCAGCTCGTCCAGCCGGCCCGCCTCCCCGCTCGCCCACGGCAGCAGCCGCCCGAGCGCCTGCCCGGCGTCGAGTCGGCCCAGATCGGCCCGGCGCCCGGCCCGGCCGAGCTCGGGTTCCAGCCATTCGTCCACCCGCGCGAACAACGCCTCGTCCGACACGTCCGGCCACGGCTCGCCCAGCCGCGCCCGCAGGAACGCCAGCCGCCGCCGCAGCGCCCTCGCCCCCTCGGACCACCTCAGCAGTCCGAGCCCCTCCCGCCGCAGCCCGTCCAGCAGGGCCGCGCGCACCAACGCGGGCTCCGGGTCCGCGAGTTGCCGTACGGCCAGCTCCACGGCCCCGAGCCGCTCGACCCGCCGCGCCACGACCTCCCCGTCGGCCCAGCGCACCTCCTCCCCCTCGGAGAGCAGCGCACGGGCTGCCTCCCGCGCCACGTCCTCCGGTACGGCGGCACCGAGCCGCACGCGCGCGTGTCCCTTCCCACCGGGCCGGTCGGCCACGGCCACCACGATCCACGGCGCCCCGCGCAGCGGTGATCCATCCGGCAGCTCAGCCCGCGTCCCGGACACCATGAGATACGAGCCGCCGTCCAGCCGGGCCACACGCTCGGGGAAGGCGAGCGCGGCCACGCGGCCGACAGCCGCGTCGAGAACGTCGTGCTCGTGATGAGCGCCGGGGGCCGTCGTCCCGGTGAGCCCCCGCAGCCGCCGTACCTCCGTGCGCCACCGGGAGGCGTACGCGTCCCCGCCCCGCCGGGCGCGCCGTAGCGCCGTGGCGAGATCGTCGCCGTACTCGCGCGGGACCTCCTCCGACAGCAGGGCGACCGCATCGGCGCCCGTGCCGTCGGTGTCCAGCAGGGCGCGGCCCAGACGGGGATGGACGCCGAGGCGGGACAGCCGGACGCCCCGGTCGGTGGCGTGCCCCGCGGGGTCTACGGCGCCCACCGCCGCGAGGACGTCGCGCGCCGCCGCCATCGCTCCGGCGGGCGGCGGGTCCAGCAGGGCGAGGCCCGAGGCGTCCGGGTCGCCCCAGCAGGCGGCCTGGAGGGCGAAGGCGGTCAGGTCGGCCACCTTGATCTCGGGTGCCGGGAAGGGGGGCAGCCGGCCGTCCTCGGCCTCGGCCCAGCAGCGGTAGACCGCGCC
>NZ_WWIR01000495.1 GCF_009863025.1 Streptomyces sp. SID4985 | reverse complement strand
GGTGTAGTCGTTGCCGGTGAAGCGGCGGATCTGGCCGCGGCGGACCTGGTGTTCGACCTGGTCGCAGATGGTGTGGAAGTCGTTCGCCGTCCACTTGGTGATGTCGACGCCATTGGACTGCATCAGCAGCGCGAACGCCTCGTCCAGACCGGAGAGCAGCGTCACCCGGCCCTTGAGGTCGGGTGCCCAGAGGTCCTTCACATTACGGATCTCGCGGCCGAGCCTGCGGTGGTTGTAGGCGATGCCGGTGATGCCGGACTGCCACGGCACGGTGTAGAGGCGGCCCGGGTCGAAGGCGGGCGAACGCAGCAGCGGGTCCAGGTACTTGGCCACGTTGGGCTGGTGGGCGCGGTCCATCCGCTGGACCCAGCCGAGACGGACGTACCGCGCGCACATCCAGTCGCTGATGACGATCAGGTCGCGGTCGGTCGGCCGGTGGTTCATCAGCGCGGGGCTGATCTTGCCGAAGAACTCGTCGTTGTCGTTGATCTCCTCGACGTAGTCGACGGAGATCCCGGTGCGCTTCTCGAAGGCGTCCAGCGTGGGCCGCTTGTTCGGGTCGTCGTCATCGGTGTCGATGTACAGCGGCCAGTTCGACCAGACCAGCCGGTGATCGGCCGCCGAGCGGTCCGGCGCCGACCGCTCACCGGCACGTACGTACGCCGAGGGCACCCCGCACCCGGCCAGAGCGCCGAGCGCGGCGGTGCCCCCGAGGGCGCGCAGCAGAGACCGGCGGGAGGGGGCGGAACCACGAACAGAGGTGTGAAGCACCCGGAAAGTGTGCCGCCCCGTACCGGAAAGGAACAATCCGACCGGTGGATCAGCCTTCCAGCGACGTCATCACGTGCTTGATCCGCGTGTAGTCCTCGAACCCGTACCCCGACAGATCCTTGCCGTAGCCCGACTTCTTGAAGCCGCCGTGCGGCATCTCCGCGACCAGCGGGATGTGGGTGTTGATCCACACGCAGCCGAAGTCCAGCTTCTTGGACATCCGCATCGCGCGCCCGTGGTCCTTGGTCCACACCGAGGAGGCGAGCGCGTAGTCGACGCCGTTGGCCCACTCGACGGCCTGGTCCTCGTCGGTGAAGGACTGGACGGTGATCACGGGGCCGAAGACCTCGTTCTGGATGATCTCGTCGTCCTGGAAGACGCCGGAGACGACGGTCGGGGCGTAGAAGTAGCCCTTGTCGCCGACCCGGTGGCCGCCCGCCTCGACCTTGGCGTGGGCGGGGAGCCGCTCGATGAAGCCGGAGACCTGCTTGAGCTGGTTGGGGTTGTTCAGCGGGCCGTAGAGCACGTCCTCGTCGTCCGGCTGCCCGGTCTTGGTCTCCTGGGCGGCCTTGGCGAGCGCGGCGACGAACTCGTCGTGGATGGACTCCTGGACGAGGACGCGGGTGGCGGCCGTGCAGTCCTGGCCCGCGTTGAAGAAGCCCGCGACCGAGATGTCCTCGACGGCCTTGGGGATGTCGGTGTCCTCGAAGACGACGACCGGCGCCTTGCCGCCCAGCTCCAGGTGGACCCGCTTGAGGTCCTTGGCGGCGGACTCGGCGACGGACATGCCCGCGCGCACGGAGCCGGTGATGGAGGCCATGGCGGGGGTCGGGTGCTCGACCATCATGCGGCCGGTGTCGCGGTCGCCGCAGACGACGTTGAAGACGCCCTTGGGCAGGACCGAGCCGAGGATCTCCGCGATCAGGACGGTGGAGGCGGGGGTGGTGTCGGACGGCTTGAGCACGACCGTGTTGCCCGCGGCGATGGCCGGGGCGAACTTCCACACCGCCATCATCATCGGGTAGTTCCACGGCGCGACCTGGGCGCAGACGCCGACCGGCTCGCGGCGGATGATGGAGGTCAGACCCTCCATGTACTCGCCCGCGGAGCGCCCCTCCAGCATCCGGGCCGCGCCCGCGAAGAAGCGGATCTGGTCGACCATGGGCGGGATTTCCTCGGTGCGGGTCAGCCCGACCGGCTTGCCCGTGTTCTCCACCTCGGCCGCGATCAGTTCCTCGGCCCGCTCCTCGAACGCGTCCGCGATCTTCAGCAGGGCCTTCTGCCGTTCGGCGGGGGTGGTGTCGCGCCAGGCCGGGAAGGCCGCGGCGGCGGCCGCCATGGCGGCGTCCACGTCCTCCTGCCCGGACAGCGGCGCGGTCGCGTACGCCTCGCCGGTGGCGGGGTTGACCACCTCGGTGGTCCGTCCGTCGGCGGCGTCCCGGAACTCACCGTCGATGTAGTTGCGCAGACGACGCAGCTCGGTGCTCACTGCCGGCCTCCTGATCTGGTTCGAGGGTTCGAGCGGTCCCGCCCCGGAGGCCGCGTGGCTGTCCGGTGGCTGAGACAGCCCAACCCTAGTCGCGACACCCACGTTTTCAACACCCCCACCACCACCGGTCCTGCGAAATCCGCACACCGCACGCTCGTAAACAACGAATTTCATCGATCGAGCCTTGCGAAACTGTCGAGACGTCGTGCACAGTGAAGCCGTGGCCAGTCGAAGCGCAGAACACAGAGACTCCGCCCGCGAGTCCAGGAGCGGCACTCCCCAGCTGGACGCCGTCTCCCTCGCCATCATCGAGCAGCTCCAGGAGGACGGCCGCAGGCCCTACGCCGCGATCGGCAAGGCGGTCGGGCTCTCCGAGGCGGCCGTGCGCCAGCGCGTGCAGAAGCTGCTCGACCAGGGCGTGATGCAGATCGTCGCCGTCACGGACCCGCTCACCGTGGGCTTCCGCCGGCAGGCCATGGTCGGCATCCACGTCGAGGGCGACGTCGAGTCGGTCGCGGACGCGCTGACCTCCATGCCGGACGTCGAGTACGTGGTGATGACCGCGGGCTCGTTCGACATCCTCGCCGAGATCGTCTGCGAGGACGACGACCACCTGCTGGACGTGATCAACCGGCGCATCCGGGCCCTGCCCGGCGTGCGCTCCACCGAGAGCTTCGTCTATCTGAAGCTCAAGAAGCAGACCTACATGTGGGGAACCCGATAACCGTGACCCAGAAGGACCTCAGCCGCAGCGCGTACGACCACCTGTGGATGCACTTCACCCGCATGTCCTCGTACGAGCACTCCCCCGTCCCGACCATCGTCCGGGGCGAGGGCACCTCCATCTACGACGACAAGGGCAAGCGGTACCTCGACGGCCTCGCGGGCCTGTTCGTGGTGCAGGCCGGGCACGGCCGGACGGAGCTGGCCGAGACCGCCCTCAAGCAGGCCCAGGAGCTGGCCTTCTTCCCGGTGTGGTCGTACGCCCACCCGAAGGCGATCGAGCTGGCCGAGCGGCTGGCCGGGTACGCGCCCAGGGATCTCAACAAGGTCTTCTTCACCACCGGCGGCGGCGAGGCCGTCGAGACCGCCTGGAAGCTCGCCAAGCAGTACTTCAAGCTCGTCGGCAAGCCCACCAAGCACAAGGTCATATCCCGTTCGCTGGCCTACCACGGCACCCCGCAGGGCGCCCTGTCCATCACCGGCCTGCCCGCGCTGAAGGCCCCCTTCGAGCCGCTGGTGCCGGGCGCGCACAAGGCCGCGAACACCAACATCTACCGCGCGCCGGTCTTCGGCGACGACCCCGAGGCGTTCGGCCGCTGGGCCGCCGACCAGATCGAGCAGCAGATCCTGTTCGAGGGCCCGGACACGGTCGCCGCGGTCTTCGTGGAGCCGGTGCAGAACGCCGGCGGCTGCTTCCCGCCTCCGCCCGGGTACTTCCAGCGGGTGCGCGAGATCTGCGACCGGCACGACGTGCTGCTCGTCTCGGACGAGGTCATCTGCGCCTTCGGCCGCCTGGGCACGATGTTCGCCTGCGACAAGTTCGGCTACGTCCCGGACATCATCACCTGCGCCAAGGGCATGACCTCGGGCTACTCCCCGATCGGCGCGACGATCGTCTCCGACCGCATCGCCGAGCCCTTCTACCAGGGCGACAACGTCTTCCTGCACGGCTACACCTTCGGCGGCCACCCGGTCTCCGCCGCCGTCGGCCTCGCCAACCTCGACCTGTTCGAGCGCGAGGGCCTGAACCAGCACGTCCTCGACAACGAGGGCGCCTTCCGCGCGACCCTGGAGAAGCTGCACGACCTGCCGATCGTCGGCGACGTACGCGGCAACGGCTTCTTCTACGGCATCGAGCTGGTCAAGGACAAGAACACCAAGGAGTCCTTCGACGGCGACGAGATCGAGCGCATCCTCTACGGCTTCGTCTCCAAGAAGCTGTTCGAGAACGGCCTGTACTGCCGCGCCGACGACCGGGGCGACCCGGTGATCCAGCTCGCCCCGCCGCTGATCTCGAACCAGGAGACCTTCGACGAGATCGAGCAGATCCTGCGCGCCACCCTGACGGAGGCGTGGACCAAGCTCTGACCTCCCGCGCGGATGCCTCCGGTCGGTCGACCGGCCCCGGCCCCGGCGCCGCCCGTTCGAGTGAGAACGGCGGCCCGGGGCCGTGTGCTGTCCGGCCTCCGGCCGACGGCTCCCTAGCGTGCCCAGTGACCGATCGGCCCGGCGTTTCGTTCCCCCGGACGGGGGACCGGACACGGGAAAACGGATCAGAACCGAGGTGTACGCCATGGAGGCCCCGCCGGACAACGACGTGCTCTGGGCACGCTCGCTCACCTTCAGGCACCCCGACGGCTCGCCCGGAGTCGCCGGGATCTCGCTCGGTGTGCGGGAGGGCGAGATCCTCGCCGTCGGCGGCCCGCGCGGCAGCGGCAAGACCACCCTGCTGCGCTGTCTGTCCGGCCAGGTCAGGGTGCGCGACGGCGAGGTCTGGTTCAACAGCTCCCCCGTGCACACCATGGGACCGATCGCCCGCGAGCGGCTGCGCCGCGACCGGTTCGGCTGGATCGACCCGGCCCCCGCCCTCGTCCCCGAGCTGAACGTCTGGGAGAACGCCGCGCTCCCCCTGATGCTGCGCGGCACCACCCGGCGCCGGGCCAAGGTGGCCGCCATGGAGTGGCTGGAGCGCCTGGACATCGGCGACAAGTCCCGCAAGCGCCCGCACGCGCTGGTCCACGCCGAACGCCAGCGCGTCGCCATCGCCCGCGCGCTCGCCACCGGCCCCACGGTCCTCTTCGCCGACGAGCCGACCGCCCCGCTGCACCGCGCCGACCGGGGCCATGTGCTGCGCACCCTCACCACGGCCGCCCGCTCCCACGGCATCACCGTGGTCCTCGCCACCCACGACCCCGAGACGGCGGCCCTCGCCGACCGCACCGTCTCCCTGCTCGACGGCCGGCGTGTGAAGACCGTGCATCTGCCGGACGCGGAGGAGAAGGAGGGCCGGGCCGCGTGCTCGCTCTCCGCCTGACCCGCGCGGCCCGGCCCGCCGTCCAGCTGCGCCGTCTGCTGGTGGCCGCGGCCTCGGCGGGCACCGGGTTCCTGCTGCTCGGCTCCCTCGGCTACGCGCTGGGCCACTCCGCGACCCCGGGCGCGGGCGCGCTGCGCCTGGCCTGGTGCGTGGCGCCGCTCGCCGCCACCGCGTATCTCGCGCTGGCGGTGGCCCGCACAGACCCCGGCACCCGGCCGCGCCCGGGCCTCTCGGCGGTCGGGCTCGGCCCCGGGCGGCTGATGGCGATCTCGGCGCTGACCACCGCGCTGTCCTGTGTGCTGGGCTCGACGGTGGCCCTGATGTTCTTCCTGCATCTGCGCGGCGACATCACGGGGATGCCCTTCGACGGCGACGGGGCCAAGCTCCTCGCCGCCGACCAGCCGCTGCCCGTACCGGCCGCGCTGACCCTGCTCCTCCTCGCCCCGGCCGTCGCCTCGTTGACGGTGGCCCTCGCCCTGCGCCCGAGCGAACGGCGCTCCGGGGCGCGCTGGTACGACACGGCGCTCGGACGCCGTCCGGTCGAGGCCCCCGAGCCCCCGGCCGACGGCAAGGCCGCTGGCGCGGCCGACGGCACGGTCGACGGCGA
>NZ_WWIR01000494.1 GCF_009863025.1 Streptomyces sp. SID4985 | reverse complement strand
CCGGCTCGCGGCGCGCGCCGCCGCGGCCGGGCTGCCCGCGCCCGCCGTCTCCCGGATCGGCGACACCAATGTGCTCGGCGAGAGCGTCCGCGCCGAGCTGCCGCCGAACCCGGCGGACATCCATCTCACCGCGCAAGCCGTGTTGTTGGGGCCGTGGGGCGGGGCGCCGGAGACGCCGTCCGCGTGCGGGACCTGTCTGGCGATGCGCCGTCAGCGGCTGCGCACCCGTACCGAGCGGGACGCGCTGGAGACCGGCATCGAGACGACGGCGGCCGGGCAGTGGCCCGTGCTGCCCGACCACGCGGTGGACGCCGTGTGGTCGCTGCACCGGCTGATCGTCTCCGGCGCTGCCCGGCATACGGTACGGGGCGCGGACGCGGCGCTGCCGCAGGTCACCGAGCTGGACCTGGAGACCCTGCGGGTGCGCACCTTCCCGCTGATGCCCGAGCCGATGTGCCCGCACTGCCGTCCCTTCACCGAGGAGGAGACGGCACGCGCGGCCGCCGAGGCCACGCTGTCGGCGCCCGCCTCCCTGCCCAAGCCGGACCTTGATGCGTACCGGCTGCGCCGCGCGGCCGACTATCCGCTCCCGGTGAAGGGGCTCGCCAACCCGGTGTGCGGGGTGCTCGGCGGCGGCACCTGGATCGACGTGACGTCGCCGACGACGGCCCCGGTCGCGGGAAGCGTCTTCATGCGCGGGTACGCCGGGCTCACCGACGTCACCTGGAGCGGGCAGTCCAACTCCTTCGCGAGCAGCAGGGAGTTGGCGTTTCTGGAGGGCCTGGAGCGGTACGCGGGCACGCACCGGCGCCATCGCGCGCCGGTCGTCACCGCCTCACTGGAGAAGCTGGGCGACCGTGCCCTGGACCCTCGTACGTGCGGGCTCTACGGACCCCGTACCTACACCGAGGACCCGATGGTCGAGCCCTTCGACCCGGCCCGGCCCATCCCCTGGGTGAGCGGCTGGTCGTTGCGCGACGAGCGCGAAGTCCTGGTCCCGGCCCGGCTGGTGTACTACAGCGCGGGCACCCGGGCGGACAACTTCGTCTTCGAGTGCTCCAACGGCTGTGCCACGGGCGGCACTTGGGAGGAGGCGGTCTTCTTCGGGCTGCTCGAACTGGTCGAGCGGGACGCCTTCCTGCTCGGCTGGTACGGGAACCTCCCGCTGCCCGAGATCGACCTGGCGGCGGTGGCCGGGCCCCGGGTACGGGCGATGGTCGCGCGGGCCGCGCTCCAGGGCTACGACGTGCATGTCTTCGACAACCGGGTGGACCTCCCGGTGCCCGTCGTGACCGGCCTCGCGGTACGCCGCGACGACGGCCCGGGCACCCTCGCCTTCGCGGCGGGCGCCTCCTTCGACCCGGAGACGGCCGTGGAGTCGGCGGTGTCCGAGATCCTGACGTACATCCCGCATCTGCCGGGCCAGGTGGCGGAGCGTCCCGCCGAACTCGCCGCCATGGCCGAGGACTTCGACCTGGTACGACGGCTGCCCGACCACGCGGCGCTGTTCGGGCTGCCCGCGATGCGGGAGCACGCGCGGGCGTATCTGAACCCGCCGCGCACCGCCACCCCGGACGAACTGTTCGCCGGATGGGAGGAGTTGCGTCCCCGCACCGGTGATCTCCGGGACGATCTCCTGCTGTTGCGGGATCTGCTGGCCGGGGCGGGGTGCGATGTCGTCGCCGTGGACCAGACGACGCCCGAGCAGCGGCGGATGGGGCTGCGCACGGTCGCCACGCTCGCGCCCGGGCTGCTGCCGATCGACTTCGGCTGGCCGCGACAGCGGGCGCTGCACATGCCCCGGCTGCGCACGGCTCCGCACCGGGCGGGGATGGTGGCGGCTCCGCTGCGGGAGGAGGAGCTGCGGCAGGTGCCGCATCCGTTCCCGTAGAGCCGGGCCCGTTCCACGAGGCGTGAACGGGTCCTTCGCCACGGCCCGTTCACACGGACGGTCCCCGGCGCGCGAGGTGCGCGCCGGGGACCGTCCGTGCCGACGACGAGCGTCAGGCGGTGCAGGAGGTGGTGCTGGTCGTGCTGGAGCAGGTGCTCGTGGAGGAGCAGCTCGTGGACGAGCCGAGCATGACCTCACTGGCGTCCGAGTAGTCGGTGATCTCGAAGGTCTCCGACTCGAGGTCCAGGATCTCCTGGGCGAGGGAGGCGAGGTTGTTGTCAGCCATGATGGCTCCTTCCGGGTCAGGGGACGTGACTCCGGACGGGACGGCTCCCGGCCGGTGGTGCGGCGAACCCGCCGGAGGCCGTGGCCTTCGGCAACTCCTTTTCTACGCGCGTCCGTTGTCACCGCCCTGGCGTTCCGCTGTCACATCGCTGACATGTTCCGCCCAAGCCCCGCCGCCGCGCCCCCGCGTTCCTTCCGGGCCGGTCGTGATCCCGAGGAGCCCCGCCGTGCCCGACCTCCGTGAATCGCCCACCCCCGGGGCCGAGTTGCCGGACCTACGCCCCCTGCTCGCCCCGGCCGCCGAACTGTACCTCGATCTCCACCAGAACCCCGAACTCTCCGGCGCGGAGGCCCGCACGGCAGCCCGGTTCGCCGACTGGCTGGAGTCGGACGGCTTCCGCGTACTGCGCGGCGTGGGCGGCCATGGCGTGGCCGCCGAACTCCGCCACGGCGACGGCCCAACCGTCCTGCTACGCGCCGAACTCGACGCGCTCCCGGTCGCGGAGCGCACCGGCGCCCCCTACGCGAGCACCGTCACCGCGCCCGGCCCCGACGGGCGCCCGGTGCCGGTGATGCACGCGTGCGGGCACGACGCGCATCTGGCGTGCGTGGCGGCGGCCGCCCGCTGGTTCGCCACGCACCCGGACCGCTGGCGCGGCACGCTCCTGGTCGTCGGACAGCCCGCCGAGGAGACCCTGAGCGGGGCGCGCGCCATGCTGGAGGACGGACTGTACGAGCGGATCGCCGTGCCCGACGTGGTGCTGGCCCAGCACACGGCCGCCTTCCCGGCGGGGATGGTGGCCCACGCCGACGGCCCGGTGCTGGCGGGCAGTCGCACGCTGGAGCTGGTCTTCGAGGGCGACGGCGGCCACGCGGCGACCCCGCACCTGACGGCCGACCCACTGTCGGCGGCGGCCGGAGCGGTCACCCGCCTGCCGGCTATCGCGGCCCGGGAGTCCGACCCGGCCGAGCGGCTGACGGTCACCGCCTCCGCGCTGCACACGGGCGACGCCGGTCACGCCGGGAACGTGATCGCCGCCCGTGCCGAACTCCGCGTCACGATCAGGGCGTTTTCTGATTCGGCCCTCTCGGCCGCGGCCGCCGCAGTGGAGCGCGTGGCCCGCGCCGAGGCGGCCGCCGCCGCGCTGCCACCCCGGGTCACCGTCACGGAGCTGTCCCGCTCGGGGGTCACCCTGCCGGACCCCGGGGTCACGGCGGCCGTACGGCAGGCACACCGGGCGGCGTTCGGCCCGGCCCGCGTCACGGGCTGGCCCGCCACCACGGCAACCGAGGACTTCCCATTGCTCACCGGAGCGGGCGCCGAACTCCACGGCCACCCCGGCATCCTGGGCGGCTACTGGATGCTCGGCACGGTGGGCGCGGCCCAGTGGGCGGCTGCCCCCGGCGACACCCCGGCGGAGAAGTTCCGCACCCTGCCCGGCAACCACTCCCCGCACTATCTCCCCAGCGTCCGGCTGACGTTGGAGACAGGGACGGCCGCCCTGGTGACGGGGGCGCTGAGCCGGCTGAAGGCGGACGCGTAAAGCGGCAGGGTCAGCAAGCCCCCACCTTCGCCGCCGCTTCCAAGTAACCGCGCACCAAAGGCCGTTCGTCGTCCCGTCGGGCGGCCACCGCCAACCGCGCCGGGGAGACGCCCCGGACCGGTACGGCGACCACCTCGTCCCGGACAAGCAGCGGGGCGTTGCCCCGGGCCAACAGGACGACACCCTGCCCGTTGGCGACCGCCTCGTGGGTCTCCTCGGCGCTGCCCACCACGGCGCCGATCCGGGGTGGGCAGCCGCCCCGGGCGTCCAGGGCCAGCCAGTAGTCGCGCAGCGGACCCGCCTCCGGCGGGAGGGCGAGGAACGGCTCGTCCAGGAGGTCGGCGAAGTCCACGCCCTCCTCGTGCGCCGCCAGCCGATGCCCGCGCGGCAACGCCACCAGGCGCGGCTCCTTGGCCACCACGACACACCGATAGCGCTCACCGTCCGCCAACGGCAGCCAGACGAAGGCCACATCGCTGGAGCCGTCGGCCAACCCCGCACTGGGATCAGCCCAGTTGACCTGCCTCAGCACAGGCCGCGCCTCCGGGTGCGCGGCAAGCAACCGGGTCCGCAGAGCGGGCAGCAGCCCACGCCCCGGACTCGTGGACATGCCGATCACCAGCGTGCCACGCTCGGCGGACCTCGCCTCGGTCACGGCGGCCTCCGCCTCCGTCCAGGCCGCCAGCACCGCGCGGGCGTGCGGCAGCAGGGCCTCCCCCATCGGGGTGAGCCGCACCGTCCGCCGGTCCCGCCGGAACAGTTCCGTGCCGAGCTGTCTCTCCAGCATCCGGATCTGTTTGCTCAGCGCGGGCTGGGAGACGAAGAGCCGTCGGGCAGCCCGCGTGAAGCTCAACTCCTCGGCCACCGCGGCGAAGTAACGCAGATCCCGTCCGTGGACATCCATGCCGCATGGCTATCACAGCAGGTCTTGGACAGGGCCCGGACGGCGGCGAAGGATGGGAGACATCGACGGGAAGATCCCGTACGGCGATCCACGAAGGGGACGGACACATGGCCGACAAGGGCAGGGTCTGGCTGGTCACCGGGGCGAGCAGCGGTTTCGGGCGGGCTCTCGTGGAGGCCGCGGTCGCCGCCGGTGACACGGTGATCGGTACGGCCCGGCGGCCCGAGGCGCTGGCCGACCTGGTCGACGCGTATCCCGATCTGGTGGAGGCCATCGCGCTGGACGTCACCGACGGGGAGCGGGTCGACGCGGTCGCCGCCGATGTGCTGGCCCGCTACGGCCGGGTGGACGTGCTGGTGAACAGCGCGGGGCGCACCCAGGTCGGCGCGTTCGAGGAGACCACCGACCGGGAACTGCGGGACCTCTTCGAGCTGCATGTGTTCGGGCCCGCACGGCTGACCCGGGCGCTGTTGCCGCGGATGCGGGAGCGGGGTGACGGCGCGATCGTCAACATCAGCAGTTACGGCGGGCAGTTGTCCTTCGCCGGGTTCTCCGCCTACAGCGCGACGAAGGCGGCCCTGGAGCAGCTGTCGGAGGGGCTTGCCGACGAGGTGGCGCCGTTCGGCGTCAAGGTGCTCATCGTGGAGCCGGGCGCGTTCCGCACCGGCCTGTTCGACAAGGGCGCGGCGTACTTCTCCGCCGAGCACCCGGCGTACGAGGAGACGGTCGGCACGACCCGGCGGCTGGTGCGGGACGGCGCCGGCACCCAGCCCGGCGACCCGGCGAAGGCCGCCCGGGCGATCCGGCTGGCCCTGGACGCCGAGCAGACCCCGCTGCGACTGGCCCTCGGCGGTGACGCGGTGGACGCCCTGGTAGCCCATCTGGACTCGGTCCGGGCGGAGTTGGCTGACTGGGAGGAGGTCTCCCGGGGTACGGACCTCGACGCACCGTGACGGTGTTACGTTCGCCGTCCGCCCGTACGACAGCACCAGGAGCCCCGTGACAAGCCGTGTCCTCCTCGTCTCGCCCGCGAGCAGCCCGGCGCTGCGGCAGGCCCGCTTCTACGACGGGCTCGGCCCCCTCGACGCCTCAGGGGCGGCCCGCGCCCGCGCGGCGGCGGGCTCCGT
>NZ_WWIR01000493.1 GCF_009863025.1 Streptomyces sp. SID4985 | reverse complement strand
GGCTGGTCGCGCAGTTCCCCGCGCCCCTAAAAGCGCAAAAACAAAAGCAGAACCTCTAGGCCGGTGTCAGCAGGCTCGCGTGGTGGCGCTCGGCCACCAAGGGATGGGCCCTCAGCTTGCCCTTCAGCTCGTTCAGGCCGTACTCCGCGTACAGCGGGTTCGTCGGGTCCGTCGTCACGCCGGGTGCGGCGTCCGCGTGCGGGAAGGGCAGCGGGGCGATCCTCGCGTCCAGGCGGGGGTTGTAGAAGAACGGGATCGAGAAGCGTTCCGTGGCTCCGGGCGGGCTGACCACGCGGTGGTTGGTGGCGAGGAGGTAGCCGTTGGTGGCGACTTCGAGGAGTTCACCGAGGTTGACCACGAACGCGCCGTCCAGGGGCGGGACTTCGTGGAAGAGGCCGTCCTCGCGCTGGACCTGGAGGCCGCCGACGGAGTCCTGGAGGAGCAGGGTGAGGAAGCCGTAGTCCTTGTGGGCGCCGACGCCCTGGTCGGTGCCGTCGCCCGCGCTTCCGGGGTAGCGGACGAGCTTGAGGTGCGGGTGGGCGTGGGCGCCGAAGGCGGGGTCGTAGAAGTCGGCGGGGGCACCGATGGCGGTGAGCAGCTCGTGCAGCAGGCGCTCGGCGACCGCACTGAGCCTGTCGATCCAGGCGAGGGCGGCGGTACGCAGCTCGGGGAGGGCGGTGGGCCACTGGTTGGGGCCCTGGAGCCACCAGTACGGCGGCTCGTCCGGGCCGGGGACGCGGGCGGGGCGCTCGGCGCCGATGTCGAGCTGGTCGCGCCAGTCGCGGGAGCCGCCGGTGCGTTCGTCGCCGGTGCGGGTGTAGCCCCTGAAATGCGGGGAGTTGACGTTGTCGAGGGCCAGCCGGTCGGCCTCGGGCAGCGCGAAGAAGGCCCGCATCGCGGTGAGCAGCGCGTCGGTCTCCTCCCGGGTCACCCCGTGCCCGACGAGCTGGAAGAAGCCCACGTCATGGGCGGCGGAGTGCAGCCGGTCGTGGAGAAGGGCACGCTCCTCGGGGCCGCGGTCGGCGGCCGACAGGTCGATGATCGGGAGCTGGGCGTACGACGGGTTCGTCGCGGGATTCGTCATGGGTGCGTCCGCGTGGTTACGGGGCACGGGCAGCCGCGAGGGGTGGGCGGCCCCCGGGTGCCGGAAAGGAAGAGACGAGGAAAAGGGGGCTGGATCAGGCGGAACGCCGACAGCCCATGCTCGTGACGCGCACGTAGTCCACGTGGCGGCGGCGAACGAGCATCGGAAGCATGGGCCAAGAGTACTGCGATGCCCGGAATACGGATGTGACGCGCGTCACTTGCCCCGGCGACCCCTCGCGCCTCAGAACTTGCCCCATGGATGCGCCGTGCGGTGTCCGCCGAGCGCGTCGGCCACCAGGTCCCGGAACTCGTCCGTGAGCTCCGGCCAGTTCCAGAACTCGAACCCGAGAGCCCCGTCGAAGGGCTCGCTCGCCCCTCGGCCGGGGTCCAGTCCCCGTAGACGTACCGCCCGATCCCACCGCGGGCCCGGCGGGTACCCGAGCCCCGGGCCCTACTCCCCCAGCGCCCCGTCCAGCAGCACGGCCCACTGCGCCACGACCCGCTCGCGGCGCGCGGTGTCGTCGGTGAGGAGGGTGGCGAGGCCCAGGCCCCGGGCCATGTCGAGCAGGCCCTGTACGGTCTCGCGGACGCCGGGGCGGGACTCGTCGGCGTCGAGGAGTTCGACGGCGATGCGGTGGCACTCGCGGCCGACGCGCCCCTCCAACTCGGTTACCCGGCCGCGCAGTTGCTCCTCGTTCGAGGCGGCCACCCACAGGTGCAGGGCAGCCCGGAAGAGCGGGCCGGTGAAGAGGCCGATCAGGGCGGAGACGACGGCCCGCCGGTCCCCGGGGCCGTCGGGGAACAGTTCGCGGAGTGCGGTCGAGCGTTCCTCGGCGACGTACTCGACGGCGGCGGTGAACAGGTCCTCGCGGGTGGGGAAGTGGTGCTGCGCGGCGCCCCGGGAGACGCCCGCGCGCTCGGCGACGACCGCGACCGTGGAGCCCGCCCAGCCGTACTCGGCGAGGCAGGCCACGGCGGCCTCCAGGAGCCGCTGCCGGGTGGCCCGGCTGCGGTCCTGCTTGGGTACGCGGTCGCGTTCCGCCGTACTCACACCACCCATGCCGCATCCCGTCTTTCCAGGAAGGCCGTCATCCCCTCCCGGGCCTCCGGGGCGGAGAACAGCCGGGCCGAGAGGGCGGTCAGGTCCGCCGCGTCCCGGTCGAATGTCTCCAGCACCCTAGCCGTGAGCAGCCGTTTCGTCGCGGCCAGGGCCTCGGGCGAGGAGCGGCGCAGGCCGTCCAGGACGGGCGCGAGCACGTCGTCCACGTCGTCCCCGGCGGCGGTCAGCAGGCCGAGCCGTACGGCCTCGGCGGGGTCGAAGCGTTCCCCGGTGAGGTAGTAGCGGGCGGCCGCGCGCGGGTCGGCGCGGGGCAGCACCGGCAGGGAGATCACCGCCGGGGCGACCCCGATCCGCACCTCGGTGAAGGCGAAGGTGGCCTCGCGCGAGGCGGCGCCGATGTCACAGGCGGCGAGCAGTCCGAGCCCGCCCGCGCGGACGTGCCCGGTGACCCGGGCCACCACGGGCTTCGGCAGCTCCACGATCTGCCGCAACAGCCCTACCAGCGCGTCTGGTTGAGGCGGGTCGCGCAGGTCGGCGCCCGCGCAGAACGTGCCCCCGGTGTGGGTGAGGACGACCGCCCGGACGCCGGGGTCCTTCGCGCAGTCGGCCAGGGCGTCGGCGAGCGCGGCGACGAGGGGTGCGGAGAGGGCGTTGCGGGTGTCCGGGGAGTCCAGGCTCAGGGTCTCCACGGCCCGTTCGCGGGACCGTCCGACACGTGTCATGCGCGCTCCCGGAGTTCGCGGCGCAGGATCTTCCCGGAGGCCGCACGCGGCACGGAGTCGGTGAAGGTCACCCGCCGGACCCGCTTGTACGGAGCGACGCGCTCGGCGACGTACGACATCACCTCGTTCTCGCCGAGTTCGGGCGCGGTCGGGCGGCGGACGACGAAGGCGTGCGGAATCTCGTTGCCCTCGTCGTTCAGGGCACCGACGACCGCCGCGTCCGCGATGGCCGGGTGGGTGAGCAGCAGCGCCTCCAGTTCGGCGGGGGCCACCTGGAAGCCCTTGTACTTGATGAGTTCCTTCACCCGGTCCACCACGAACAGCCAGCCGTCCGCGTCGACTTGGCCCACATCGCCGGTGTGCAGCCAGCCGTCGCGGTCGATCGTCTCGGCGGTGGCGTCGGGCCGGTTGAGGTAGCCCTTCATCACCTGCGGGCCCCGGATCAGGATCTCGCCCGCCTCCCCGGTGCCGAGGTCCTTGCCGGGGTCGTCCAGGGAGACGATCCGCATCTCGGTACCCGCGATCAGCCTGCCCGCCGTACCGGGCGGCGCCTCCCGCAGCAGGTCGAGCGGGACGACATGGGTGCCGGGCGACAGCTCGGTCATCCCGTACGCCTGCCCGAGCGGCGGCAGCCCGAGCCGTTCGGCGCAGGCCGCGGCGAGGGAGGCGTCCAGCGGGGCGGCGGCGCTGATCACGTACTTCAGCGAGGAGAGGTCGTAGCGCTCGACCGAGGGGTGCTTGGCGAGGGCGAGGACGATCGGCGGGGCGACGTAGAGGCCGGTGATGCGGTGGGTCTCGATGGCCGCGAGGAAGGTGTCCAGCTCGAAGCGGGGCAGCACGACGACGGTGGCGCCCTGCCGCAGGGGCGCGTTCATCAGGGCGGTGAGGCCGTAGATGTGGAAGAGCGGGAGGACGGCGAGGATGCGGTCCCCCGGCTCCGACCGTACGGCGGGCTCCAGTTGGGCGAGGTTGGTGACGATCTGCCGATGGGTGAGCATCACGCCCTTGGGCACGCCGGTGGTCCCGGAGGAGTACGGCAGTACGGCGACGTCCTCGGCCGGGTCGAGCGCGATCTCCGGCTCGGGCCCGTCGCTCGCCAGCATGTCGACCAGGGAGCGGTGTCCGGGCGCGCTGTCGCACACGATGATCTCCCGTATCCCGCCCGCGAGTTCGGCGGCCCGGCGCGCGGCCGGGAGCAGCAGGGAGACGGTGACGATCCAGCGGGCCCCGCTGTCCTCCAGCTGCCGCGCGAACTCCTCCGGTGTGGCGAGCGGATGGGCGGTGGTGACGGTGGCACCCGCCCGGGTGGCCGCGTAGAACGCCAGCGGGAACGCGAGGGTGTTGGGGCTGTGCAGGGCCAGCACGTCCCCCTTGCACACCCCCGCCTCCGCGAACGCGGCCGCCAACCTGCGGTGGAACCGGTCCAGTTGCTCGTAGGTCAGGGTCGTGCCGTCGGTGCCGTCGATGAGCGCGGGCCGCTCCCCGAAGGCGGCGGCACCGCCCAGCACCGCGTCGTGGACGGGGAGTTCTACGGGCGGTACGTCGTCGTACGCGCTGTGGAACACGGTTCCTCCAACTGGCATGTGCCTAGTAGGACTTGGGGAGACCGAGGGTCTGGTGGGAGATGTAGTTGAGGATCATCTCCCGGCTCACCGGGGCGATACGGGCCACCCGGGACCCCGTGATCAGCGAGGCGAGTCCGAACTCGCGGGTGAGGCCGTTGCCGCCGAGGGTGTGCACGGCCTGGTCGACCGCCTTCACACAGGCTTCCCCGGCCGCGTACTTGGCCATGTTGGCGGCCTCGCCCGCGCCGATGTCGTCCCCGGCGTCGTAGAGCAGGGCGGCCTTCCGCATCATCAACTTGGCCAGTTCCAGGTCGATGTGGGCCTGGGCGAGGGGGTGCGCGATGGCCTGGTGGGCGCCGATGGGAACGTTCCACACGGTGCGCTCACGGGCGTACTCCACGGCCCGCCCGAGGGCGTAACGCCCCATGCCGATCGCGAACGCGGCCGTCATGATCCGCTCGGGGTTCAGCCCGGCGAAGAGCTGGAGCAGCCCGGCGTCCTCTCCCCCACTGCCGAAAGCGTGGGAGGTACCCCCACCCACGAGTGCCTCTGCGGGCAGCCGTACGTCGTCCAGGACCAGCTCGAACTGCTTCTCGGCGGCGTTGACCTCCATGTCGATCCGGTTGCGCGTGAAGCCGTCCGCGTCGCGCGGGACGATGAAGAGGCAGGGCTTGAGCCTGCCCGTGCGGGCGTCCTCGGTGCGGCCGACGATCAGGGTGGCGTCCGCCTGGTCGACACCGGAGACGAAGACCTTGCGGCCGGTGAGGAGCCAGTCGTTGCCGTCACGGCGGGCGGTGGTGGTGATGCGGTGGGAGTTGGAGCCCGCGTCGGGCTCGGTGATGCCGAAGGCCATGGTGCGGGTGCCGTCGGCGATTCCGGGGAGCCAGGTGCGCTTCTGGTCCTCCGTGCCGAAGCGGGCGATCACTGTTCCGCAGATGGCCGGGGAGACGATGAGCATGAGGAGGGGGGCGCCCGCGGTTCCCAATTCCTCCAGGACGATGGAGAGTTCGACTATGCCGCCGCCTCCGCCTCCGTATTCCTCGGGGAGGTTGACGCCGAGGTAGCCGAGTTTGCCTGCCTCCAGCCAGAGTTCCGTGGGGTGTCGTCCCTCGGTTATGGCGCGCGTTATGTAGTCGCGGCCGTAGCGCTTGCCCAGGGTGGAGACGGCGGTTCGGAGTGACTTGTGCTCTTCGGGTTCGATGAGGGGGGTCATTCTTTTCCTCCGGGTGCGGCTTGTTCGTGGCTGGTCGCGCAGTTCCCCGCGCCCCTAGGCATCTCGCACCACTGCCAGCAGCATGCCCGGCTCCACCTGCTGGCCGGGCTTGGCATGCAGCGATGTCAACGTGCCGTCCGTCGGGGCCGTGATCAGGTGTTGCATCTTCATCGCCTCCAGCCAGATCAGGGGCTGACCGGCCTGGACCTCGGTGCCCTCGGTCAGGCCCTCCGCTACGCGGACGACCGTGCCGGGCATCGGGGCGAGGAGGGAGCCGGGGGCGTGGTCGGGGCGGGGGGCGGGGAAGCGCGGCAGGGCGGTGAGGGGGGTGGTGTTGACGTAGACCTGGTCGCCGTAGCGGGCGATGGCGAACTTCCGCTCCACGCCGTCGATTTCGAGCACGACGAGGGTGGGTTCTGCGCGCACCACCCGTACGCCGTCCGCCGCGAGGCCCGTCCGGGTGTGCCGGTAGGCCGCCTCAACCTCCTCGCCCGCCACCTCGTACCGCTTCACCTGCGGAGCCGACTGCACATTGCGCCAGCCGCCGAACCGGGAGCGGCCCGAGGCGTCCGCGAGGGCGGCGGCCAGGGGGGCGTACGGGTCGGGGGCGGGCTCGGTGAGGTTGGTGAGGTGGCGGTCGTAGAAGCCGGTGTCCATGCGGGCGGTGGTGAACTCCGGTTGCCGCAGCGAGCGGACGAGCAGGTCGCGGTTGGTGACCGGGCCATGGACGGCGGCCCGTTCCAGAGCACCGGCGAGGGCGCGGACGGCCTCGGCGCGGGTCGGCGCGTGGGCGACGGCCTTGGCGAGCATCGGGTCGTAGTGCACGCCGACCGTGTCGCCGTCGCCGTACCCGGCGTCCAGGCGCACGCCCGGTACGGCGAGCCGGTGCAGGGTGCCGGTCTGCGGGGCGAAGCCGCGGGCCGGGTCCTCGGCGTAGAGGCGGGCCTCGACGGCGTGGCCGCGCGCGGGCGGCGGGTCGAGGGGCAGGGCGTGGCCCTCGGCGATCCGGATCTGCTCGGCGACCAGATCGAGCCCGAACACCGCCTCGGTGACGGGGTGTTCGACCTGAAGCCGGGTGTTCATCTCCAGGAAGTGCGCGCGGCCGTCGGCCACCAGGAACTCGACGGTGCCCGCGCCCTCGTAGGACACGGCACGGGCGGCCCGTACGGCCATCGCGTACAGCTTCTCGGTGAGCGCGGCCGGCAGGCCCGGCGCCGGGGCCTCCTCGACGACCTTCTGGTGGCGGCGCTGGAGGGAGCAGTCGCGGGTGCCGAGGGTCCAGACGGTGCCGTGGGTGTCGGCGAGGATCTGCACCTCGACATGGCGGCCGCGCTCGATGTACGGCTCGACGAACACCTCCCCGTCCCCGAAAGCGCTCGCGGCCTCGGCGCGGGCGGCCTCCAGCGCGCCGGGCAGCTCGTCGAGGTGGCGTACGACGCGCATCCCGCGTCCGCCGCCGCCCGCCGCGGCCTTGACCAGCACGGGGAGGTCTGCCTGGGTGACGGCGGCCGCGTCGAGCGGGGCGACGCCCATCAGCTCCTTGGCGCGGGTCTTGGACGCCATCGCCTCGATCGCCTCGGGCGGCGGCCCGATCCAGACCAGTCCGGCGTCCAGGACGGCGCGGGCGAAGTCGGCGTTCTCGGAGAGGAAGCCGTAGCCGGGGTGCACGGCGTCCGCGCCCGCCGCGAGGGCGGCTTTCACGATGAGGTCGCCGCGCAGATACGTCTCGGCGGGGGCCGCGCCCGGGAGCCGTACCGCTGTGTCCGCCACACATGTGTGCAGCGCACCCTCGTCCGCGTCGGAATGCAGGGCGACGGTGCGGATGCCCAGGGCGGCGCAGGTGCGGAAGATCCGGCAGGCGATCTCGCCCCGGTTGGCCACGAGCAGGGTGGAAATCATGGGCCTCACATCCGGAAGACGCCGAAGCCGCCACGGGCGCCCTGATAGGGGGCGGTGTGTATGGCGGACAGACATATGCCGAGGACGGTTCGGGTGTCGCGGGGATCTATGACGCCGTCGTCGTAGAGGCGTCCGGACAGGAACATGGGCAGCGACTCGGACTCGATCTGCTGCTCCACCATGGTGCGCAGCGCGGCGTCCGCCTCCTCGTCGTAGGGCTGCCCCTTGGCCGCCGCCGACTGCCGGGCCACGATCGACAGCACCCCGGCGAGCTGCTGCGGGCCCATGACGGCGGACTTGGCGCCGGGCCAGGCGAAGAGGAAGCGGGGGTCGTAGGCGCGGCCGCACATGCCGTAGTGCCCGGCGCCGTAGGACGCGCCCATGAGGACGGAGAGGTGGGGCACCTTCGAGTTGGACACCGCGTTGATCATCATGGCGCCGTGCTTGATGATCCCGCCCTGTTCGTACTCCTTGCCCACCATGTAGCCGGTGGTGTTGTGCAGGAACAGGAGCGGGACGTCGCGCTGGTTGGCGAGCTGGATGAACTGGGCGGCCTTCTGCGACTCCTCGCTGAACAGCACCCCGCGCACGTTGGCCAGGATGCCGACCGGGTAGCCGTGCAGCTCGGCCCAGCCGGTGACGAGGCTCGTGCCGTACAGCGGCTTGAACTCGTCGAAGTCGGACGCGTCGGTGATGCGGGCGATCACCTCGCGCGGGTCGAAGGGGGTGCGCAGATCGCCGGGGACGATCCCGAGCAGCTCCTCGGGGTCGTACTTCGGCGGCTCGGCGGGGCCCGGATCGCCGTACGCCTTGCGGTGGTTGAGCCGCGCGACCACCCGGCGGGCCTGCCGGATCGCGTCCCGCTCGTCCACCGCGAAGTGGTCGGCGAGGCCGGAGGTACGGGCGTGCATCTCGGCCCCGCCCAGCGACTCGTCGTCGCTCTCCTCACCGGTCGCCATCTTCACCAGCGGCGGCCCGCCGAGGAACACCTTCGCCCGCTCCTTGACCATGATCACGTGGTCCGACATCCCGGGGATGTACGCGCCGCCCGCCGTGGAGTTGCCGAACACGACGGCGACGGTCGGGATACCGGCCGCCGACAGCCGGGTCAGGTCCCGGAAGATCGCCCCACCGGGGATGAAGATCTCCTTCTGCGAGGGCAGATCGGCACCCCCGGACTCGACGAGGCTGATGCAGGGCAGCCGGTTGACGCGGGCGATCTCGTTCGCACGCAGCGCCTTCTTCAGACTCCACGGGTTACTCGCACCGCCGCGCACGGTCGGGTCATTGGCGGTGATCAGGCACTCCACGCCCTCCACCACACCGATCCCCGTGACGAGCGACGCCCCGACCGTGTACTCACTGCCCCACCCGGCCAGCGGCGACAGCTCCAGGAACGGCGTGTCGGGATCGACCAGCAACTCGATCCGCTCCCGCGCGAGCAGCTTGCCGCGCTTACGGTGCCGGGCCACATATTTCTCCCCACCACCCGCGAGCGCCTTCCCGTGTTCGCCCTCCAGCTCGGCCAGCTTGCCGAGCATGGCCTCGCGGTTGGCCTGGAAGTCGGGGGCGGTGGGGTCGAGGGAGGAGGGGAGGACGGTCATGGGCGGGCCTCCGGGGGATGGGGGGTGGTGGGGTGTGCGGGACCGGTGCTCGCCCCGGCCCTCACAGCAACACCTCCGGGATGTCCACATGGCGGGAGCGCAGCCACTCGCCGAGGGCCTTGGCCTGGGGATCGAAGCGGTGGCGGGCGGCGACTCCGGTGCCGAGGATGCCGGTGACGACGAAGTTGAGGGCACGCAGGTGGGGCAGTACGTGCCGGGTGACGGGCAGGTCGCGGGCCTCGGGAACCAGCTCGCGGAACCGCTCGACGGTCAGCTCGTGCGCGAGCCAGCGCCAGGCGTCCTCGGAACGGGCCCACACCCCGACATTGGCGTCCCCGCCCTTGTCCCCGCTACGGGCCCCGACGAGCAGCCCGAGAGGCGCGCGACGGGTGGGGGCGCCTGGTGGGAGGGGTGCGGGAAGGGCCGGGTCCGGTACGTCGTCGAGCGGACGCGTCTCCTGGGGTGGCGCCATATGGACATGGCGGCCGTCGTGGAGGACTGCCCTATGGTCGACGGCACCATGGGGCACGTACACACCCTCGAAGACCCCATAGGGATCGCCCTTTCCGGGTGGTGCCAGCACATGGAAGCCGGGGTAACTGGCGAGGGCCAGCTCGATCGCGGCCCCGCTCAGCGCGCGCCCCACGACCTGCGGGTCGCTGTCCCGGACGACGAGCCGTAGCAGAGCGGACGCCGTCTCCTCGGTGTCGGCGTCGGGCCGGTCGGTGCGCACCAGCTCCCAACGGATCTCCGCCGGAGGCGACTTGGCCAGCGCGTCACTCATCTGCTCGCGCACCAGCGCCGCCTTGGCCTCGATGTCGAGCCCGGTCAGGACGAAGGCGACCTCGTTGCGGAACCCGCCGAGCCGGTTGAGCCCGACCTTGAGCGTGGGCGGGGGCGCTTCTCCCCTGACCCCGGTGATCCGCACCCGGTCGGGCCCGTCCTGGCGGAGCCGTACCGTGTCCAGCCGGGCGGTGACATCGGGCCCCGCGTACCGCGCGCCCCCCGTCTCGTACAGCAACTGCGCGGTGACCGTCCCGGTGTCCACGAAGCCGCCGGTGCCGGGGTGTTTGGTGATGACGCTGCTGCCGTCGGCGTGGATCTCGGCCAGCGGAAAGCCGGGACGGCGTACGTCACCGTCCCCGAAGAACGCGTAGTTCCCGCCCGTGGCCTGCGTCCCGCACTCCAGCACATGTCCGGCGACCACGGCCCCCGCGAGCCGGTCGTACTCCCCCGGCCCCCACCCGAAGTGCGCGGCGGCGGCCCCGGTGACGAGGGCCGCGTCCGTCACACGCCCGGTGATCACGATGTCGGCCCCCGCGCGCAGACACTCCGCGATGCCGAAGCCGCCGAGGTAGGCATGGGCGGCGAGCACACCAGGGTGAGCGGCGGTGAGGTCGTCCCCCTCCACATGTGCGACACGCACACGTATCCCGAGCCGTTCCGCCAACTCCCTTACCGCGTCCGCGAGCCCCGCCGGGTTGAGCCCACCCGCGTTGGTGACGATCCGCACCCCGCGCTCGTGCGCGAGCCCGAGGCAGTCCTCCAACTGGCGCGGAAACGTGCGGGCGTACCCGGCGGACGGGTCCTTCAGCCGGTCGCGGGCGAGGATGAGCATGGTGAGTTCGGCGAGGTAGTCGCCGGTGAGGACGTCCACTTCGCCGCCGGTGAGCATCTCGCGCAGGGCGTCGGCGCGGTCGCCGTAGAAGCCGGAGAAGTTGCCGATGCGGAGGGGCGCGACGGGCGTCGCCTCAGCGGGCACTCCCTCGACGGGCTTCGTCTCGGCGGGCACTCCCTCGGCGGTCGCCCTCTCGGCCGGCGTCACCGGCCCGCCTCCCCGGGCGCGCGCCCCTGTCCGGGCGGACCCGCGAACGCCTGGGCGATGTCCAGCCACCGGTCGGCGTCCGGCCCGACGGCGACCAGGGCCAGGTCGGCGCGGTGGGCGCGTTGCGTGACCAGGAGGCAGAAGTCGAGGGCGGGACCGGTGACGCGCTGCGGGGCGTCGGGCGGGCCGTAGGACCACACCTCACCGGAGGGGCCGACGAGTTCCACCCGGAACTCCTCGCCAGGCGGCGTCAGTCCGTGCACCCCGTGGGCGAAGTCCCGCGTACGCACCCCGATCCGCACCACATGCCGGAGCCGGTCCGTAGGTGTCCGCACCACACCCAGGGCGGCGGCGACATCCAGCCCATGGGCCCAGGTCTCCATGAGTCGGGCTGTCGCCATGGAGGCGGCGGACATGTGCGGCCCATACCAGGGGAACCGCGCCCCGCTCGGCGCGTCCCGCAGCGCCCGCTCCAGCGCGGCCCGGTCCGCGCGCCACCCCGCCAACAACTCGGCGGGCGCGAGCCGGGCCCCCTCCTCCGCCCCCTCGTCCACGAAGGACCCGGGCGCGGCGAACGCCTTCTCCACGAGCACCCGGAAACCGTCGGGGTCGGTGACCGCGGTCAGCGCGGACCGGTCGGTCCAGGCAAGATGCGCGATCTGATGGGCCACGGTCCAGCCGGGCGCCGGAGTGGGCGACGCCCACTGCCCCGCGCTCAACTCCCCTACCAGCAGATCGAGTTCATCACTCTCGGCACGCAAGTCGTCGATGACGGGCGTCGGATCGGCCATGCAGGGGAGCATGGCAGCGACCCCAGAAACAATCAAGCGTGCTTGCATGAAAAATATTCGCCACCGGAGCGCCCCGCCGTCCCGGTACCTTCACCCGATGCGCGAACTGACGACGACTGTCAACCTCCCGGAACTGCTGCGTGAAGCGCTGGGCACCCGCGCCGAGATCGTGGGCGTCGAGCGACTGCGCGGGGGCAGCAAGAAGGGGGTCTACCGAGTACGGCTCGACGGGGCCGGACCCGCCGCCGTGATCGTGTACCGATGGGCGCCGGAGGAGAACTTCTGGCCGGACGCCGACGACGAACCGCCGACGGACCCCCTCACCCCCACCACCGGCCTCACCCCCTACCTGGCCGCACACCACGCACTCCGGGAGGCGGGGGTCCGCACCCCGGACCTGCTGTACGCGACCGAACTCGATGCGACCGGCACCAATACCGCCACCGGCACCCGCACCGCCGACCTGGCCGTGGTCGAGGACCTCCCCGGCGGCACCCTGGAGTCCCTGCTGCTCCACGACCCCACCCGCGCCGCCACGCCCCTGGCCGAACTCGCCCGCGCCCTCGACCACATGCGACACGCCCAGGCTCCGCACTACGGCAGTGTGGGCCACCCATATCCCTTCAGCGCGGCCCCCGCCGAACAGCTCGTCCTCGACCGCGCCCTGCGCGACCTCACCGAGGCCGCCGCCCGCGACGCCACGATCCACCCGGCACACGACCGCCTCGCGGCCCGACTCCACGACCTGCGCTCCCACGTGCACCCTCGCACCGCGTACGGCCTCGTCCACGGCGAACTGGGCCCCGACCACGTCCTCCTCGACGCCGACGGTCACCCCGTCCTCATCGACATCGAGGGCCTGCTCCACTTCGACGTGGAGTGGGAACACACCTTCCTGCGCCTCCGCTTCGGCGAGCACTACACCCACCTCGCCCGCCCCGACCTCGACCCCGACCGGCTCGCGCTCTACGCCCTGGCCCAGCACCTCTCCCTGGTAGCGGGCCCGCTGCGGCTGCTCGACGGCGACTTCCCCGACCGCGAGGCCATGCTCGGCATCGCGGCCCACAACGCACGGGCGGCCCTGGCCACGCTGGAGTGACCCGCGAACGGGCCGCGGTCGGGCGCGTCCGCTCAGGCTTCCGGTGCGCGCGTCGGGACCGAGGCGCGGCGGGTCTGGGTGCGGACCGCGCCGATGCTCGCCGCGATCACCAGGGCGATGGCCGCCGCCTGCATGGCGGACAGGGTCTGATGGAGGACGAGGAAGCCCGCCGTGGCCGCGAGGGCCGGTTCGAGGCTCATGAGGATGGCGAAGGTGGGGGCGGGCAGACGGCGCAGGGCGAGGAGTTCGAGGGTGTAGGGCAGCACCGAGGAGAGCAGGGCGACCGCCGAACCGAGCGCGATGGTGGTCGGGTTCAGCAGCCGGGTGCCCGCCCCGGCGATGCCCAGCGGCAGGAAGAGCAGCGCGGCCACCGCCATGGCGAGGGCCAGCCCGTCGGCCTGTGGAAAGCGGCGGCCCGTACGGGCACTGAAAACAATGTAGGCAGCCCACATGGCGCCCGCCCCCAGAGCGAAGGCCACACCGATGGGGTCGAGCGTGTCGAAGCCTCCCCCGCCCAGCAGGAAGACACCTCCGAGGGCGAGACCGGCCCACAGCATGTTGATCGCGCGGCGGGAGGCGATGACGGAGAGGGCCAGCGGGCCCAGGACCTCGAGGGTGACGGCGGGGCCGAGCGGGATACGGGCGACCGCCTGGTAGAACAGCCCGTTCATCCCGCCCATGGTGATGCCGAAGACGATCACCGTGATCCAGTCGGCGCGGGAGTGTCCGCGCAGCCGGGGGCGGCAGAACACGAGCAGCACCACGGCCGCCGCGAGCAGCCGAAGGGTGACCACGCCGAGCGCGCCCGTGCGGGGCATCAGCGTCACCGCGAGCGCGCCGCCGAACTGGACCGACACTCCGCCGGCCAGCACCAGGCCGACCGGCCCGAGCGAGCCGAGCCTGCCCCCGCCCGGCGGCGACTGCCGCTCACCGGTGGCCGGGGTGGTCGTGCTGGAGGTGCTGACGGGAGTCACGGGCGGTCCTGAGGTCGGGCTCGGAACGGATCATGTGCATCTCGGTGTACTGCCCGGTCCACGGTAATGGACCACCGTCAGGTGTGTGAAGCGTTTTTGCGGCTGTACGACCGACCGTCCCGGATGCTGAGAAACGACCCCTCCGACCAGGAGTTTCAGCGGCGGCGCAGATACGTCTCCAGCGCCTTGTGCAGCAGCCGGTTCAGCGGGAAGTCCCACTCCCCCACGTACTCCACCGCCTCGCCGCCCGCCCCCACCTTGAAGCGCAGCAGGCCGAGCAGGTGGTCGGACTCCTCCAGGGTGTCGGTGATGCCCCGGAAGTCGTAGACGTGCGCGCCGAGTTCATGGGCGTCGGTCATCATGCGCCACTGCATGGCGTTGCTGGGCTGGACCTCGCGCCTGCGGGCGGTGGAGGCGCCGTAGGAGTACCAGACGTGCCCGCCGACGGTCAGCATCGTCGCCGCCGCCAGCACCTCCCCGTCGTGGTGCGCGAGGTACAGGCGCATCCGGTCGGGGTCCTCGGCGGTGAGCGCGGTCCACATGCGCCGGAAGTACGGCAGCGGGCGCGGGACGAACCGGTCGCGCTCGGCGGTCTCGGTGTACAGCTCGTAGAAGGCCGGCAGGTCCTCGTGGCCGCCGCGCACGACCTTGACGCCCGCCTTCTCGGCCTTCTTGATGTTGCGCCGCCACTGCTGGTTGAGCCCGCCGTGGATGTCGTCGAAGGAGCGCCCGGCGAACGGCACCTGGCACACGTACCGGGGCTGGCCCGCCGCGAAGCCCTCCTCGGCGCCCGGCTCGGCCTGCCGCCAGCCCATGCGGCGCAGCCGGTCGGCCAGTTCGTGGGCGCGCGGGTCCTCCGAGGTGGGCTCGGCGTCGCCCAGCCGGTGCGCGTCCGGGTCCACGATCGCGGCCTTGACCGCCTCGGGACTCCAGCGCCGGGCGACCACCGGCGGGCCCATCTTCACCGAGAAGGCGCCGCGCGACTTCAGGTACGTCAGCAGCGGGGCGAGCCAGCGCTCCAGGTCGGGGGCGTGCCAGTCGATGACCGGGCCCTCGGGGAGGTAGGCCAGATACCGCCTGACCTTGGGCAGCGGCCGCAGCAGCACCAGGCCCACCCCGACCAGCCGCCCGTCCTCCTCGAACCAGCCGAGGCTCTCCGCCGACCAGTCCGGCTTCACGTCCCCCCACGACGGCAGCTGCATGTGGCTGACGGAGGGGAGGGACGCGACGAAGGACAGGTGCTCGGCCCGGGTGACGGGACGCAGGGTGAGAGTCATGCGCGGGACTCCTTCACGGCACGGTCGCTGTGCGCTCACCCTACGAGCGGGGGCCGCCCCCGGCCCTGGCACAGGCCGCCCCGCAGCTCGGTCCCGCCCGCCCCGGAGCGCGGTGCCGCAAGGAGGCACGAGGCCGCCGTCCGGCCGTTCCTCCCGCTCAAGGCCC
The DNA here is from genome assembly GCF_009863025.1 of Streptomyces sp. SID4985. Classification (GTDB taxonomy): domain Bacteria; phylum Actinomycetota; class Actinomycetes; order Streptomycetales; family Streptomycetaceae; genus Streptomyces. The sequence goes on along the minus strand of NZ_WWIR01000493.1, from coordinate 672 downwards.
CCCTTCCGCCCGGTCCAGCGCGTCCGCGAGCACCTCTGCGAGGTGGCGGCCGCGTATGCCGGACAGTTGGGCCAGTTGGGTGCGGCAGGAGTAGCCGTCGGCCAGGATCACGGCGTCCGGGGGCGCCTTCCGGACCGAGGGCAGGAGCTGGTCCTCGGCGCAGGCGCGGGAGACCTCGAAGTGTCCTTTCTCGAAGCCGAAGTTGCCCGCGAGCCCGCAGCAGCCGCCGCTGAGGTCGCCGGTCAGGCCCGCCGCCTCGCGGAGTCTGCGGTCGGCGCCGTCGCCGAGCACCGCGTGCTGGTGGCAGTGGGTCTGGCCGGTCACCGGACGGTCGACGGCGGGCGGCGTCCACAGGGGCGCGTGCCGCTCCAGCGCCTCCGCGAAGGTGAGGACGGAGGCGGCCAGCCGGGCCGCGCGCGGGTCCTCGGGCAGCAGCTCGGGCAGGTCGGAGCGGAGCGCCGCCGCACAGCTCGGTTCCAGGACGACGACCGGCGCGCCCGCCTCCAGCACCGGTTCCATCAGGTCCAGGGTGCGGCGCAGCACCGCGCGGGCCGTGTCGAGGCGGCCGGTGGAGACATAGGTGAGGCCGCAGCAGACCCGGTCCCGGCGGGCCCGAAGCAGCGCGGGCGCCGCCCGGGAGTGGCCGTCCCCGACCGGGCGCCCGCGCAGCCG
>NZ_WWIR01000492.1 GCF_009863025.1 Streptomyces sp. SID4985 | reverse complement strand
GGCCCTCGGGCCCTCCCCCTTCCTGGCCCGCGCCCTCGCGGCCCGCCTGTCCGAGGCGGGCCGCCCGGCGGGCCGCGCACCGGTGGTCCTGGCCGCCGCCGGTTCCTCCGACCCACGGGCCCGCGCCGACACGGCGGAATCGGCCCGCCTGCTCGCCGCCCGCCTGGACGCACCGGTGACGGTCGCCTTCGCCGCCGGTGAAGGCCCCTCACCCGCCGAAGCCGTCGCCGCCTGGCATACGGCGGGACACCCGGACGTCGCCCTGGCGACCCACCTTCTGGCCCCGGGCCACTTCGCCCACCGCCTCACCGGGACAGGGGCCCGCTGGACGGCGGCGCCCCTGGGCGCGCAGCGGTGGGTGGCGGAGCTGGTGTTGCGACGCTACGACGAGGCGGGGTGCGGTGGGCGAGAGCGGGCGGGCAGGGCCTGGGCCGTCGGTGTTTGAAGGCGGTGTGGGTGAGGGGGCGCGCGCTCAGCGTCTTGGCCGGAGCGGGCTGTGCCGTCCCCGTCCGCTCGCGCGAGGTGAGTTCTCCCGGCCGCTTCCAGGTTCCGCAGACGCGCTTCCCCGTCCGTCCGCTCGCCGGGCGCCCCTGCCCCGCGCGCCGTAGATTGAGGCCGACACCGCTGGGAGGACAGACATGCGGCACACCGTCACGGTCGCGGGCCCCGCGGCGCCCGATGTGGTCTGGGAGCGGTACGCGCGGTACGACCGATGGGCCCACTGGGCACCGCATCTGCGTGCCGTCGAGACGCAGGGCGACGTCATCCGGCCGGGCGCGCGGGGTGTGGTCCAGGTCGCGGGCCTGCTGCGCGGCCGCTTCACGGTCACGGAGGTCGACCAGTCGCACGGCACCTGGACCTGGCAACTCGTCTTCCTGGGTATCCCCGTACAGGTGGGGCACACACTGTCGCCCCACGGGACGGGCACGCAAGTCGTCGTGGAACTGATGGCCGCCTGCCCGGTGCCCCTGCTCTACGCCCCCATGGTCCATTGGGCGCTGCACCGCCTCACCCGCGTCTGAACCGAGCGGCCGCGCGGGGTCCGCGCAACGCTCAGTCCCACCAGAACGTCCAGTGACGGCTGCCCACCAGAGCCTCCTCCGCGTAGAGGCGCAAGGTCTCGTACCCCTGCCAGACATTGTCGGGGCAGAAGGCGAAGTGTTCGACGGCCACCGCGAGGGCTTCGTCCAGCGTCTGTGGGGGTGCCGCGACGGACAGGTCCAGACGGTTGTGGGAGAGGGCTACCACCCGGACGCCGAAACGGTCCTCCCATGATCGGAGAACAGCGCACAGGCGGGCCACGTCGTTCTCGTGGTTGATCGGTCCCGTCCAGCCGATCGCTGCCGGAAGATCCGCGGAGCGGGTCGCGGGGGCCAGGGCCAGGCGAGGGCTTGAGAGCCGGTGCTCCACGAGAGCGGCGGCCACCTCCGCGGCGACCGCGTCCGGGTCCGCCGCCGCGGGCCGTCTCGGGGCCGGGCCGGGCCAGTCGCCGCTGTACGGGGCGATGGTTGCGCCCTCGTCCTCGTCGTCCTCGTTTTCCTCGGTGGCCGCCACCGCCGCGTGCCAGAACTCCTTGAGGACGCCCTCGGCGTCATGATCGGCCGGGGCCGACATCATGCCGGGGTCCAGCTCGGTGTTCCACCAGCCCGCGATGTCCTCATCGCCGTCGAGGAGAACAGGCTGAAGTCCCTTTCCAGCGCAAGCCGCCGCGTACTGGCCCCAGTCGGCCGGACCGGCGATCCCGTCGGAAACCCAGAGCAGCGGCTCGCGCCACGGTCCCGACTCCGTCTCGGTGACGAGCGATCCCGGCGGCAGGCCGAGACCCAACGTCTCACCATCACCCGTGAGTTCAGCCGACAACAGGGACAGGGGGTTCGCATCCATGGACATGACGCCGAAGGTAGCGGCACCCACTGACACCGCCCTGCTGTCCACCGCTGTGGTGCCGGATTCCCCCAGCCAGTGAGTGCGAGAGGATGCACGTCCGACCATCACGGGAGAGAGACCAACGGTGACCGAACCGGGTGCAGTTGACCTGATCAACCTGGAAGACGCGGATGGCGGTCGCTGTGTCGTCCGAGTGACCGGCCGTTTCCAGCCGGGGGTGCTGACCGGCCATGACATCCTGCGGGCCGACGTCCTGACCTCCACCGAATTCGTTGACGCCCGGCTCGAACTCTTCCTCTTCCAAGAGGACTTGACCGCCTGGCAGCACGACCTGACCCGCCTCGCGCCGGGCGCGGGCGTGACCATCGGTGGCGACCGCGGACTGAGCCTGGCCATCCACCTGCACGAGGACCGCTCCCTGTCCGTGACCGTCGACGACCCCGACCGCCTCACCACGACGCTCTGGCTCCAGCCGCGGGAAACCTGGATTCAGGAGCATCACCAGCGGCTTGAGCGCGTTCGGGAAGCATGGCCGAGCGAAGTCGTGGAGACGGCTCCCATGGCCTACGCATGGAGTCCCGGCCGCAATCGTTGAATCACGCCGTCCGCGACCAACATGAGGGGGGCGGCGGGCGGCCAGAGGGGGCGGCGGGCGGCGCGCGCGGGCCGGTGGGCTAGATTCATGATCGCCTTCGCAAACCCCCAGCCCGAGGAACTGACCGTGTCCCAACTGCCGTCCTCCGGTGGCCTCAACGCCTCGCACACCCCGGAGCAGATACGACGCAACCGTCTGATCTTCCTCGCGGTGCTCCTCGTCCTCGCGGGCCTCGTGACGTTCTCCGCCCTGGGCCCGTACGACACCAAGGACCAGTCCGCGAAGCTCAAGCCCGGTGACTGTTTCCAGAACACCGGCACGAAAGAGAACGCGAAGGCCGAGAAGCTCGACTGCACCGACCCGCACGCCGACTACAAGGTCCTCAAGATGGACAAGGACGCGGTCGTCGACACCTTCGCGTGCTCGGACGTCCCGGACACGACCGGCTCGCTGACGCAGGTGGCTGCCAAAGAATGGTTCGTCGTCTGTTTCAAGGAGAACGACGAGAAGGGCAAGAATTGACTTCCTCCCCGGCCTGAAGGCGGGGGATTCCCGTCTGCTCCCACACGGGTTGTGTGGGTCGCTGCGGGTGGGTTCCTGCTTCGCTGCGCTGTGCCGGGACGAGTCCCGGTCTTACCCGCGCTCGACAGGCTGATACCGCCAGTCCGGCGGCCTTGGCGACGTTGACCGCCGCGTTCACATCCCGGTCCAGGACGGCCCCGCACGCCGAGCACGTCCAGATACGGACGTGCAGGGGTTTGGGGCCGTCCTTGACGCCGCACTGGGAGCACACCTGACTGGTGGGCTCGAAGCGGCCGATCCGGATAAGGGTGCGCCCGTACCGGGCGGCTTTGTACTCCAGCATGTTCACGAACGCCGACCATCCGGCGTCGTGGACGGACTTGGCCAGGCGGGTACGGGCGAGTCCCTTGACCGCCAGGTCTTCCACCGCGACCGTTTGGTTTTCGCGGATCAGCTGGGTGGAGAGCCGGTGGTGGAACTCGCGGCGCGCGTCGGCCACCCGCGCATGCGCGCGAGCGGCCTTGACTCTGGCCTTGTCCCTGTTGCTGGACCCCTTCTGCTTGCGGGTGAGGGCCCGCTGCGCCTTCTTGAGTCGCTTCTCCGCCCTGCGCAGGAAGCGCGGGCTGTCGATCTTCCGGCCGTCGGAGAGCACGGCGAAGTGGGTCAGGCCGAGGTCGATGCCCACCTCGGGCGTCGTCTCCGGCAGGACTTCGTCGGGGCCCGTCTCGACGACGAAGGACGCGAAGTACCGGCCCGCGCTGTCCTTGACCACGGTCACCGTGGACGGTGTCGAAGGCAGCGCGCGGGACCACTTCACTTTCAGGTCGCCGACCTTCGGCAGGCGCAGCTTCCCACCCGGGGTGATCGACCAGCGGGCATTCGCCGTGAACCGGACGGCCTGGCGGGTGTCCTTGCGGGACTTGTACCGGGGTGCACCCATGCACGGGCGCTTGCCCTTCAGCCCGTCGAAGAAGTTCTTGTACGCGGTGTCCAGGTCGCGGAGGGACTGCTGAAGGACAACCGCCGAGACCTCGCCGAGCCACGCCCGTTCCGGGGTGTTCTTCGCCTCGGTGATGAGCCGCTTGGACAGGTCGCCGGTCTTCGGGAACGGCAGCCCGGCGGCACGGGCGGCCTCACGGGTGCGGAGCGCGTCGTTGAAGACCACCCGTGCACACCCGAACGCCCTCGCCAACGCGGTGCACTGACCGGCACTCGGGTACACGCGGAAGGAGTACCGAAGCTTCACACGGATCACGATACAAAATTGGTTTATGGGTATCGATGAGAACGTTCGTACTGGTCGTCACTGTATCTTCCGCATGCATGTCCACTTGGTTTTCGTGACGAAGTACCGACACAAGGTCTTCGCCGACCGGCACCTGACGCGGTGCGAGGAGATCATGCGGGCCGTGTGCGAGGACTTCGAGGCCGAGCTGGTCGAGTTCAACGGCGAGAACAACCACGTCCACCTGCTCGTGAACTTCCCGCCGAAGGTCGCCGTGTCCAAGCTGGTCAACAGCCTCAAGGGCGTCTCTTCCCGGCGGCTGCGCCAGGAGTTCCCCGACCTCGTCCGCCATTACTGGCGGGCACAACGGCTCTGGTCCGGCTCGTACTTCGCAGGATCCGTCGGCGGCGCACCGCTCAGCATCGTGAAGCAGTACATCGAACAGCAGAACCGGCCGCTCTGACCTGGGCCGAGGTGAACAGTGCAGATCCGTGCACACAGCTGAGGCCAGAGCAGTTCTCAGATTCGCTTCACCACCGGGCTGAAGCCCGGTGCACTGCGAATAGACCCGGTAGCCGGGGGTTCGGGACGTCTCGGTGCCCTCGCCCACGGTGCCCCGTCCGCTCAGTCCACCCGCACCACGAACTTCCCCCGCACCCCACCCGCCTCCAGCGCCCGGTGGGCATCGGCGATGGCCGCCAGGGGATACACGGTGTCCACTACGGGACGCAGGTCGCCCCGGAGCACATGCTGGGCGATGTCGTCCAGCAGACCCCGCTGCGGATTGCCGCTGAAGAAGCGGACCCGACTGCGGCCGTGGACGGCGCTGGTGGTGATAGAGGCAAGCGACGCGACAGGGCGGGACAGGTCGAACGCGATGGTGACCATACGGCCGCCGGGGCGCAACAGGCGTCGATAAGCTGCCAGTTGGGAACCCACCGTGTCCAGTACGACATCGAAGCGGCCCAACTCGTCCAAGCGGACCGCGCGATGGTCCACCGCCTCGTCGGTACCCAGCTCGCGGACGAAGTCGAGGTTCGCGGCGCGGGCCAGGCCGGTGACGTGGGCGCCGTGTGCCTTGGCCAGTTGGACGGCGATGTTGCCGACGCCGCCCGCAGCTCCGCGTACGAGGAGCCGTTCGCCGAGGCGGAGCCGCGCCTTGTCGCGCAGGGCGGTGACGGCGGTGGTGCCCACCGGGAGCGCGGCGGCCTCCACCAGGTCCAGGCCGTCCGGCACAAGTCCGATGCGGTTCGCGGGCACCGCGACGTACTCGGCGGCGCTGCCGAATCCTGACGTGCGGCCCATCACGCCCCACACCCGGTCGCCCACCGCGATTCCGGCCGTACCGTTGCCGAGCGCGGCGACCTCGCCGGTGAAGTCGAGGCCCGTGCGCTGCGGGAACCGGCGGCCGGTCAGGAGGCGCACCTTCCCGGCGCGGGCGGCGAGTTCACCACCGTTGACGCTGAACGCCCGTACCCGTACGAGCACTTGGCCGGGGCCCGGCACGGGCCGCTCGGCCTCGCCGACGCGCAGCACCTCGGGGCCGCCGTAGCGGTCGACGAATACGGCCCTCATGGTGTTCTCCTCTGCTGGTACGGGGGCTGCCGGAGTGCCCCGGCGACGATGTCCCGAGGCTAGGCTGCCAAACGGACGGCATCGTCCGTTTACGCGGAGGTGAGAGACAGTGACCGGGGATTCCTCTCGGATGGCTCCCTCGGGCGGCGTGGGCCGGTACGCGGCGGCCGACCCCGCCGAGGGGGAGGGGCTGCGGCTGGACGCCCGCCGCAACCGCC